>NZ_CM001403.1:3428257-3738222 GCF_000166195.2 Mucilaginibacter paludis DSM 18603
TGGGCTTATTATTAATAACCAGGTTCGCAGCCTGTTCCGCCTCGCTATATTTATTCGTAAACAAATAAACCCTGGCAAGTAGAGCAACAGCCGCGTATTTATTCGGTCTAACGCGTTCAGTTGTGGTCGTCAGGCCATTAGCACCAACAAAATTGGGGTTTAAATTTTGCTGGGCAATTTTAAGGTCTGCAATAACTTGATCATAAACAGCCGCTCCCGGTGTTCGGGCTAACCTTGAATTAATGAGATAATCTGTCTGCAAAACCAACGGCACGTCGCCGAACAAATTGGTCAAATAGAAATGCCAGTAAGCACGTATAAATAATGCTTCGCCGGTAAGCTGTATTTTAACGTCTTGCGAAAGGCTGGTTGATTTTTCGCATCCTTCAATTACAGCATTTGCCTGATAAATACAGTTATAGCCGAGTGTCCAAATATCATTGGTCAATGCATCTGAAGGGGCCAAACTGTTCGAGTAAACTTGCTTTATATTGAGTGCAGTTGAATATGTAGTTAATTCATCCGAACATAAACCTAAGTACAATGCGGTGATATAAGGATTAACATCACCTGAAGTATTCATTTTCGTGTATATAGCCGTCATGGCTGTATTCGCCGTTTCATTATCGGCGAAAGCTAACGCTGTGCTCAGTTTATTCTTTGGCGGGTCTATCTCTACAAATTTACTGCACGAGGTAAAGGCAGTGAGCAGTAAAACTGCGATAAAATAATATTTTGGGGTCATAGTGGTTACGATAAAGTGATAATATATTTTATGCTATAGAAAATTAAAAAGTCAGTTGTGTTCCTATAGTTAGTAGTCTCAAAGGTGCGAGTGGAATAGTATTATCTGGTCGACTGTTTTCGGGATCAAGGCCCTTATAATTTGTAATGGTGGCAAGGTTTTGACCTTGTAAATATAATCTACCATTACTTAGGCCTATTTTACTTATCCATTTTTCAGGCAGCTGATAAGTTAACGATATATTCTTTAATCGTATGAATGACGCATCACTGATCCGGGCATCGCTCACATTGAGATTGGTATTTGCAGTAAAAGCAGCGCCACCGAGCCGGGTGTATTTCTCAAATGTCCTTTCGTCACCAGGATTTTGCCAACGGTCCATAACCACCTCCAATTGATTATTCCCCGTTGTAGAACTGCTGGAATAAGCGCCAGGCAAGCTATTGGTTAAATAGTTGTATCCTGTCTGTTTTACAAATTGTACAAACACGTCTAAACTGAAGCCTTTATAAGTAAGAGAATTATTGAATCCTCCGAAGAACTTTTGGCCGACAAATACGGGTATGCGGTCAAAGGTCGAAGTAATGGAATTGTCTTTGTTGTAGTCTTCAAACGTATATACACCCGTTTGTGGATCGATACCTGTGTAATGATAAAGCATATTGATAAACAGCGGTTCCCCAATAACGTAGGTGGATGAATAACTGGACGCGGCCAAATTAGGATACGATACCAGTTTGTTTTTAGGGAAGCTGATATTGAACGAAGAGGTCCAGGTCAGTTTTGAGTTTCTCAGGTTGACGGTGGTGAGGTCAAGCTCAAAACCTTTATTTTCGATCACTGCGGGTAGATTCGCTTGTACGGTTGTAAATCCGGTTATGGCCGGCAAAGGGTAGCCTACCAATTGATTACCGGTTCGGTTTTGATACCAGTTTGCATTCAACTGGACGCGATCCTTGAAAAAGCCAAGTTCAACAGCGACTTCGATCTTCTTTATCGTTTCCCAGCCAAACTCTGAATTGGTCAATTGGGTAGGACTGATCCCGTTATTACCTAAATAAGCCAATGAATTAGAGGTATAGGTATCCAGGAATTTATAATCTTCCAACTGGTCGTTGCCTGTGCTGCCGATACTGCCGCGCAGTTTGCCGAAACTTAAAAAGGGCAATCGTTCATTAATGAATTTCTCTTTTGAAAAATTCCAGGCGGCACCGATAGCCCCGAAGTTACCAAACTGTTTTCCGGGGCCGAATCGACTGCTCCCGTCGCGCCTACCGGTTAAGTTCAATACGTATTTCTCGTCGAAGTTATAACCGATCCGTGCGAAGACAGCGTTGTACTTGTATTGTGTATAAACACTGCTATTAATTACAGATGTCGCGGCAGCTAAATTTTCGATTAAAGCGTCACTGGTATAACCAGATGCACTTTGCATAATTCTTCGCTGGTTATTTTCCTGGAAGGTTGTAGCCAACAATACATCAACTTGGTGTTTATTGATCCTCTTAGTGTAGTTTAATTGAGGCTCAACGATCCAGGTTTTTAAACTGTTGGTATTGACAGAATATGACCGGTTATTTGCTGGATTAGCAGTGGTTGGATCAAGAGCGCTGAATGGGTTAATCTGAGTACCTAAAAGCCCAATATTGGTATAGCCAAAGCTGCTTTTGATCTGGAAGCCAGCAGGTAAATCATACTGCAAGATCAGGTTACTATTGAGATTATCACTGATCGTTGTTGTGCTTTTTCTTAAAAGCCCGAAGGGGTTCTTCCACGTCGAGTTTTGCCAGTTTAAATCCCCGTTGTCTTTGTAAATAGAAGGTGCATTCGGCGCTAAAAATATGTTGGTGGTTAGATCCGCGTTTGGCAAATTGTTGTTATCGTTCAGGTATGAAATGACAGCATTAGCGCTGAACTTTTTATCTTCTGATTGATGGTTGATGCTTAAACGGGCAGAGCCTTTTTTATCGCCATAGTCTCCGGGGAACACGGTCGTTTCTTTACGGTATCCTGCGCTTAAAGCGAACTGTGTATTTTCATTACCACCGGAAAGCGTACCCTGTGCGTCCGTGAAACGGGCAGTGCTCCCGATCAGAACATCCTGCCAATCAGTATTACGGCTTTGATCCCAGGTACCGTTCACATCGTAGTCCGTGGCGCCCGGTGTGCCGCCGTCGTTCTTGAATGCTTCGTTCCTCATTTCAAGGTATTGGGCGGTATTCATAAGCTTTAGCTTATTGGTAATTTTCGCAGTTCCGGTGTAGACATTAAACTCCGCTTTAGTTCTACCGGCTTTCGCCTTTTTAGTCGTGATCAGGATCACACCGTTCGCGCCGCGCGAGCCGTAGATCGCTGTGGCGTCCGCATCTTTCAACACGGTAATGCTTTCGATATCATTAGGGCGGATACTGGCAAAGGGACTGATTAAGCCGCCTGCGCCGGGTATAGCCCCAATAGAGGCGGACGGGAACGGTACACCATCAACGATGTAGAACGGCGAATTGCCGTTAGCGATACTGTTTTGTCCTCGTAGCCTAACGGTAAGCGGAGCGCCGACAACTCCAGATGATTGGCTGACGTAAAGGCCAGGTATCCGGCCTTCTAAGGCCATGATCGGATCGGATACGGGTTGTTTAGCGATGTCGGTACCTTTCAGGGTGCTGACGTCCCCGGTATTTAAAGTTTTGGGGGTATTATAGTACCCTTTAATAGCCATCTCGCTCAGTTGCCTGATGTCTGCGGATAACTGAACGTTGATTTGGTTTCTACCATTGATAGCTATTTGCTGGTTCTTGTAACCGATATAGCTGAACACCAGGGTCGCGTTCTCTTCTGCGTCGATCCGGTAGTTACCGTTCTCGTCGGTGCTGGTTACGGTAGCAACGCCTTTGATGCTGACATTGACGCCGGGCAGTGGCTCCCCCTGTTCTCCGGTGACCATGCCACGTACTTCAATTTTTTTGAGGTATTCACTGATCTTTTGAAGAATGGTCGGTGCTTTGGGTTTGACCACGATGTATTTGCCGACGAGTTTAAAGGTCATGGGCTGGTCTTTAAAGATCAGTTCCAGGGCTTCCTGCAGGTTGGCATCTTTCAGGTTAACGGTGATCTTAATATCGGGGCTTAATTCGGATTTGTTGTACCAGAAACCGTAATGGGTCTGTTCCGAGATTTGGTTAAAGACGCGATCCACGGAGGCATCTTTGAAGTTGAGGCTGACACGTTGTTGCCCGAAACTTTTGGCCCCGACCTGGATACAGCCGACGATCATAAAGAGGGTGATAACTTGTAGCCGCATAGCTATTTTCTTTTGGGTTTCCTTGTTCCGGAGTGCTGTTCGTAATGCTGAAGGTACGGTACAGGCGAATAATTTACGCAAAGCGTAAACTATGCTCGTAAAAATTTGCATAAATTTGATCTGATTGGGTTAATGCTTAATATCTGACGCAAAGGGTAATGAGGTTTCCCGGTCTTCGCCGGAATGTGTCTCGCAAACACATCCGGCTTTTTTATATAGAAAACCTCCTGATCTGTTCTGGCTGTTCCTTGTCTATTTCATTAGCGGTTAATTAGTAAGGTGAATATTGATTTAGTTAATTATAAGTGTCTTTCCTTCCTGCTTATCTTCTTCGAGTTTGAATTTAATGTTGCCTTCTTTCAGCACCTCCAGTACCTCGTTTAAGGTGGAGCTGCGGGAGACAACTCCGTTAAATATGTCTCCCGTTACCGCTCCATTGTACCTGATCTTGATATTGTACCATCTGGACAACTGGCGCATGATGCTATGCAGATCCGCATCTTTAAATGAGATCCAGCCGTCTTTCCAGGCAAGAGCCGTTTTCAGGTCCGCCTGTTGTACATGAATGTCTTGCCCCGGCGTATTGATAGCCTGCTGGCCGGGTATGATCGATCTTTTAAATTGCGCTGAACTCACTTCGACCGAGCCGGTGGCCAGTGTCGTGATGATCCGATGCTCGTCAGCATAGGCGTTTACGTTAAATGTGGTACCGAGTACCCGTACTTCCTGGTCGTTGCTGATCACTTTAAATGGACGGGCTTTATTATGGCTTACCTCGAAATAGCCTTCCCCCTCCAGGGATACACGGCGTTCATTGACCGCGAACCTCTCCGGGTAGGTCAGCTTACTGGAGGCATTCAGGAACACCTGGCTGCCATCGGGCAGCACGACCAGGTATTGGCCTCCTGCGGGGGTTTCGATGGTATTAAACCCTGCCGGAGCGCCGGTAGAGCCACTTTTTTCTTTAATGGTGTAGACCAGCTTCCCGTCAGCGGTTTTGGTAACGCTGATCCCGTCATGTACGGACAATTCCCCATTTTTTGCACTGGTTAAACTGATCTTGGTACCATTGGCTAAGGTTAGAACGGCCTTGTTGCCGCCGGGGGCGGCATCGATGTTCGCAAAGGACTGCTCCTGCACATGAACGGGTGTGTTTTGCAGGTAGAAATAGGTGCCTATGGAAATAACCAGCAACACCGAAGCAGCAACGATATAATATTTCCAGGTATAGATGAAATGCGTTTTATGCTCAGGTTCGATCTTGCTGAATATCTGCTTCATCATCCTGTCTTTGATCACATAGGGATTATCTGTACTCCCTTCCGGTAAGGGCAATAGTTCATCCTGGTGGTCGCTATACCACTGATCCAGAATGCCCTGCTCTTCTTCCGAGAGTGTACCCGTCCGCCATTTTCGGGCGAGTTCGGTGATATAGGTTATGGATGGTTTTTCTTCCATGTAAGAATCGTTTCTTCTATAGTAATAGAAAGTGATCCTTATACCTATTCCATGTTGAAATATTTTTTAGATCGTAGAATTTTTTGTCGCCAATGTAAAGTTTCAGTTCCTGCCAGGCAGTCTAAGCACTTTGGTATCGCTGCTTTCAGCAGGTCGTGGTGCAGCTATATGTTTTTTTGTTAGGGGTGGAAGGTCAAAGACACTGCTTACGCGGTAACGCAGGTTGTTTCTGATGTGATGTTCAAAGTCCTGGTATTCCCGCGAATGTTCGCATAACATGACCATATCAAATGTGCAGACATTTTCACTGCCGTAATAGGTATGCACACGCTTACGCACCACATTATAGGCAAGGTTAAGATCATCCCACCACATCCGAAGGACCGTTTGGCCTCTCCCGTTACACAACTTCACCGTTATTCTAAAAATGGGCATGTTGTAAATTACTAACAAAATTAGTAACTTATCAATGGTGAGTAGAAAAAAATCAAACGGAACTGACCGGAGTGCGGGTAATGAGTTGGTAGGCTAAAAGAAACCTTTGGCCAAGATCAGGAAGATATAGAGCGTCAGGAACAAACTGGTCAGACTACCCTTGATATTTTTCAATGCTTTAGTCAGCTGATTATTGACCGTCTTCGGGGACAAATTCAATTCATCAGCGATCTGTTGGTGGCTCAGGCCCTCGTCACGGCTCATTTGATAAACGATCCTGCACTTTTCAGGCAACATCAATATGGTATTTTCTAATCTGACCATCAGTTCTTTGGCGATCAAATGTGTTTCAGCGGACGGGGTACTAAGATCCATCCCATAATCGACCGATGCGAACAGGCGTTTCTCCGCACGGGCGCGATTGGCCAGCGCATTGAGCACTTGGAATTTGACGGCACCGGCCAGGTAGGTCTTCAACAGAAACTTGATCTCCGTTTCCTTCCTGTTTTGCCACAGGGAAATGAAAATATTTTGTACGCACTCTTCTGCTTCTTCCTGGTGCTTCAAACGATTTTTGGCAACGGAGAGCAGCACGTCCCAATAACGGCGATAGATCTCACCTAATGCGTCTTCACTGCCTTCACGCATCAGCGAAAACAGATCATTGTCCGAGTGGTTCTTAAAGTGATTCATTCAGAAGTCTCCACATATGTAAGCAATTACACATCTTAAAATTACAATAATAATTACTGCTTATCAAGAGCCTTCCATAGAATTTAGATTTCAGGGAATGTGTTTTACATACGGCTAATTACCGTAGTTCGTTTTAAGACCTGCTGAAAAGGGTTAAATAAACTTTGTCAAATATAGGGCAAGACCAATAAAAAAATTATTTGTTATCGGTAAAGGCCCCTTTAAATCCCAAAAAAGCGCAAAAAACCGCTTCGGTTTATCCCAAACAGGTATTCAGCTGATCGCATTGGCTTCCTAACAGCCCATTGACAAAACGTTATAGCAAGCATATCTCGTATTCAAAAAATAATGAACGCATAATGCCGCAATAAAAAAAATCTGAATGAAATGTTTTTTGAATATAGGTTTACGTTAATTTAGCCGCGTCAATAAATCAAACAACTGCGTTAGAGCTTAATAAATGGTCGGTGAACTGATCAGGTTATTGTTGAGCGCTCCGGTCGGTTGATACCACTACTACACTATTTGCTTTCACTCGTCAAACCTGACAGGTCCAGGTTGTCACTGCGCTGATCCGCACCGGCACCGGATACCAATTCTTTTAACTTGTAATTTCATATGTCGTCAGACATCGGCTGTCCTGTGTCTACAGGACGCCAATTTAAAAACGCAATTGCATTACACCATGAGCGCATTGGAAGCAGCAGAGGAAGCGAAAACGAAAATTGTATTGACACGGAAAATACAACTGCTACTCAACATCAAAGACCAGGAGGCACAGAACAAAGCCTTCGAATTGTTGTGTCAGTGGCAGCGTACCTGCCGCAGGGCCGCTAACCTGATCCTCAGTGAGCTTTATATGCAGGATCGCTTAAAAGACATGATCTATTTAACCGAGGATATCAAAATAAAATTAACCAACGTTGCCAAAGACCCAAGCGGCATTTTACGCACATCAAAAAAGAACAGCACTTACCAAATGCTGTCCCAAAAATTCAAGGGTGAAATGCCAATGTCCATATTGAGTGCGCTCAACAATAACCTGTGTGGCACATATCAAAAGGAAAGGATGGGCTACAATCTTGGAACGCGGTCTTTACGCAATTATAAACGTGAGATCCCAATGCCGATCGCCGCTAAAGACTTCAGGCACTTCGCTAAAATACCGAAGGGCCGGAACTATACCTTTGACATATTCGGCATACCTTTTAAAACTTACCTGGGCCGGGAGAAGAATTTTGATAAATCCGCATTGATGGATGGGCTATTGGATAACAAAGTGAAATTGTGTACAAGCAGCATGAAGATGCAGGCCGGGAAGATCTTTTGGATGGCCACATTTTCTTATGAAAAGAAATTGACCGTTACGGACAGCGACGAAGTTGCCGAAGCAACGCTAACCATCGATACACCTATCGTCGTAACGATCGGCAAGTACCGATATGAGATCGGCAACAAAGAAGAATTTATGTATCGTCGGATCGCTATCCAAAACAGCCTGTCAAGAACACAAAAAGGTACATCGAGCAGTCGCGGTGGCCGGGGACGCAAAAGAAAGATGAAAGCTACCCATAAGTTTCAGGCATTGGAAAGTAATTATATCAATAGCCGTATTCATTTTTACTCGCGTAAGCTAATAGACCTGTGTGTCAAGCATCAGGCCGCGTCTTTAGTGCTGGTGAACGTGGAGGAAGCACAGGAAGGAACGAAACAGGATGAATGCCTCCTGCACAACTGGAGCTGGTATAACTTAAAGGATAAGATCACTTATAAAGGAAATCTGAAAGGCATAACCGTGACGGCCAGGTAAATTAGCCGTTCGGCTTCGCAAAGATTTTGAGGCTGCTTGTATCAGCCGTAGGGTGAGGCCGCGTAGCGCTCACTAAATACTTTTCTTTTAAAGTATAGACAACATGCTGGCGTGACGACAATTCATGATCATGATGCGTTTCATTTCTGCCGGTAAACATCACTTAGGCTATTAGGTGGCACCACCTCGCAAGCCTGTTAAAATGGATCGGAGGCTGTTTGTTCAGCCGTAAGGTGGGGCCGCGTTGCACCTACTAAATACTTAATTATTTGAGTATAGACAACATGCTGGCATTGAGTATTCCTGATAGGGGATGTTCTGCCAGGTATTAAGCCTTTTCTGATACTGGCTCTTAAAAAAAGTATCATCACACCTAAAAAAAACAAGGTATGAAATGATAGGTTATTAAAACTTTATCTTAATTTGCAGTAAGAAATCTGATTACTGTCTCCAGCTATATAACTCCCAATTTTAGCTGAGGTCAACAGGTAGCAGGTTGATTTACTACACTATTTTGCCTCCGTTCGGTCAAGCCTGATTTAGTCAGCCTGTTTTCCGCTTTGCAAAAAGCGCAGGACAGCTGGCGCAAGAAGATATTTAACTCGGTGTTTTTCATAGGTTAGCAACGCCCCAATGTTTCCACATAGGGGGCTTATTTAAAAGCCTATCAAAAAAGGTATGATGACTGATAATTTACGGGAAAGCCTGATGCGTGGGGATAGCGATGCTTTTAAGGAGGTGTATAGCGCCTGCCTGGAACTGATGCGATCCAAAAACTTTATTCATTTTGATAATGGCCAGGATGGAGGCGACATGATGCAGGATATTCTTTTGGACCTTTGGCAGAAAAAACATTTTATGAGCATTGATGATCTTTCCGCGTATCTGTTCAGAGCATTGACGAATCGTTCCACGGACAGCCACCGCCGGAGAAAGCGAACAGCCAAGGTCTTAGCACAGTATACGATGAACAGTATTGGTACAGCTTATCTCCCATTTTCCGATCCGGCAGAAAAGACCTGGATAAGAACGGAGATCATGACGGCGATATGGTCATTGCCTGAGCGGCAGCGGCAGGCATTTGTATTAAGTAAAATGGAAAGCGTAAACCGGAGAAGGACAGCTGCATTGCTACGGGTCAGTGAAAGTACGGTGCATACGCACCTACACACAGCATTAGAGAAACTTCGGAAAAGGCTGCAACATTTAAGAGCATAAACCAGGAATAACAATTTGCATGAGCAACATATTGATTTTTCTGATCCAAAAGACAATATAACCTTGCGATCCGGGACTATTTTGATCCTTGTTGTTGTTATGTTGATCTATGTATTAGGTGCTGTGCTTTTCTATGCTTATGCTCATTATTTAGTATACAGGAAGTAATGCCGAAAATACACCACCGTTTAAAAAACCAGGAAGAGCATCGGGATTATCAAGTCTTGCTGTACGAAATATCGCAAGGCAGTCAGCAAGCGCACCAATTGTTCGGAAGTTTATATAAGGAACAGCTATTAGGCATAGGGCTAAAGAAACTGTATGTGCCTGCTGGTGCTGATGCTTTATTTCAAGCGGTATTTGAAGGTACCTGGATCTTCAGGTACCGGTTTAAACATATAGCGGATAACACCTTTCAATTCGACAGGTTTATTGAGGAAACATCGGCAGGTTTAGCGGACGAATTTTATTTTGAGAGGCCGCCTCAATACAGGAACAGGTTTACCGAACCACCGGAATACCAGGTGCCGGAATATCTTGGTGATTTTAAGGTCGTTTTTCCGGTACCAGATAACCCTAAAGACAAGGACAGCCTGTTTACCGAAATAAGCCTGGGTAACTACGAGGCATTGGGCCATTTGAAAAAGTTGTTTAATGACGATCTGTATGGAGCCAGTTTCAGTTTGCTCAAACGCAGTGACCTGGCGATGGAAGTTGTAGATAACACCTTTAGACTGATATGGAAATACCGTTTCCGTTTAAATCAATATAGAAGAAACGAAGAGATCATGTGGGAATTTACGTTAGAACGGTGCCGGGTATATTTAAAAAATCCGCCACCTTATTCACCAAATGATATTTATAACAGATACAGGGATTCATAATGAAGATCACTAAATCTATTCTTTAGCAAGCATCCGAGAACACCCCGCATCTGTCAAGAACGGCGGGAAGGGAGGCCTTCAGCTCCCTAAGTCCGGCAAGGGGTACTTGTCGCAACACAGAGATGGCAGAAATGGTTGGTTTGCACATGCCTTCTCTTAGATGATACTGAGAAGTATTCATGATTGGAAAAAAACGGGCTTGGTGTCTACCAAGCCCATTGTTTACATTTTTCAAGTAAAATTGCTTATGCTGGATGAATTTGAACACGCTCAAAAAATTGATGCGGATCTTGAAAGAGACTTTCAGAATGGCAAAAAGTCAATTGATAAATATGCGCTGATCTTGTTCGTGATCTTTTTTATAGCAATGGGGCTGATGATAGCTGGTTTGGCGTGGGCCGCCTGGGAGATGGAAAATTCACCATACCAGGATGATCGAAGTCAGCCTCAGACATTAATAGTATGGGTTAAAGACCGATCGTTTTTTTTCACCCGTTTATTGGTGAAGGACCCTTACTTCGTTTTCTAACGATGTAAGAAGGCAAGGGCAAATAGCCTAAGTCTCGCGCAACCGGATGCGGTCAACAGGCACCGGTGTAGCGGAAGCAGCCCAACTTGTCCAGGTTCCGGGGTCCGAGTTTTTAGCTGTAGTATAAATGGATTCATGCTTCCGGCGAACCCTGTTGTTTTACTGAAACAGTTAGCCTGTTTTTGTCACTTCAGTCCGGGATCACCCGGACTGATTATAATCATAAAGGTTCCAAATAAAACGCTTGTTTAAAACAGCTACCAATTAAACACTGATTGTTATATGAGGTATATCAAGATCACTTTTACGCTGTTCATGCTGGCCTGTTTATGTAGTTGCAGGCATAACAGTGAGCCGGAAGACGGTAAGCCAGCGGTACTGCCGGATTTAATTTATGTCTGTTATTACTGGCCAACGGACACAAGCGTCTATATTCAAAACTTCATACACATCTACCCTGATTCCAGTTATTACGGCATAACGAACCAGGAACGTACTTGCTTAAGTTTTAAAGGACACCGCACCTACCCGGAAACCTATCAGTACATGCGCGACGTTTTCTTGAGCGCCAGTTATGATCCCCAAGACAATGATTACCTGGCTGACCATTATAAAAGCAGGTATAACGTTACTTATATGCTTTCGATGCAGGCCAATGGAGGTGTTTCTAAAAGAATTTGGTATGGTGAATCAGAGCGCCCTAAGTTCCTGGATGGCCTGAACAGGCAACTGGCGGAAATTTCCACGTCTGGCGGCAAGAGCGCGGACCCGGTGAGTTTAAGCGACATCGAGTTTTTTATCAGGCATGTACAGCCTTATTAATATGTGGGCCGAAATAAAACATTTGCCCCTGAAACAGATCGCTATGGTTAGCTGATTTAATGATAGCATCTGTTACGGGTCCAGGCTCTAAAGCCGGACCCGCTTTTTTTTGCCCTATGGTCAACGGGGTATACTTTTAACCTTTACGCCCTCTGCGAAAGATACCCGTAATGAGATATTTGGGCTTTCTCCAACTTAGTGACCCACCGACGATCAGATCCGATTCAGCCATGATCTTACGTAAAGTGGTCATGGCCAATTGTAAGTAATATTCTGTTTCTCCTTCCGTGTAACCCAGTTCCAATGCTACTTCAGCCAGCGACATTTTTTTCCGATAGTGAAGATCAAACACGCGCCGTTCTGTCCCCGTCAGTTGATTGGTCGCTTCCTCTATGATGGCACCTGCCTGTAACAAGGACACTGCATTTTCCTGTCCCTGCATGAGCGGTGCCGAAGAATCCCCAGGTAAACTAAATTTACCATTGGCCGCATTGAACTTCTGAATCAAACTCATAACCATTTTAACAAGTACCACACTCGGATACCTGACGCTTAATAGCTGCTGACCTTTCCTATAAAAGTCACTGTAGGTCTGGCCCATGACCTGGCAGGCAGTATCATCATCTTTAATAAAACGCTGGGTCAGCCGACAAAGTTTATCAAAAGACAGATCATAAAACTGATCCATAGCCCGCTTATTTCCTCTAACAATTCCAGGGATCAGTTCCCTTAACTTTTCTTCTTCGGAACCGTCTTCAATAGGCAAGTTCATTTACAATATTTTATATGTTAAAAATACGTCTTTTATCAGTATCAGCCTGATGTTGAGGGCCTCTATTTAAAAAAGATTTGGGCGTTCTGCACTCATTCCGCTCTTATCTTTTCCTGAAGGAAAAGGATACCCGCTCAATCGGCGGACGCATTTTGCAAGCTACCTCGTGATCCTTCCGAAACAAATGCAGCGCCAGATCAGCGGCGACTTTCCCGGAGAAAGACACCGCTGCCCGCCGGGCGGTGCTGCGCATCTGTCACAGCATTTGTAATTCCTGTTATCCACCTCGACCTTACCCGGCCATGATCCGGCTAAGGCCAAGCAGGATACTTCCCTTTGGCTTTAACGCCACCCTATCCCCCACTTCTGAATAACGTCCCTTTCCTGTTCAAAACTTTATGATTTTTTAAAATGCTGATCAAGGATCAGCGGGCTAAACGATCGTTTTCTTTCAGCCCACCCCTTTATGCTGTGTCCCAAAACCGGATCTGTAAAAGGCCAGCAAAGATAATGACTGGCAAAATTGATTCTACGGAATGAACGGCGGGGTATACACCAAATTCCCGCCATCCACCCTTCGGGACTTTCCAGAATCAAAGTTGCCGGGCGTCATTCAATCGCTTTCTTTTTCAACCGATCCGGCTCTGGAACACAGAAAGGCGCGGGTGAAAAAAAAGAGAATCAAAATGATCAATCATTAAAAATTACAACTATGAAATTCTTTAAAGAGTGCCAGACGATCGACGAAGTAAAAGCGCTTTACAAAAAGTTAGCGAAAGAAAATCATCCCGACGTTGGCGGGGATGTGGTGACTATGCAGGCCATCAATACGGAGTATGCGTATGCCTGTGCGCAGATCTACAAGGGTGCCGGTCTGTCTGATGAACAGGCAAGCGAACAGATGGAGTATTCCGAAGCGTACCGGCAGGCCATTGAAAAGATCATTCATTTACCGGGTATCGTGATCGAGTTAGTGGGTAACTGGATCTGGGTAACCGGTGACACCAGGCCCGTGAAAGATCAGATCAAAGAAGCAGGCTTTTTCTACGCCTCCAAAAAGATCGCCTGGTATTTCCGAACCGATGATTACAAATGCAAAGGGGGTAAAAAGTCGTTAGATGAGATCAAACAAAAGTATGGTAGCCAAACCATTAACGGGCATCAATACAGATCAATTGCATAATTAAAAACAGTGGCGGTGCTGTTCGATCACCGTGAACGTTATGATAAGTGTAAATGAAAACAGTAAAAAAGTATGCAGTGACCTACTGGTCAAACTGAATGGTAAACAACATCTGCGCATTGAGATCCCGGAGTATATGCCTTTAGTGATCGAGCTGATAGGCGAACAGGTCAGCACACCGTTTGGGATCGGGAAGTTATATAGCCTGGCCCATTACTATGAACAAAATGGCGATCTAATGCGTGATCCCGAAATGTGTTTTATCGTAGTAGATAACAGGCCCTTTCCTGATACCTGGGAACTGCTGGAGATCTACCCGCAGATGTACCGGTTAGACAGTTTAGGAATCTATCAGGAATGCGTCAGGATCGAGGATGGCACTGCTAAATCCTTTCATCGAAAAATGCAAAGCGACCTGATAGAGTTTGCCGACATCTGGTTTGAGAACATCAAACAGCAGGGTTTTTTAAAATAGGTATGCAGGACGGGCGGTGGATTCGCTGCCCACCTGTTCCTTTTTCTTCACCATTCAATTAAAATATGATGTCTTACGAAATCAATGTAGCACTGAACGGATCACACTTTTTTGCTACCCACGACAGGAGTATCAATGATACAACCAAGCTGATCAAAGTTTTTAAAGTGATGGACGAAAAGTTTCCGGCCAGTGAGGGCTATGAACTCAGCGTATGCTATTACCCGAAATATGGCTACCAAACAGACGGTAATACGTTCCGCAAATTGGTTACGGAGAAAGATATACATGGCGTGTATGCCTTTTTTGAAAATATGCGCAGGTACAAATGACCTGATTAAAATGAACAACGATGAAAACAACTTTTGAGCATGTAACACCGGAAGCCGCCCAGGATATAGCAGTAGAATTACTGGCTTATAGGGGTTTGTTCGGGGGCCGACAATTCCACCGCGTGGAGATCCCCGGAGGGTTCGAGATCAGGGGCATCCTTCTGCGGGACAAGGAAGAAAGTGTAGTATTTCGCTACCTGGTTACCGGAGCCGTTCAGCAGTATGATTATGATGAACGCCTGATAAAATTTAATGATCCCGGCTGATCCTGATCGGGCTGCAACGACAACCCGTTTGCAGGTAGTACGCCTGCAAACCGGGTTGTTTTTAGATCACTTTTCAAATCGAACATCATGCAAAACCAACATACGCCACCGCTGATCACTGACCTATACGACAACATAATTACGATCAAAAATTTACCGGAAGCTATTGCGCAGGCCGAAGCAAACCTGGCCACATTTCCTGAGAACCGCAGCTACGACCAGGAGATGGCTTACGGGGATCAGGTGTCGTACTGGTCTTATATGCTGGAGCAATTGCGCAACTTGGACAGCCGGGTCTAACAGCTATCGGTTTGCCCTCTGGATGCTGGAGTAAATAGCTGTTTATAAAATAAGTACACATCAATTATTACACAAAGGTCGGCAAGATGGCTCCGGGGCGACCAAGAAATTCCGGCATAAACCGCTGCGCTTTTTATTCCGTTGCTTCTTGGTCTTGGTCGCCACTGACCGGAGCGCATTTCATAATTAATTCAACTTAAAAAGATCCATTATGAAAAAGTTAATCATGCCTACAGCGCATTACGAGGTCGCAGAGATCCAATTGAGCTACAAACTCAAAGTAAAACGCAGCGACAGACCCAAAGTAGGTCACGCCCACGATGCGTATAAGATACTGAAACAATGTTGGGACGCAGATAAAATAGACTTTATAGAAGAGTTTAAGATCCTGCTGCTGGATACCAATAATAATGTGATCGGCATCTTTGAAGTTTCCAGCGGAGGGACTTCTACCACAACGGCTGACCCCAGGTTGATCTTCGCCGCCGCTTTAAAGGCCAATGCAAAAGGGATCATCTTAGCACATAATCACCCATCCGGCGATTGGATGCCAAGCCACAACGATAAGGCTATGACCAGGCTGTTAGTGGAAGCCGGGGCCTTACTAATGATACCGGTTTTAGATCATGTCATTGTTACGCGGGAAGGTTATTACTCATTTGCAAATGAGGGGCTGCTTTAAAGCCCCTTTTTTGCTGCCAACATTGGAGATCATTTGGAATTTAACGCTTTCAATTTGTTGTTAAATTCCGTTAGCCCCGCCTTCTGTAAACAGTCGGCGGCCAATAATTTAAACTCTTCTACTACTTCTTTGGGCAAGGCTTCCAACAGGCCAGCGGCCCCGGCATCATCTTTACCGCTCACCCCCTTTTCGATCACGCCGTTTAACAGCAGTACATTTTTTCGAGAGATCCTTAGATCGATCTTCACTGTTTCTTCCATGCCTGGAAAGCTCATGAGCATGTCATAAACTTTGGCCACATCACTCGTTAAATTCATAGTACACGTTTTTAAGTTATCAATTTATTGCACTACAAATATATTTTTAGAAAGCATACCCATCCTGCGCATAATATGACCAGGAGCAGTGAATCACATCCAGGCTATCTAAATTAGCATCCGTTAAAGAAATGTGTAAACGAAAATGTGTGGTATGGAATCGATCAACAACAACATCGGTCCGGACGAGATCAAAGAGATCCTGAACCGGGTCAGGGACATGGATATGGTGAGCTACCTTTCCAAATTAGGGTATGAGCCGGTTAAAGTAAGCGGTAACGACCATTGGTATTTATCTCCGCTCCGATCAGAATCTACAGCGTCATTTAAGGTCAACAGGCTGAAGAACCAATGGATTGATTTTGGTGGCAGGCCAACGCCGGAGGCATTGGCTAAAGCTCAAAAATACAACCGCAAACCGCCTGAGTTCAACGGCGGAACGCTCGTTGATTTTGCGATGCAACACAACAACTGGACGATCCGTGACCTGGTAACATTTTACAAAGGCGACGCGCTTTTTTTAGACCTGAAAAACAGCAGCGACTTCCAGGTGATCCCCCAGGAAAAGGAGCATAAGATCAAGGTACTCAGTGAGCATTTGGTATCCTCCTACCCGCTGGTCAGCTACCTCAAAGAACGGCGCATCGCCTATGAAATTTACGACCGGTTTTGTAAGGAAATCCGCTATGAGATCGGGGGCCGAAACTATTATGCTATCGGCTTTAGAAATGACCTGGGCGGCTACGAGATCCGCAACAGCCTGGTCAAATTATCCAGTAGTCCCAAAGGCATCACCACCATCGACAACGGTGCCGACGAAGCCGCCGTTTTTGAAGGCTTTTTTGATTTTCTTTCTTTCATGACCATCAACCAGGGGCAGGATCATAAGCGGCTGAACTACGTCATTTTAAACTCCCTCTCCTTCTTTGAATCAGCCCGGTCATTCATGGAAAAGCACCGGGAAACCGGGCTTTATCTTGACCAGGGAACTTCCGGTCAAAGCTATACCCGCTACGCGATGACGTTAAGCAGCTGTTACCAGGACAAAAGCGGCCTCTATAAAAACTATAAAGATGTCAACGACTGGCATGTCAATTTCGGGAAGGCCCAGCAAGCTGTGAAGCCCTCAAATGTTAAAGCCTTTCGCCGCAACAGCCTTTAGCGCTTTTAGAACGAACTGAGTAAAACAGCTTACCCAGAAAACAGCCACGGTGCTTGATCTGCACCGGCAAGATGTTGGGTTGTATCACAACCCGATCTTGCCGCCCATCACTCCGAAGTCGTTGGCGGGGCTAACCTATCGGTTTTAGGAATTGGAAACGTGAAAATGATATGTGATGAAAGACCAGAAGACCAACCGAAATAAGTGGCTCCATGTACGCCTGACAGAAGAGGAATACCAGGCTATCCAGGACCGATTTAAAAAAACCACCTGCCGCAAGCTCAGCGAGTACACCCGCAAGGTCGTGCTGGCGAAGCCCATTACCACCACTTTCAGGAACGCATCGCTGGATGATTTCATGGCTGAAATGATCCGCCTGCGTGGCGAACTGAACAGCATCGGCGTCAATTTTAACCAGTCGGTCCACAAGCTGCACATGAGCGATACCGCCGCGCAAATTCAATCCTGGATCTTAAAGCAGGAGGTCGAAAAAAAGATCCTCTTCAACAAGATCGACGAGATCAAATTGGGCATCAAAAAAATTGCGGAGACATGGTTGCAATCGTAAAAACCGGCTACTCCATACGCCGCATTCTCAACTACAACGAGAACAAGATATCCGAAGGTGTGGCCACTTGTATCGGTGCCGCGAACTACCCGATAGACCATGAGGATCTCCGGTATCATCAGAAGCTGGCCCGGTTGGAAAACCAAGCCGCGCTAAACGCCAATATAGAGCGGAACAGCCTGCATGTTACCTTAAATTTCGACCCTTCGGAAAGTGACCGGTTCGACCCCAAAAAGAATATGGATAGCGCCGAAGTTTTAAACCAGATCGCAGCGAGCTATATGGAACAGATCGGCTTTGGCCAGCAGCCTTACCTGGTCTATCAGCACTACGATTCCGGCCATCCACACCTGCATATCGTTTCCCAAATCGTCGAGCCTGATGGCCACGGGATCGACACCTTTAACATTGGCCGTAACCAGAGCAGCGCGGCACGTAAAGAGATCGAAAACGCCTTTGGCCTGGTTAAAGCGGAAGAGAGCGGAAGGAAAAAAGTTTATGAGCTGAAACCGATCCGGGCCGAGAAAGTGAAGGCGCGGAAAAGCGAGACACGCCGGGCGATCGGCAATGTCCTGGATCATGTGCTGATGCAATATAAATACACCAGTCTGCCGGAGCTAAACGCCATACTCAATCAGTACAATGTTACCGCAGACCGGGGTAGCGAAGATTCCAACACGTTCAAACACAACGGCCTTTTGTATTCCGTATTGGAAGAGAACGGCAAGAAGGATTGCAAACCGATCAAAGCCAGCAGCTTTTACAATGAACCCACCCTGAAATTCCTGCAAAAACGCTTCGCCAAAGGCGAAGTCGCCCGTATGCCGGACCGGTCAAAACTGAAGACCGCCATCGACCGCGTATTGATGAACAAGGGGATTTCCAGCCTGGAGGAATTTAAAAAAGCATTAGCTAAGGTCGGCGTACATACCGTCATCCGCGAGAACAAAGACGCGCGGGTCTACGGGATCACATTCGTTGATCATAACACCAAAAGCGTATTCAATGGTCGCGATGTAGGTCCAGGCTACGGCGTGGCTGCCATCCAGCAAAAATTAGCGGAGAACAGTACCGTGCAGCAAGCCGCCGTAAAGCAAACCGGAATAACCCGATCCACCGATTCCGGGCAACCGGACAGCGGTAAAACAAGCGGCCCGAAACCCAATGCGCCGCTTGATCCCGCCACACCACCCACCGAACACGGTTCGGCAGCATCCGGCAAAAATTTACTGGAAACCATGCTCCAGGATGAGGGTGGCACCGACCAAATGGCCCCTGAACTCAGGTCTACCAAAAAGAAAAAACGTAAACGATACCGTCATTAAAAATCATTATTATGGCAAACACTGGAGAAAACGAACAGGCACTCAGGAAAATTCTTGACATGACCAGGCTGATCAGCATCGCCTTGCTGACACTGCACTTTTATTATTACTGTTATGGCGCATTTCAAGCATGGGGCTTGACCATGCCCTTAACAAATAACCTATTAAAAAACATCAGTAGCACCGGGTTGTTTAATACTTTCCATCGCTCCAAATTAATTGCCCTTGCCCTGCTTATTGTGGCGCTCATTGGGGCCAAAGGAAAAAAGGATGATAAGCAGAATTACAAAACTGCTTTAGCTTATATCCTGACCGGGCTGCTGATCTATTTTATTACTTACTTATGCTTTTCCATCAGCCTATCTGTGACACAGGTAGCTATCATCTACATGAGCCTGACCTCATTGGGGTTCCTACTGATCCTGACCGGCGGAACGCTGGTATCCAGGATCATCAAAAGTAATTTCAACAACAAGGACATATTCAACCTGGAGAACGAAACCTTTCCGCAGGAAGAACGGCTTTTGATCAATGAGAACTCGGTTAATCTACCCATGCGCTACCAGCTGCGTAATAAATGGCGCAAAGGCTTTCTGAATATCGTAGCCCCTTATAGGTCAACACTGGTGTCGGGCAGCGCAGGTAGCGGTAAAACAAGCAGCATACTGCGCTTTTTTATCAGCCAGGCCCTGGCTAAAGATGATCCCTATACGATGCTGATCTACGATTTCAAGTTCCCTGATCTGTCAGTGATCGCTTACAATCATTATTTAAAGAACAAACATAAGTACAAGAATGAGGCAGAATGCTTCTTTATCAATTTTGAAGACCCTTCCAGGTCGCACCGGGGTAACCCACTGGAGCCGGAAAGCATGTCTGATATTACAGATGCCACAGAATCGGCCAGGACAATTTTGCTGGGACTTAACAAGGTCTGGCAAACCCGGCAAGGGGATTTTTTCGTGGAATCACCGATTAATTTTTTTACCGCGATCATCTGGTTTCTACGCCAGTACCAAAATGGCCGGTTCTGCACCTTACCCCATGCCATAGAGCTGATCCAGCTTGATTACGATACACTGTTCACGATACTGCGTACAAAAGAGCTGGAAGCCTTGATCAATCCATTCGTCCGAGCCTACGAAAATGACGTGATGGAACAATTGGAAGGTCAGATCGCTTCCGCAAAGATCGCATTGGCCCGGTTGTCTTCACCACAACTTTATTATGTTCTCACCGGTAACGACTTCAGCCTGGACATCAACAACCCGGAGAAACCCAAGATCCTTTGCATAGGCAATAACCCGCAAAAGATACAGATATACGGTGCCGTATTATCGTTGTTCGCCAATCGGCTTTTGAAGGTCATCAATCAAAAGAATAAACTGAAAAGTATGCTGCTGCTGGATGAATATCCTACAATTTCAGTAGACTTGATCCCGACCATCTCGACAGGACGTAGTAATCGCATCGCCGTGGTCATGGGGGTGCAAAGTGTCAATCAATTACGCAAGGAATACGGGCGCGAGCAGGCCGATGTGATCATGAGCATAGCCGGTAATCTGATCGCCGGACAGGAAACGGGAGACAGTGCCAAACAGTTATCCGAACAGATCGGCAAGATCATGCAGGACAGGGAGAGCCTATCCATCAGCGACAGCGGAACATCGGTTTCCAAAAGCAGGCAACTGGAATCTGCCGTACCACCATCGAAGATCGCCAAACTATCGGCAGGGCAGTTCGCCGGTATCCTTTCCGATCTTCCCGACCAGAAGATCGAACTCAAAGCCTTTGACTGCGAGATGCTGACCGATTTTGACGCGATCAATAAAGAGGAAGCCGCCTACAAGCCTATCCCGATCATCCGCCAGGTGGACCAGGGCATGATCAACCGCAATTATTTGCAGGTCAAAAAGGACATTGAGGAATTGGCGCAGGCAGAAATGGAACGCATGATGAATGATCCTGCAATGGCGCATCTGGTGATCAAAAAAAATAGTTGAGGCTGTAAAAAAGGCCAGCATCGTTTTGATGCTGGCCGGAAAAGCGGGTATATCTTTTGGTATTGTTATTGGCACATAGCCGATAAGCAATCCCGGTGTACCTGCTTTTTTCTAAGGGGAAAATCCAACTCAATTTCTTTTCAACAATACCCGGCCTATAATCTTATAAACGCGCTTATACCATAAGATAGACGCCATGCAAACCAGCACCAATCCGAGGAATAAAAGAGCGAACGTTACCAGATGATAGGCATCAACGATCCTGATTGTTTCCGGCGTTCCAGGCCGGTAATCCCGGTGCCGCCACAGCGATATACCGGAAAGGACAATAAGTAACAACCCACTACCAAAGCAATAGTAATAAAATTCGCCACGGGCAAATAAGGAACTGGATTTGTTCGGCACCATTAATTTAGCAGCCTTGACAGGGTTCCTCCAAAGATAGCAATTTTAGCCTCCTTTGTTTATACCTGTTGATGAATGATCGCTCCGCCAATACATTCTTCGTTCCTGTATATCTGGTATCCTGTGTTCACCTTGATCCTATTTACTGATGCCGGATCACTTATGTACTGATGCCGGATCACTTATGCTTATTTTAGCATCAAACCAATCCTCATAAACAACGGAATCTGGATTATCAAATTGATATGTAAAGCCTACTTTATCTTCACCGGCTTTGAGGGTAATTCCGTTTTGCGATTCATCTTTAACATATTCAACGGCTCCTGTTGACGACGGGGCGTTCAGAATAATATCGCCAATAAAATGAAATCCCGGTTTTTCTTCTGGCATGTGCAAATGGTTTATGATTAATAATGGGAAAGGCAATTTTGGCCTTACAACTTTTTTAGAATGACCACATCGGATAACAGCAACAATCTGCGACCCCTTAGTTACAGTTTTCCCATGACGACGATCTCGCCAAGATATTTTTCATCTCTAAAAATACCGTACCCTTGTTCCAATTCAACTTTTTCTGCTGCCTGTGAATCGGGAACCGTTATTTCAGCAACAAACCAGGCACGATACGTCGCGGAATCGGGGTCTTCTATTTTATATTTAAACCCTATTTTGGTTTTATCAACGTCCAGGTAAATAGCCGATTGTGAATCACTCTTAACCGAATTTGAGGAAACTGAAGTGGGCGGAATAAGAAAAAGTTCAGCAGTAAATTGAGTTCCTATTTTTTTTTCTGGCATAAGCGAATGGATTATAATTTTAACAGGGATAGGCTTTTTTTCTTATAGCTTTTTGAGAATGACAACCTCGCCAATTAATTCTCTGCCTCGGACGACCTGGTATCCATCACCTTCATAAATATAGGAAAGCGCTTTTGGCTCCGTAAGGAAGATTTTGGCGATAAAAGGTGAATCATAAGTTGCAGAATCGGGATTTTCAATTTCATATCCGAATCCTATTTTTATCCTGACGAGATCGAAGGCGAGGCGCTCTTGCGGATCATTTTTAAATTCGTGGGTGGATGATAAAGACGGGCTTCTTTTCAAAACTAATTCACCGAGAAAATGAAATTTCTTTTGTTCTTCTGGCATTACCGGACGGTTTATGATAAATTGTAATAGGTATAGTCAAAAAGCAAAAGGACTTGTTGAATTGCTCTTATCCCGCCGCTAAATGGACTAATTTAAATGAAGGTAAGGCATTTTTGATAAAGCAATTATGCGAGCGCTACAGAAAAAACAAATCATATTTCAACTTCTACACAGCATTAATAGGCATCACAAGAGTTATCGTTATTTTGATGGCCTAAATAATTGATGCTGGCAATAACGTCAAGGTTAAATATCAGCTGATGGAAAATAAAACCAAATAGGTATGCGCTTCTCATGATAGTTAACGATAAAAGCATTTACAACTATATATAAATGAGTATTACCTATAGTCATAATATCAAGGATTTAAAAGCCGAGTAAGAAATGTCGATGCAATTGGTAGATGGGTAATGGAAGAGTACCCATAAAAATTTTAATTCATAATGAAACATTTGGGACAGTTTGTTACAATATAAAGAAAAGTTTATACATTTGCAGAAGCAGAAGAAGCAGAAGAAGCAGAAGAAGCAGAAGAAGCAGAAGAAGCAGAAGAAGCAGAAGAAGCAGAAGAAGCAGAAGAAGCAGAAGAAGCAGAAGAAGCAGAAGAAGCAGAAGAAGCAGAACGCGGAAAGATTACAATATAAATTCTCCCTTTGAAGAAACTGTCAAGGTATTACATAGCAGGAATCAAAGGATAAAAGCAAAGGAAGAATAGAAGAAATAGTTTGCAATATAATGCCAATGGAGAAGTCGGGAAGGTCCGTCAAAACTTTTTCCCAACTCCTGTCAAATGGCCTAATTTTTATTGTCTTTACAATAATATTGCAAATATAACAAATAGCCTGAAACATTAAAAAGTTCAGGCTATCTTGTTTAATTATAAATCTATTAGTTAGTTCCGACAAAGAATGGATACACTTTATATCCTGGGTAACGGCTTCGACCTTCACCATAAATTACCAACAAGTTATGCCGATTTCAATAAATCAGTTGTTGAAACCGATCCCGAACTGGCCCATACATTGGAGGAATACTTTACTTTTAAAGTGAATCACAAATATTTGTGGTGCGATTTTGAATGTGATTTAGGCACTTTCGCTTCACAATCGTTTTTTGATTTTCACAACGGGTGCGATCCGTTGAGCGAAAACTTCAGATATAGTGAAGTTTATGCAGTGGAAGACGAAGTGAGAGAGGCCGCTGAAAATTTAATAGAATCGATCAGGGATGCTTTCAGCCAGTGGATCGACGGTATTGAATTTCCGGAACAACCAAGTCGCACAACAAAACTTCTGAATATTACTGACCGTAGTAAGTTCATTACTTTCAATTATACCGCTACACTGGAGGAACTGTATCATATCTCCGACGACCGGATATTTTATATCCATAATAAAGCCGGAGGGTTTAACGGGGAGTTGATCTTCGGCCACGGCCTCGCGGACGACGAAAAACAAGACGACACACTGGACGAATTTGGCGAAAGCTCCCGTACTATGTTTACCGATGCTGAAGGCGCGGCCCGGTCTGTGTTTTATGCGTTCCGAAAGGATACCGATGAAGTTATTAATGAACATGGTAAATACTTCAGGGAGTTAGCCGGAACAAAAAATATTATTGTATTGGGCCACTCCATTGCTGATGTGGATAATCCTTATTTTCAACTCATAGCGAAACAGGCCCCCGGAGCATCCTGGACGTTCAGTTACTTTGGAGATCAGGAATTGGAAGAGAAAAAGAATAAGGCAGCTGCAATGTTGGGTATTGACAAAAAAAATATAACCATGATCAAAATTGAAGACCTTTGTTTATGAACACTGAAAAAACTGAACAATGAACTACTTAGTTATATACGATCTTAAAAGCCGGACGTTTGATTTTGAAAGCTATGGCAACAGTGATGCACTTATCACAAATAATATTGCTTTGATGCAACAGAATAAAATGGAGGTTTTATGTGCCGGTGCTGCTGACAAAAGCGAGCAGCCCCATTTTTCTGCCGGATATAGAAGCAGAGAAATTGGATTGCTGGAACGCCTTTATCGGGAATACGAAGCAGCAACGCAAAAGGCTATCAAGCGCTGGTGAAAGTATTGTTGATGTTTCAAACCAGGGAAGTATTTTATAACTGTATAATCGTTATACAAACTCCATTAGCGGCTTAATTAAACTACCCTCCTTTGAAGCTTCGCTTATTGCGCAAAGAATCCTATCATCTTTAAATAGTACAGTGGTTACCGCAAATACTTTATCGTTATCGTAATAAAAGTAACCGGTAACTGGAACGAATTGAAGTTCAACTGTTTTGTAAAACGCCGTTACCCTTTTGGTACCAGTAATAGTAGTAAGATATAATTCTATTTTCATAATACAAATTTAATCTTTTAAAGGTTCAATTATGCAAATGTTGGTATTATTCAAATATTGAAACTCAATTGCTGGCTGGGGTGCGCTTCCAGGCACGAACGGAACGCTTATTTTTTTCAAACATATTATATTGTAAAATAAATATATCTATATTGTTCCGTCAATTGTTACGGAATGAAATCACTTTTAACGGCACTACTTATCACTATTTTTCTTTCTGGCCATTCCCAAACAAAGGATCAGTTTTATGGCAAGGCATTTAAAGAGCAAAGCCAGATGCTAACTGGAATAGTGCCTGTTAATTTTAAACGTGCAGTATTTTTAACGGAGGATGCTTATAGTGCCGGTAGATTAAACTATCAATCTTATTGCCAAAGCATCAATGGTATAGCCGTTTTATTACAGGAAATGATCAGGACTAAAGGTATTTCCCGGTTCCACACGGCAGGAAATTGGGCCACGTTTTCATTTATGACTGATTCCAACGCTGCCAACCATTTTAAGCCGTTCACTTACGATTTTAACGATTTTACCGGCGCAAAGGATTGGACAAATATGTTTGTGACCAAACTGCTTAAAACACATGGCGGCAATTGTCACTCTTTACCATACTTGTATAAAATACTTTGTGAGGAAGTTGGTGCCAGTGCGTTTCTGGCATTGGCCCCTAACCACATTTATATCAAGCACCTGGATGAAAAAAATCAGTGGACGAATGTTGAACTGACCAATCCCGGTTTTCCGCGTGACCAGTGGATCATCAAAGAAATGGCGATCTCCGTGGAGGCCATTAAAAAAAATATCTATATGGCTCCTTTGACGACAAAGCAAAGTATCGCCATGACCATGTTCGACCTGGCAGCAGGTTATAAAGCGAAATATGGCTACGATAGTTTTGTCCTCCAGGTTACCAATACGGCACTAAAGTATTTCCCTAATGCAGTACCCATTATTCAGTTTAAAGCCAATTGTTTGCTTACCATGATCAAAAGTGAACAAAAAAGGGGCATTCCAGACAGTGTGCGGCTATTGGCACAGATCAGCCAACACAAGAAGACGATGGCGACCGTAGCTGCTTTGGGTTATAAGGATATGCCCGTAGAACTTTATGAACAGTGGGTAAGATCCGTTGAGAAGGAAAAACAAAAGCGAACCAATCTAAACCGATAATCTGATCCTCATGAATAAATTGTTAACCTTATTTATTACGATGCTCCTGTCAGTGATGGCGGTCGCACAGGATAACCCCTATGCCCTATTCGGATATAAAACGAAGACCGTTTATAAAACTGAAAAGCAGGATGAATTTCGCATCAAAAATGCCAATCCTAATTGCGAGGTCAAGATCATTGTTTTTGACCGAGCGCATCATTTGGTGCGGTTGCTTGATAAAAAGGATTCGGTGATCACGACCGTAAAGATCACGGACGACCAGCTTTTGCGCTGGGTTAACGCAGATCCTGCATCAGCAAAATACCCTGAATTAAGCCCATATAATTACGTAACCAATAATCCGATAAAAACCATTGACCCGGATGGCAAGGAGCCGATCGTAACAGTTACCACAGAGGTGATCGGAACCGCTCAACAACGGGTATTAGGTTTTTCTAATGCTTTGAGTAACCCATCACAATATGCAATGACGACCGTAAACGTTTACAAGGTAATTGTAACAGATTCGGAAGACGCCAATTTTCACATGGAGTTCGGTGTGACGCGGGATGCCTTTTCAGTTTCTAAAGGTTCTTATGCGGATGCTTACATGAAGAACGGAAACGGCGACGGTCCCCGAACCGCGTCCAATATCGCTTTTGAGCCACAGGCAGGCAGTGACAATTCCTACGAAGGGCATCAGCAGGAAGGCGGTTATCCTAAAGGTGCAGCCGCCGCTATGTATCTTACCACAGACGACGGCAGCACCAAATTACCATCTGCTCCGAGGCCGGGTGCGGTTGCTGGTGGCTATTCCAAAGATGCCAATTCCGCAACAGGGGTCTTATTTCATGTGGGTGGGTGGTACGATAATGCAAAAGGCAATCCCAGCCTTGCGGCTTCGGAGGCTTGCTTTGGCATAGTCAATCCGGGCAACTCCAAAACCAACCCCTCCAATAACACCGTTAACAGCGTTCTTGGATCTATTTTTGCCCAGGCGGCTAAAAGCCAAAACAACCCAGGCCAGATACAAGTTGTTATTGATCCGAGATCGCAAGTACCTGCCTCCAGAACAGTTAAACCATGATAAGATTAATCATATTAGTGATGTTTCCGCTGCTCTTTGCAGGCTCCCGACCTATCCGTGTTGTTGAAAGAAGTAAGGCAATGCTGATCGAGCCTGGATATTCTGTTATGGAAAGCGACAGTTTATTTAAATACCGCCAACGGCAATACCTGATCAAAACAACAGAATATTTTGATGATGATTGCAAGTTAATCAAGGTAGCGATCTGGAAATCCGAAGGCTATTGGGAAATGTCAAAAAGCGAGTTCAGCAAATTGAAGAACTTTGCACAGGAGAATGGTTTCGATGCTACGCTCGAAGCTAATATTTTGGATAAGCAGCATATTAAAATAAACAATAAAGTCGTCAAGGTTGAATTGATCGACGACAAAAATCACCTGATCTATTACAGGGGCGGTTCGTCAAAGAACCAAACACAGCTATGGAGGATTAAATATAAATAACGCTATAATGCATATTATCTAAATTATTGCGGCACTGATCGAAGAAAAAAGACGAATGCCGTAATCCATAAAAGTTTACCTTTAATTCTCTAAACCTGAACCTTATTCATGAACCACGCTACTACCGAAGTCTGTTCCGGCATTCTGCACGAACGCGGGACTATTCAGTTTGCCTTCTTCTCTTTTTTTAAGAAATCAATAATATACACCCAAATTAAACCCAGTTTGCAAAATGGATAACAGAGTATATTACGGCCAATATTCGCTGAAGCACTGGCTTGACTTAATTTTGAAAGGCAATATTATACTTCCCGAATATCAGCGCCATTTTGTTTGGGGCGAAAATAAAGTGAAGACCCTAATCGAAACCTTGAAGAAGAAACAATTTGTTCCACCCATCACTATTGGTGCTTTCAAAATTGATGATAATACAAGTCAAAATCTTATTCTCGACGGGCAGCAACGGTTAACCAGTATTTTATTAGCATATCTTGGTCGGTATCCTAATAAAGCATCTTTCAAAGCTACTATTGAAAGAATGGCCGACGAAAATGATGATGAAGTGGAAGAAGATGAAGAAATTCTTGAAGATGTCCTGAAATGGAATTTTAAAATGTTAACGAATGAGGGCAAGAACAGAGCGGAGATTATTGGAAAAATTACTGCCGTCAATTATAAAGAGATCAATTTTAATATTGATGAACAATTCCTGAAAAAAACTTTCCTCGGTTTTTCTTACCTGGTGCCACACTCGGCAGTCAAACACGAACAACTCAAATATTATTCTTCTGTTTTTAGAAACATTAACATCCAGGGCGAGGTACTCTTGCCGCAGGAAAGCAGGCAGTCTTTGTATTTTCTGAATGAAGAACGCAAAAAGTTTTTCGATCCTGATTTCAGCAAAGCACTGGTTGTAAAAAACTTCAATACGCAAACCAAAACGGACTTTGTGCGATTCCTGTCCCTATTGTCGCAGTATGCAAAGGACGGCAATAGCAATAGGGTTGCCAGGGGGTTTAAGCCAAAAATGGAAAAATACTATGAAGAGTATATCTTTTCTGTAGTTGGTGAACAGGCTTCTGCATTATTCAAAGATTTCACGACTGTTTTTCCTAATGGTGTGTATGAACCGCGCCTTGACCGGTTAAGGCAAACGATAGACGATTTGGGTATTCCAAAGACTTTTAATTCCATTATTGAAATTGACCTGTATCTTTTCGGGCTGATCTATATTGTCGTGTTCGATGATAAGGTTATTGATATAACCAAAGCCCAGGATATTAAGAATGATGTGGATGCCCAAATAGCTTTATTTAAAGCTGATGATAATCACAAAAAGGCCCCCGGTTCACTTAAATACCTAAAGGCCCGTATGGATGCTTCAATCGAGATATATAAAAAGTATATTCATGAGTAAGCACACCGATTTTATCCGATCACCGATTACTGACGTTCTGAAGGATGTGGTTGCTGCTAATGCTGCCATCGGAAATGGTATTGAAACTTATCCATTGACTGAGTATATCATGCAGTCTGTGTTCTTAAAAATGACAGGCTTTCAGGAACAAAAGATGAAATGTATATCCTGGGAATTAGCCACAAATGATTACGAACACCGCTATAACCGATATACAAAAAAACCTTTGGGTGAGTGTTCTACGTACGACGAGAAAAAAATAGTCTACAAAGATTTAATTGGGTTATTAAAAAAGAACAATCCTGATTTCAATCTCAATACTGCTATCAATAGAGTGGAGATAAGGAGGAACACGTTTACAGCAATCAGAGAGCTTTTTCTAAATTCAAATTTATCAAGCTGGGCAGAAAGCAGCTTTCTCGAACTTAGCAGTGGCGTATTATTTACCCATGAACAATTCGCAACGGAAAACGATTTATTGGTCAACATTTTACAAGATAAATACAGTTTGCTTTATGATCATAGAAACAGATGCGCTCATAATACGCAATCATACCAGGAGAATTTGCCAACGCTCGCTACGATATTGAGCAAAAACTATAAGGACGACAATTATTTTGTCAGGTTTACTTTGCTTATTTTGATAGACAACATCTTTAGGGCGCTGTATGACAAATACCTTGCAATTATGGAAGAGGGTTAATTCTGTAGTAATATTTCCATAACTGAAATAATAAAGTTATTCGTATGACATACGACCAGGCAAAAGAAATTCACCAGCATTTAATTGACGAACTCATTAGAAATGGGTTTTCCTACGTCGATGACCAAATAAATATCCGGTTAACCGAGAATCGGGGTGACGAAGAAATCTTAAATATCACCAGCCGCCCTTCGAGACACCTGTTTTTCTATATCGAAAATGCCATTGACATTTTAGAAAATTCCTGCGCGAATAATTACGACGAGATCGTAAAACGGTTTCAAAGCAATGTATCGGGTGAGCAGATAACAGGTATTGACGTATTACTGGTAGACGGTACGACGTTTGACTTGTCGCAGATGCCCAACCATAAGCCCGTGATAGACATGCTTCGTGCAGTACGGTCTGAGCTACGTGAATCTTCTAATAATAATGAATAACATGGTGCCACTTTCAACCGCTGACTTTACCAGGATAAAAGATACCATTTCCAAATCCCTCAGTGCAATTGCTGCCGTTACCCCGGCTGCAATCGGTCATATTCTGCCCAAAACTGAAGTGGTGGGCAAATTATATGAGGCCCATGTGTTAAGCCGGATGATTCAAGACCTTCACCATATAGAGGGGTTGAAAGTAGACCTGATCGGTACTGGTGGCAGGGTCATGCTAAAACAGAAAGGCGGGCCGATTAATAGGGCTTTCCCCTATTTCAAGCTGTATAAAAAAGGTATTCTTTTCGCTGAGCTTTTTACCGACACCTATTTTAGCACCCTCAGTTATAGCGATATTGGCGGAACACTGGAAAGATCAAGTTATCACGAATTGGATATTGCCTTGTTGAAACCAAACTGTGCGGGAACTCCCTCTTTTGACCAGGTATTCATTGCGGCAGAGTGTAAAGCAACCGACATGCAGAAAAGCATTTTCAGGGAGATACTTGGATTTAGACGGGAATTAGGCTGTTTGGTGCCTGGCGGAATCCCCACCAATTTCGATCACTGGCCGGAAACACACATCCGTTGTAATCCGGCATCTGTTCACATTTTCTATTGCACCGATAAAACAGTAGATGACTACAAGGAAAACGCCAAAACATACGGTATAGTTCTAAAGCACGAACCAATGAGTTGAGCGGCGAAGCACGGCAGAATGTTTACGATTTGAGGAAAAACCAACAATAAAAACACCTCCATTTTCCAATATAATTTGACCAAATAAAGTTAAATTGTGGCTCATGTTTATGGTTGAGTTAAATATTAACACTTATTGGTTAATGTTATATTAATTGTAGGAATAAGTACAACCTTAAAAAATTAAGTGATTGAGGTGCCTTGATAATCTATTTCAGTTTGTAAAAAGACAGTAGCAAATTAACGGAAGGGCTACTCACTTAGTCATCGTCGCTATGTTTTTATTTATCCAAACCTTGGTGTAACCCATTTTAAAACCCCTATATTTAGTTTGAAATTGTGCCTGGTAATGATAAAAAACAGGAATTCAAAATCGGTGCAAAATGAAATATCTATTCGTACTCATTCTTTTTTTTTCCAACATTCCTTTGAACGCTCAAAATATAAAGGATAAAGAGCGAATTGTTGAAAAATGGACGAAAGCAACAGTCAATGTTCTATGCTATTCGAAATTGCAAAGAGACTGGTTGTTGAGTTTAGACAGCGTTTTCAGTGCGGGTAAGATCGATTCCGTTTCCTATCAAAACTATATATACCAGCTAATCGCTTTAGGTAGCACAGGTACCGCGATATGGCTAACGTATCAAAATCATAATTTTCTACTTACAGCCAGGCATGTGCTTGAAGATGTCTCAATAAGTAAAGGGAGCTGTTTTAGCGAAATCCATATCATAGAAAACGACACCATTCACTCCATAGACCGATCAAAATTTGAGCCTCGTCCACATCGGACTTTTGCGGCTGAGGTAGGCACTCCCTCAGATAAGTTATTTGTAAATAATACGAAGTTATTTAAATTCTCTCCGGTAGATGATGATATGGCAGTTGTCAATATTGATTCGTCCTATTACGCTTATGGGCTATTCAAATTTCTGAGATTGAGTGGCTTTCAACCAGTCGGGATAGAAGATATCGACACTCTTTTCAAAGTTAAAAATGGCGATCCAGTGTTCGCAATTGGTTATCCTAATGAATCCGTAACGAAACGAAAGAATACCAAAGAACTTCCCACAAGCTATGCTTTGGCAACCAGCCCGATCTATACGATACCTATCATCACCAACGGAGTTATTTCCGATATCAATAATGGCAAAAACACCTTTGAGATAGATGTTTTTACTTATCATGGGTTTTCAGGCGGGCCAATTATCAACAAAAAGGGTAAGCTGATTGGTATTACTCATGGAGCCTCAACACCACGCAAAAGTAATTCTAAGGGAAACTATTTGGAATATCATGGCGAGTTTAAAAAGTCGACACTCCTGATACCGCTGCTTCATGATGTTATCACCCAGGTTCAATCTCAACAGATGCAGGCCCGGAGCTTCTGATCAGATAAATTGGCTTGATGTTGTCCATATAAACTATTGTGTTATGATTTGCTCAATTAACCAAAACTATTCTTTTGGGCTTTCGACAATTATTAGGGTAAAAACGCGACCCTTATTCCTTGCCTTCTGTGTAATATACTATATCACAGGTATCGGTATGCCGCTCGTTTTCGATCTTTATTTTCACCAACACTTTTCCATCGGGCAATTAATTTCCGGTATCAGCCACTTTTGGGCAACACTTTTTACCGTTATTATTGCTGGCCTTACGTACACTTTTTTGATGTACGGCATGCTAAAAAAAGCTGGTGAGATTCCCCGGAAACCGGTTTGGCAAATCTTACTCATACACATCATTGTTCTATCGGGCATTTTCGGCCTTATGTTGGCTATCTCAAAAAGTATGCTCACCACGGTAACCGCGGTAGCCGGGCTAACGATGTATGTCGGCATTTGTCGGTTTATGACTATCAGAAACTTGTTCTTTCATATACAGATGCTTGACGATACCAACTTGATTCAATGGCATTTCCTATAAACCTGGTTAGTATTCACTCCCACCCATATAATACCGAAAAAATCCGCTCCCTAATCTTTGACCCCTGCTAAAGTTCAAAAAAGCCAAGCCCTTTGGCTTTGGGCTTGGGGCGAACTTCTTATTTCGTCCACCCGTACAAGACCTTTGCGAAGGCATTTGTTGGGCGTCCCGTCAAATCAATTCATGCAACTGTAAGGCAGCGAGAATAATACTTATGAATAATAACCAGATGATAATTCAATTGCCTGTTACATAGTTTTTTACATAAGTAAAGTCTTGCATTTGTGAAATAATATGTTTATTTTTCACATTACCTAAACCAACTGATCATGAAAACAAAATTTACCCTATTGGCCCTGTCTTTGTTCTGTTTTATGAAGCCTATTTTTAGCCAAACCATTCCCATTGGATTTACCAATCAAAAGGCATTCCCGATCCCTTTGAGCGGGATCGAAAAAACGAACAAAACTCTTTTAACACAGGGTGGAACTAAGACCAAATATGTTTCCGTTGATGCCAGCAATTATGTCAGTTTAGCACAACGGTTAGAATCAAACGCCGATTCGGTTGAAAGGGTTATCGCCATCGCTTATCAAGCTAATTTTGGCAAATTGGATATATCCAATACCGATGCGTTAAATGCAAACATTAAAGCCTTGAACGATAAAAGATCAGCAGATATGAAACAGGTATCAGCCGCTCGGAAAGCCGCTAAAGGTTACCGATATTTGGCAAGGACTGCCAATAATTTCAATTTCTTTTTTGTTAAAGATGCCATTGATGCGGAGATGTATTACAACGGTACTTTGAGTGACAATAAAGCCAAGTTCCTAAGTAATTCGTTGTTGGCTTTTAGTTCTGATGGAGGCAAGGCTTCTATTTATAATGAAATTTATGCAGATTATTACGGGCCTATCCGTGTCGGATTCGGAGCATTGATCAGTAATAAGCAAACCCCTTCCACAACAACGCCAGATCCCAATGAAACAAAGAATGATGCCGTTCAAAGGTTATTGGGCGGTGGCGGTAACGGCGTATTTAGTTTTAGCTATCCTATTCTGGATGTGCAAAGTAAGAATGCCTTCTTTGTTAAACTGGCGGCATCGCCCAAACTCGCCTTAGACGTTCCTAAAATTGGCACGGATAACAGTGCTTACGCCGTAAACTATAACCTCGGTGTTGAAGGTTCTATTTTTTATACCGGTGCTTTAAATGTGCTTACCTTTTATACAAATTTCAGATTCGCGCAACTTGCCGGGAACGGCCTCTTTTATGACAACTTAACGAAAACTGACCATAAGTCTTTTAACATGAATCAATTGTCGTTTGGTTTTGCCATTACTTCAACTTTCCGCCTGAGTTATAATTACTATTTCGGCGACGGCTTTGTTACTTCTAATTTTCCGCAAACCATATCTTTTACAATTATTCCGCAGTAAACATTGACCAAGCTCTTTTATTCATTTAAAAACCCTATCTATGAAGTTTAGCTTCCTGGTTATGCTATTGCTTTGTTTATTGACTTGTGTTCAAGGACAAGTATTGCATGCCTTCTTATTTTGCAAAACGAACGATAAAAACATCGGCAAATTTATCGGTATCAATTATGTAAATATGGAGAACCAGTTAAAGGTTATTGCTGCTGCTTTAAAATACAAATATGGTGACCACCATTTAACATCTGTAGATTACAATTTACACCAGGTAAATGACACTTTAAATCATACAGATATTAAACCGGATGATATCGTTGTACTCTATTTTAGTACACATGGCGGCAGGACAAAAAATCATACCGGCATGTTCCCGCTACTTGATATACCTGATTCCGCAATTGAATCATTTAAGGAGCATCTTATTCTATTGAATAAACAGCCGAAAATTCTAATTACGATCATTGAGGCTTGCAATGGCTATGCGATGTTGGAAAAACAAGATCGGTTCATCATGGGATTGCAATCAGGCATCGTAAGCCTGCAAGAAAAATTAGACCCCAACCAAACTGCCAACCTGAAGAAGTTGTTTACCACGGCATGTGAGATCATCGTAACCGCAGGTGAGGTGGGAAAGGACACCTATACCGGCCCGGATGGCTCACCTTTTACCGGCTATTTTCTTCGGTCATTAAATGAATACATAGCTTACAATGAAAAGAAAAGATCCGAGGTCAATTGGTCGAATGTTTTAGACCGTGCTAAAACCTATACCAGTAACTGGACAGCAACGACCCCAATACCTACACATCCGATTTGGCAACTTCGGCAATGTGGTACACCGATTTTTATAAGTGGGGAGGTAAAATACCTGCAAAGCTTTGATGCAGTAGAAAAGCGAGATGTAAGCTTAAAAATAACGTCGAGAAGAAGACTGAGATTTAAAAACCCTTATGACGTTACCTTAAATGTCATTAATGCCTCTAACAACCCTATAGATAGTGTGCAATATTTTTTACATTACACAATGGAACACCCGGTGCTTACTATGACAAACCCGGAACAAGACTTTTATTTAAGTATGGCGCTATGGGGTACGTTTCCCATTAAAGCCAAAGTTTTCTTTGCGGATGGCAAAGTGTATGACCTTTATAAAAATTTCGATTTCAGCAAGAAGTTCAAACTCTTTTAGGTCACGAGAAATAAACACCACCAGCCCATTTCCATTTGCTATTTGCTTGACGGAAAACCGGACTTGAAATCATAACGATATATTATCATCATGACGGCAATTTTGGCCGTTTCAGGCAGCCTGGTGACGACAGTAAAGACTGCTGTAGGTTGTACCGAATTTGTTGATTTGTCCAGGTTTATGCCTATCAAAAACGTATTCTTCCAAGTCGAACTACTTGAAAATGCAAATGTGATCCAATGGCAGTTCTTGTAACCCGAATGTGTTTAAGATTTGAATTTTGCCGCATTATAGCTATATTTGTGATACAATTCGGATATATGTTCTTTGAGATCAACTGTCCCTAATAGGCAGGCGATCATTATAATATCAGGGCTTTTATAACAATATTTAGGAAGGATGGGGAGAAATCTTAATTCGTGGCAGTTTTTTTTACCCGAATACAAGGAATTGATTATGAGGTCTTTATAAGACCAGTTCGAATCTCTCCTTCTCCACACGCGGGATTCCGCTATGATTTTGATTAGGCTGCTCCAAAAAGAGCCGCATTTTTATTTGATTATCAGAAAGTTATGATTGAACACGGAATGTATCGAAGGTGTTCTAACTACCCCTTTATTTCAAAGAAAAAACTATCAGCCCGCAACTAAGACGAGCTGGTACAAAAAGTTTTGAATTTTAAGTGGCTTTATAGAATACGGTCTTCCAGGAACGTCCGGCGCCAATTAAGTTTGATTTTGCGTTGGCCTGAACAGAAATAGACTTGCCATCATTGCTAAACTTCCAAACCTCTGTTACGTCAACAAACATTTGTTTCTGAACATTTACATGGTAAGGAGTGGCAACCATCAGATGTACAATTGAGTTCACAGTCACAGTTTTTCCATCAGCTGACAATTTTACGGTAAACTTCTTTCCTCTTCCCGGGCCATGATCAATTTCGCTTGCTTTACCGTCAAAGGCCAGTTTCTCCCGGCTGGTAACAGCAGCTGCGCCCGGAAACGAGCTTGACACCTCTACGGTTAAAAAATTTGCCCCCTCTGTTATTTTCATTGTTTTTGCTAGCATACGATCTCCCGAGTTATAGCAGCAAACAATATTTCCGTCCATAGCTATCGACTCTTTGGCACTCCATTCGCCGGAGAAGCTCGCGCGATGAGTGCCATTTTTTTGCTGAGCCAGCGCAGGAAAATAAATTAGTCTAACCGTGATGATAGCCAGAACGTACAAAACATGTCTTTTATTTTTCATATCTTATTAAAATTGATCGAGCAAATCTACCCTGGCATCCTTTAGCTTGAAGAATTTGTATTGTAAATAAAAATGTAAACTTTGTAAAAATCGTAAGCAGTATGTTTGATGGCTGAAATATCCTCTCAGGAACGGCAAGTTCTTCTTTATATTGACTGCATTTTTATTTTTGGGATCAGCTAAGCGTCTTTCTCTTTTATAATGGAAAGCAGCTTTTCAATCAGCGTGGCAAGCGTATCAAAAAAGGATTGGTTTATTATAAATCTAAAACTTACAACAAATATAGGTGGAAGAACATCGAACCACTTTTGACAATGAATTCCTGCGTGGTATTTTGTTGATTAACAAAAAGTTGGGAGCAAAAAAACTGGACAGATTCAGAATTATCTGACCTGTCCAGTGTAGTGGTGGCTACTTTACAAATTTCGAACTATTTCCTGTCTGATATGCCTTTAATTGCTCCTTTGAGTTTATAATCAATTGGGTTCAAGGCTACGTTTAAACCCCAATATATTAAGTTTCCAGCTTAACCACTTATTGCCTTGCATCCGCTTCATAATGTAGAATCTCCGACCCAACAAGTGGGAATGCTTTCAATTAGCCTGTAGTAAGAGACAGCCATAATTGTTCGAAGTTAGAACTTCGAATAGCGAGGAAATTTCATTGTTAATTATCACTCAAAAAACTTTTCTTAATTGATTTCTTACCTTGAAGCGATAAGCAAAATGTCTGTTAAATCGCACTATTCATTTTTTAAATAAACCTGAACCTGTCCCTAATTTCGCTTTTGTATGTTTTTCCTATCGGGATCTCATTCTCATCTACCCACAAGCGATTTTCGTGTATCTTTTTTACGCTGTTAACATTAATAATGAAAGATCGGTGTATTCTGACCAACTCTTTTGCAAAAGACAACTTCTCTTCTAAAAAACTCAAATTTTCACTAAAAAGGATGCTTGCTATGTTGTTTTCATTACCATTCTTATAAGTCAGGTTGCAGTAGCTTCCTTCGGCTTTAAGGTATAGAATATCGGTTATCATAATTTTTTTAAATCCCTGAACGTCTCTCACAAAAATAGATTCATTAATCAGGTAAGATGAGTTGTTAGCTCGCATCAGGAGCAACTCGTGGCTTTTTATCGCTTTTATAGCCAGATCAAGAGCTACCGAAATATCAAGCCGAGTAAAGGGTTTGGTTATATATTGTACCGTATTGGTTTCGTAAATCGCTTTTTTTCGTAAATATTCATCTTTATTGTCAGTTATATAAATAATCGGCGCCGTACTAATCTTCCTGATCTCGATAGAAGTATCAATTCCATTAAGCTGACCGGCAAGGTGTATATCCATAATAATAATATCGGCAAAGCCCGGCTTAAAATTTTCTAATGTTTCCTTACCCGATCTGAATACGGCCGGAACCTCATAGCCCATTCCTTCCAGCATCAGTTTTAACGATTCGGCAATTATCAATTCATCCTCTACGATCAGAATTCTTACATTTTCCATTACCCGGTAATTAGCATCTTTTGAGCAGATTAAGTACGTAATTATGTTTTAAACCGCCAAAACATCATTGCATTTTCTTTCGCACAACAACCTGGCACACTGGCAAGGCAATGGCTTACGTTCGCAAGCTTTGTTCTTACATGTCGGAACATAATCCTAATTTCAACTATGCAAATTAGAGAATGAAAAGGGAATTATTGGTACTATCGGTCGCTATCTTGTTAATCGCAGCTTGTACAAAAAGCCCGGATAACACACCACCATCGCAGCAGAGTAATACTGATCCGGTTGTTACCAATACACCACCAATTATACAATGGCAAAAGAGTTTTGGCGGCAGTGGCGATGAATCGGCCAACGCTATACAGCAAACCAAAGATGGCGGTTATATTATTGCAGGCACATCAAACTCTAATAATGGCGATGTGAGCGGCAATCATGGTAAAGAAGATTTCTGGGTTTTGAAGTTAAACAGTGCAGGTAGCATAGAGTGGCAAAAATCGTACGGCGGCAGCAGCAGCGATTATGCAACATCGGTTAAACAAACTAATGATGGCGGATATATTGTTTCCGGGCAAACCTTTTCTAAAGATGGCGATATAACAAACAATACCAGCACGATAGGCGGATCATTTTGGGTGATCAAGCTCAGCAGTGCCGGAGCCCTGCAATGGCAGGAATGCCTCGCATTAAATACGGTAGGTTGCGGTGCTGCCGACATTCAGCAAACTACCGAAGGCGGTTACGTAGTAGTTGGAAACGCCAATTATCTGATGCCTACTTTAAGCTATGGCGATGTTTTGGTAATTAAATTAGGCAATGCCGGCAACATAGAGTGGACCAAAGCACTCGGAGGGCATTATCATGATGGCGCCAAGGCCATACAGCAAACTACCGATGGTGGGTACATCATATCCGGAAATACGGCTTCGTCGGATGGTATTTTTAGTGTTAACCATGGTTCGTTCACCTATGATTATTATGTGGTTAAAATTACTACGGTGGGTGATATACAATGGCAAAAAGTTTATGGCAGTAGTGGTAATGACGATGCAAAATCGGTAAAGCAAACGGCTGATGGTGGCTACATTGTAGCCGGTGATATTGAGGTTAACGACGGGGATGTAACAGGCGGTCACGGCGGCGAGGAATACTGGATTTTAAAACTTGACAATAACGGTAACATAACCTGGAAAAAATGTTACGGTGGCAGCGGTAACGAGATAGCTTATGCCATTCAGCAAACTACGGATAATGGGTACGTTATAGCGGGCACATCGCAAAACTCGACAGATGGGGATGTAACGGTAAGCCATGGCAGTTACGATTTCTGGATAGTAAAAACAGATAACCCGGGTGTTATACAGTGGCAAAAATCGTACGGCGGACAACACGATGATTACGCCAGATCGATAATCCAAACAGTCGATGGAGGTTATATAGTTGCCGGCCAAAGTAATTCTGTTAACGGTGATGTAACGGGCAACCATGGCAATAGTGATTGCTGGGTAGTTAAATTAAAATAAATCCTGTTACAATTTATCGGCCTTTAATTAATATAACGAGTATAAACATTGGCGTCGCATTCAAATTTCAAAACCCAACCTGGTGTAACCAGGCTAATCAATAATTAACAAACTTAAATAAACAACAATGAAAAAGACATTACACTTATTGATCTTAACCGGCCTTTTGTTCTGCGTTTTTAACTCTTGTAAAAAAGATAATAGTGCCGATACAGCTACCGATGGAGCTTATACCATAAAGTTTAAAATAAATGGTGAACAGCATACGCTTACATCAGCAGGCGCCAATACAAGTAATCTTGGTCAAACTGCTACTACAACATATTTTACCTCCATGGCGGGTGTTGATAGCGCGGCACCCAATAATATTTTTGAGATTGGGCTATATACATCAACAACTTTAAAAGCCAATACAACCTTTACATCCAACCCCAATGCCACAACCAATGTGGTAGGCATGGCCTATGCGTATAAAGGCGATGGCTTGGATGCATCATCAAGCGGGGCTAATATTACCTTAACAGTTACCGATGTAACTACCAGTTCAATAAAGGGCACCTTCTCGGGGGTATTAGTCGGCACTTCGGGAACAAAGTACACCATTACCGAGGGGCAGTTTTATTCGGCACTGAGCCAAAAATAAAAGCAGGATGTGAACAGTATTTTTTGCTATCATTAAAGTGTCTGTTTACAAAGAAAAACCTACCGTTCGCAAAGTGTTTGCCAAGAAACTATTCAATTGAACTAATTTCAATGCATGATAAATTGATGGCTATACGCCTTGATCGATCATCTCAATTAATAGTTAGTATTATGAAAAAAAATTATTTGTTATTGTTTTTATCGTTATTTTTTTACGGGTATGCAAACGCACAAATGAAATTGGTTGATATGAAACCAACATGTGAAGGCTTGTCACTTAACCAAAAGGTGAGGCTGTCCGTATCTAGTTTTGATGTATCAACACTTTCAAACCCCGGCCATTTTGGCGATGAACTGGCGCAAATGTTAACTAATGCCCTGCAAAACTCGGGGTGCTTTAGTGTACTGCTCTCGTTAAAAGATATGAAGGGGGTAGAGGGTGAGAATTTTGTAAATTTATCCGGAGCAGTTGCCGCACCAACCGAAAGCGGCCAATATAAAGGCACACAGGTAACTGTGATAGGCAAAGTTATTGAATACCGTGATCCGGAGAGTGCAAACGCCCCGGTAGGTAACTTTAGCGTAGCCGTTGCCAATAACGCGCACATCGGCTTTATTATTCAGCTGATTAATACCAATACGCGCGAAATTATCGATTCAAAGCAATTCAGCGTGGATGGAAAGAAAATTATTGGTCTGGGAGTTTTTACAAAGAGATTAAAATTAGACAGCAAATCTGACGGTCATAAATCTTTCCAGGACGCCGAAGACAAAGGTATTATGCAAGCCGTTCAATACATCGCATCGCGAAAAGACCAAATGCCGATGCCTGGCGCCAACAGCGGAACGCTGGAGGTTAAATCGTTCAGTTCGGCTAATTGCGGTGTACTGAGGTCGGGGTATATACCTAAAGTAATGGTTATTATTCCCGAGTTTCACATTACCCAAATATTACCCGATCCGGCGGGCGAAACTGAGGTGGTCCGTAAATTTATTGATGCCGGCTTTAGGGTGGTTGACCCAGCGCTTTACGCCGCGCTTCAAAAAACCATGCAGTTTGACGAAGCCGCGAAAGACCCGATGAAGGCTATTGCCTTAGGCAAAAAGTTTGGCGCCGACATTGTTATTTACGGCGAAGCCTTTAGCGAGAGAGCGGGCACTATTGGCACACAGATAAGTTGCCGGGCGCGTGTTGAAGCTAAATCGGTGAGAACAGATGACGCCACAATAATTGCAACAAATGGCTTTGAAGCCGGCGCGGTAGATAATGGTGAGTTTGTTGCCGGCAAAGCCGCACTGCGAAAAGCCGGTACCATGGTGGCCGACTATATGTTAACACAGTTTTGCTCAAAAGACCTTAGCTTTGCAAAATCAGGCAGCAGCGCAGTTGGGAGGAGCTTATTAAATAGTGTTGAGATCACGGTAAGCAATACGGACTACGCCAAATTGAAATTATTGGCCGACAATCTGGCGATGAAGGGAAAAGTAATAGAACGCGGCCTTAGCGACGGTACAGGCAATATCAAATTTCAATACAAAGGCAGCATAGATGATATTGCAGACTATATTAGCGGTAAACTGGGTACAAAATTCAGCATCAAAGATGTTGGCGACGGGAAAATTGCATTAGTAGGTAAGTAAAAACACACCCTGTCACATTCGGGATGTATAAATGTGACAGGGTTTTTAAATAATTCTCCAGTTTAGGAACATCAAGTCCGCCGAAAATCATGACTGTTTATTATTACTAAACAGCTCGGAGATATACAAGCCTGCCATAACTCCGAAGGTAATTTCAATTGCGGATACGTACAAAAAGAAATCCTGAATCGGCATCTCCGGAAAAGTGGCGAAACTTTCAGCCTTGTAAATAATAACTAAAAACTCGGCGAGGTTTAATATCCAAAGCGCATAATATCCTAAGCCAACATATCCTTTATTAACTCTTTTGGCCGCAAACGGATACCCGTATAAGTTTTTTACAATAAACTTTAAAAAAAATGCGATATACATAATGCTTACCGGCAATAGTATATACATAAATTGTTTAAACGTGCTGTTTAAAAAGCCACCCTTATTATATAAAAAAGCGGCCGAAGCCAGGATCAAGAGGCGGCTAGCCAAGCCAACACAAACTATTTTAATTTTTACCGAAGCCTCATTGGATGTTTGCATAGAATATTGATCTGAAGGCTTTATCTAAAATTTGATTATACAATGGCAGTTGGTCCTTCACATCATTTTCTGTAGCTACATCAACAAATTCCGATGCGCTGTTAATCCCCGCTGCGCATAATACATTGCCCCAATAAGTCATTTTTTGTGGATTTAACGTGCTATTAACAACAATGGTAAGCGTTATTTTTTCGTGATATTTCTTTTTAGTTACCTCGCCATAAACGTTATAAACGGTAAGGCGTAAAATATTATTTGTTCCGAAAGAGTTATCAGGGTTCACGTGTATGCTGTCCTGCGGTAAATGCTTGCTCTTTTTAAAAAATGCGTTAAACCGGTCAAGGTATTTAATCAAATTATCAATGGGTTGTTTTAATGTGTATTGATGCGTTAAAAGTGAACTTATCCCGGCGTTGTTAAAATCATAATGAAGCTCCATATCACTGCCTTGCACCAAATTTACTTTTTCCTGATGCTCTAACTGGGTATCAAAGTAAATTCGCTTAAAAAAAACGGAGGGATCGCTTGTTTGTATTTCAATTCTTAATTGTGTTGCCGGTACATTGGTGTATTCAACAGCCCTGTAAAATAAAAGGTCTTCGATGCTAATACCTTTGTTTTGCAAACCGGAGCTTACATAATCCCATGCGGTGGCAAACTTTTGCGGGTCTTCATATTCTGCAATGGGTTTCAAAGTAATAATTATTGATTGATTGTGATTGGTAGCTATCGCGCCAATGTTTAGTCTTGTTTCAGTAGTGATGGTACTTACCTTTAAAATTGTGTTCAGTTGAATGGTTCTTAACCATTGGTTGTAGATGCTATCAACACTAATAGATTGCGAAAATGCCGACGAAAAAGATAAAAAAAATACGAAAACAAATAACTTTACTTTTTTAGTATACATATGCATAAAAATACAATTGAAAAAAGACCTGAGCAAATTGAAATGTATGTTATTACGGCTTATTCCGTGTTTTATTTATGTTTTAAAAACGCCGACCTGTTAAACCCTAAAGGCGAACTAATAAAGGAGAAATTTGCACCGAAACTTAAGCAGAAGTTAATAGAAAATTATGGTAATGAATATAATGACGATACCGTTTTTTGGAATGGTTACCAGGATTATATACGGGATACCTATGATGACCTGGCTAAAGCGATGGAAGATGGTAATCCCCAGATCAGAATAAGAAGATTTAACGAATATAAATTTACGCCGATTTTAAAATATGCCGATAAGTTAGATTATGTGAAATTTAACGATTCGTTCAATAATAACGATCAGGCAGATAAAAAAACCGACGATAGCGAGACTTTATCAAAAACGGATAAAGCCCAGAAAGATACCCCCATAAATATCTTAGCGCCATCAACACAGCCTATAAGTATTTCTGCATTGTATAGCCCCAAAAACTACGGACGTATTGACTTGATACGCAACCCCTATGTGGGTAATATTTATCTTTACAACAATGGCGACCTGGTATTTGAAGGCGACATCGACTTACATATAAGGCATTCACTAATAGAGAGGGCTACGCCGCATACCATGTACCGGGATAAAAACCAATGGGTAAAAGTTGATTACCAAAAAGACGGCGAACGGCGAACCGCATACTTTTCCGGATCAGAATATATAGTCGGCCAAGATATATTCCCAGACATTCAAAAAATATTAAGCTGCCTGAATAAGCAGAACGATTAGATCGTCGAAACATCGGCTTAAGTTCTTTACCATTCGAAACGCGTTATGAACAAATGTATAACGCGTAGTTTTTGCCCTTCATTTAAGTTCCAAAATTGCTTGCCAACATGCCCCATGTTAAAAAAAGCAAGCTATCTGATATGTTTTTGCGTTTTTTCACTAACAAAAAGCACGTACGTGCCGCCAGACCACGTACGTGATCCACGTCCGCGAAAGAACGGTTACCCCTTTATATAATTTTACATCGTCGACTTACAAATAATAAAATCGGATCCGGATTTTTTACAAAAGGCATTCAGGCAAAGTGGGGTATAAGGGAGCTTATCCCACCTACCTGTTAAGCCACAGCTCTCCTTACAGAAAGGAGGTATTTAGTATTAAAACGTTAGTGTTTTTTGCAGTGGTTTTATTGGCTGCGGCAAGCTTTACGGGTTGTAAAAAAGATGATTTATCGGACCCGGCGAAAACCTATCACCCTTTAATGGATTCGGGAGATGAAAATCCCCCTATCCCGCCGCCACATGGCAGCCCAATTTCATAAGGTAAAATAACGGTCGTTATTTTATACAGGGTCGCAAATTATTTGCGACCCTTTTTTTATGTCGTTTAAACGGGGATCTCCATTTGATACGATGTACCGTTCATATTTTGAACAGTAAGGCTTGTATCCAATTGCCGGGCCATCAAGTTTACCAGCTTTAAGCCGAACGATGTGTTTTTAGCCGAAGAATTGTGATGGATACCTTTTCCATTATCACTCAATTGAAACAGTAGTTTTGATTTACCCTGCAACCCAAGGCACAGGTATAGTTCGCCGGCGTTACCATCAAACGCGTATTTGAATGCATTGGTGGCTAATTCATTTACAATAAGCCCTAAGGCTACAGCTTTATCAGCCTCCAGTTCTATATTTTCTACATCTACTTTTAAAGCAATATCGGCTCCTTTGCCAAACGATTCTTTAATATGTAGTAATAAACTGCCGAGGTATTCCTTCATTGCTATTTGTGTATTGTTATGGTCCTGGTATAATTTATTATGCACCAGGTTCATGGATGTTAGTCGCAGTTCGTTTTCGCGTAACGCGTTGCGTATGCTCTCATCGTTCAATTCGCCAATTTGCATGGTAAATAAACCCGATAATATTTGCAGGTTGTTTTTAACCCGGTGATGTAGCTCGCGCATTAAAGTCTGCACGCGTTGATTGGCTTTGTTTTTTAGGTGGTAACTGTTATAGGCCGCGGCCGATAATATCAGTAAAAAAAGGGACGCGGCTATAAATATAATGATGAGCCTTTTTTGCTGTAGCACAATTTTATCCCCCAGGCGGTTTTGTGTTGATAGTGCCGCAATATCTTTTTCCTTTTGTACGGTTTGATATTTTATTTCCAATTCACTAATTATTTTGTTTTTGGCGCTGTTAAAGATGGTGTCTTTTATACTGTTTTTTAAATTAACATACAGCAAAGCATTTTTATAATCATTTTGGGTAGTGTATAAATTGCTCTTCATGGCATATGCATCCATCAGTAATTGCGGAATATTCAATGTCTTTGCCGTTTTTTCGGTTATTTGTGCAGCGGCTAATCCTTGTTTAAACTTTCTTTCAGGGAGATAAAGCGCCGCCAAGTCCAAATCACCACGGGCTACCTCTTCCTGCATATTGTATTTTTCTGCGATATTTAATGATCGTAACAAGTAACGCTCCGCTACATTCATGCTCCCCTTCATTTGGTAGGCAGAACCCAGGTTTTGCAGGGTAAGAACCAATATTGATGAGTCTTTTTCGTTTTTGCGTAAGTAGAGGCACTTTAAAAGATAGGCTATGCCCGAATCCGGCTGATGGTATTGCCTGAAGGCGTTTCCTGTATTATTTAACGATTGCGCAATCAATCGCTTATCGCTGAGCTTTAACCTGATTGATAACGCCTTCTTATTATACAGAATGGCCTTGGGGAATTCACCTAATGATGAAAAGCAGGACGCTATGGTTTTATATGCATTGGCCAGGTTAGCTTTATCGCCCGCCCCTTCAAAAAGTCTAGCCGCAAGCAGGCAATAACGGATAGCGTTATCATATTGCGAAAGTTGTATCTGGCACATACCAATATTGAGGTATGAGGTAGCCATACTTGTAAGTTTATGCTCCTTTTGATAATACAGCGCCGAGCTTTTATACTTTTGTATAGCCTGTTGGTACCGGGCGGTACTATGATCAATCAGGCCGGCTATCATCCATGAATCGCCCATCAGCGAATCAATATTGAATTTTTCGGTAAGCTGAAGTGAGTAATTGATATACAAACCGGCCGAATCATATTGCCCGCCCGACCAATATAACCGGGCCATTAATGTCGCGCTTTTAATTTCCGCGGTCCGGTCGTCCTTTTTCTTGGCGAAGAGGTATATCCGCCGGATTCTTGTTATGCCAGCGTCTGGGTTTTTACTGTATAATTTCAGAGCTTTAGCCAACAAACTATCTGTACTTTCCGAATGGGTTTCAGCGTAAGATGAGTGGTATTTTAACAATAAAATAATGTATAGAAAAAGGGAAATGCCGCTTTTAATTGTCCGCATATGAGTATATTTATAGGCCAATGCATGTTCACAGGCAAGCTTTTATCCTAAGCTAACATTTTTTTATCAATAGTGAATTTAATGAAATTAAATAAATGCTTTTTTTTGTTCCTGGTAACATTAGCCATCCAGATATCGCCGATTATGGGCCAAAATTTAGCCCTTATACAAAAAGCGGGTTCCTTAAGTTACCAAGGCAAATTTAACGAGGCGTTGCCCCTTTTTAATAAAATGCTGGACTCGCTAAAAGCCGAGGCCGATAAAGACCCTGGAAAAAAGCAGGAGTACCTGATATGGCTCCAAAACAAAGGACTCATATATGAGCACATGGGCGATTTTTCGACAGCGGAGCAGATATACCAACAGATTATTTTAGAGGAAATCAATTTAAAAAATGATTTAGACAACGGCTATGAACGACTTAGGGTACTTAACCTGCTATCGGGTTTATATGAGAAAATGGGCAATAACGAAGGGGCCGAAGCTATTTTGGAGGATTTGGTTTTTTCCGAATATGCTAATTATAAAGAGTCTGATGAAAAGGGTCAGTTTTTTGAATTTTATACCAGACTGTACAACAGCGATGCCAAATCGAAAGCCGGCCTTGATCAAATGTTCGCCATATATGGGATAAGCCCGCAGCTTACAGAACCTAAAAAAGCGGAGGCATCTACAGGATCTGACTCATCAGCTTTATCTAAAAAACTAGCGAAATTTTGGGCGTACTACTTACGGTTAAAAGCTGCTGCTACTGATACGGCATCGGGCGTAAACGCCGGTTATTTAACCATGATGTTCCCATTCAAAAGTCAGAATATATATACGCAGGTGTTTACACCGCCGACTGCAGAACAACTGAACACTTTAAAAGAAGGCAAAGAAAAGTTTGGCGGCGGCAGATCCGGACTGATTTTTAACGACCCATGGAACGAAGTACAAAGATTATTTATACTATACAAAAAATTAAATAATTATATCGCTGCCGAAGCTTTGATAAAGCAGGCTATTGCAGTTGATGACAAAAAGCCCGACGGAGGCGATCAAACTATGAATGGCTTGGTAAATATGTATCTCAAGGCCCCCATGACTGGCGAAGTTATGAAACAGGCCGGTATAAAAAATGATGTTGCAGCCAATATGAACCAAATACTCAATGTAAATAATCGGTACCAGGGCACGGATATTTTTTATATACAAAATAAAGCTTTGCTGGCAGGGCTTTATAAAGATACTAGGCAAAACGCAGAATATACTTTGTTAAGTGATACGATTTATACCTTATGCCAAAAATTAGATACCGTCTCCAATCCACTGATAGCAAGCCGTCTGGCCGATACTTACACCGCAATTGGTAAATATGATGAAGCCCTTTCATCGTATAAAAAAATAATAAACTATCATAAAACCCAATCCGGCAATAATATCGTTTCATCGCAGCTATATTGGGCCGCATTATTGCACAGCGCACAATTGTACAAACAGAAAGGTAATTACGAAGCCGCTAAAGCCGATTTACTTGAGGCGCTGGTATACGATAAAAAAATATCGGGAGAGAAATATATTGATCACATGGACCGGGTGATAGCGTTGGCCCAATTACACGACGACACGCGCGATTTTAAATTGGCCGAGCAATATTGTGCCAGGGTTTTAGAATCGGTAATGAACACCATACGCGATAACTTTAGTTTTTTGAGCGAGCGCGAAAAAATGTCACTCATTAATAATGAGATCTCGGCTTTTGATTTTTCGGCATCCCTGATGTTACATGATCCAAAACCCTCCGATAAATTTATAACGCAGGTGTATAATCAGCAGTTGGATCTGAACGGACTTGTTTTAACCGATGAGCAGAAGGTTTTTGAAAATATACGTAAGAATGGAAACCCGGTGTTAAAAAAACTTTTAACTGAATGGCAGAGTAATAAAAAAGCGATCGCCTGGCAATACAGTCAACCGGCAGCGGTTTTTAAAAACCATACTATAGATAGTTTAAATACTATTGCGAATGAACAGGAAAAAAAAATCAACCTGTTATCAAACGCTTATTTAAATAACAATAAGAACCGGCATACAGATTTTAGTGAGATACGAAAAAAGTTAGGTAATGACGAAGCAGCAATAGAATTTACCCATTTTAAATATTACAATAAACAATGGATGGATTCTACCTATTACGGTGCATTTATTGTGCTTGCTAATGATTCTGTACCACATTTTGTGCCACTTTGTGAGGAGAGGAAATTAGCGGGACTGTTGCAAAACGACAACAGTTCGTCTAAGCAATTTATTGAGAAATTATATGGCAACGGTATTAATCCGGCAGGTAACACCATTTCTGGCAGGCGGAGCGATTTGCTGTATCAATTGGTGTGGCAACCACTTCAACCCTTTTTAAAAGGTATAAATAAAATTTACCTAGCTACCGCAGGTTTGCTTTCCCGTGTGAGTTTTAATGCATTGCCCGGCGATAACGACCAATACCTGTTTGATAAATATGAAATAAGGCAATGCAGCAGTATACGCCAAATTGTAGAGCAAGTGATACCGGGCCAGATACCAGTAGGAGCATATGCCGTTCTATTTGGCGGCATTGATTACGGAACTGCAAGTGAAGGCAAATTCTGGGGGCCGCTATCTACCACTTTAGATGAGGTAAACTATATTAATACGCTGTTGGCGGCAAATAACATAAAAACAATTTTGCTTACCAATACAGCTGCAAGCGAAGAAAATTTAAAACAGCTAAGCGGGCATTCGCCGTACGTTTTGCATATGGCAACGCATGGTTTTTCAAGACCATTGTTGGATACAGCAACCAAGAATAGTTTTTCGGATGGTAACTCATTTGTCCTGGCTGATGATCCGATGCTGAGGAGCGGCATTATCCTGGCTAATGCAAATAATGTTTGGAGTGGCGGAAAACCTGTTGAAGGCAAGGAAGACGGCATTGTAACCGCCTATGAAATTGCCAATCTGGATTTAAATGGCACAGAACTAGTGGTGCTTAGCGCTTGTGAAACCGCTTTGGGCGACATTAGGAACGCAGAAGGCGTTTTTGGTTTTCAACGCGCTTTTAAGTTAGCCGGTGTGCATTACATGCTGTTAGGTTCGTGGGATTTACCCGCTACCGAAACAGATCAGTTAATGAGGGATTTTTATACCGATATATTTAAAGGCGCTTCCATTTACCCGGCTTTTAAAGAAGCACAAAGTAAACTAAGAAAAAATAATCCGCCTTATAAATGGGCCGGTATGATATTAACGGAATAACGTAAGACAATAAAAAAGCCACTTAGTATACATCAGCTTCTGAACGTTTAAAATCAATCTGGTTGATAAAGGATAGTATCTCTGGACAAAATACCTTTAAGGGGCTTTTTAGATTGTCCTAAATGCAACAGAAAGCTTACGGAAAGCGCGTCTAAAGGCTGTGGTGACACTACTATTATTACCACTGTTCAGCGTCCTGAGGCGTTCGCTTTAAGGCCGAAGCTGTGAATATAGTGTTTGAACAGGAAGTGAATAAGATAAAGATCAGGGACGGTTACGAGCCTTTCTATATTGATTCCTTAAGTAAAGCTTTCAGGCAACAATCAAATAATGGTAATTACAGCCAAAAGCAGATTATTGACGAGATTAAACTACTGAATAAAAAGATAGAGCAGGCAAGGGATTTTTTAATAACAGGAGCGTTTACCAATACAGATTTCCAGGCGGTGAAAGCAAAATGTGAAAAAGAGATTAGCACCCTTGAGAAGAAACTACCTGATATTATCCATACCTCCAGGATAATTGATAAACTCCTCGAAAACTGCATTTACAATCTTAAAAAGCTGAATACCAACCACAAATCCCTATGTTGCTGATTAACAAAAAGTTGGGATCAAAAAAGGACTGGACAAGTTCAGAGTTATCTGACTTGTCCAGTATAGCGAACGTGTTATACAAATCTCGACCTATTTCCTGTCTGATTTGCGTTTAATCGCCCGATTTGGATTTATAAAGTTGAATTGCCTCATTGTTATAAGTAATAGTTTCACCTTTATTCCCATCGTTTGTAATATTGCTGTTATCGGCATAACTGTATTCGGCTACTTTGTTTAACATACCATTATAGCCTATTGGATTTCCCGATAAATTTAATACACTGGAAAGCTGATTAACTCGCATTTTTATTACTATAGGTAAATGTTACCCATTATTAATGTAAAAGCAGTTTATTACTCGACGTGGCATATGCCTTATTAGAGTAGTACGAGGCTTTATATCTTACAGCGAACTTTTTTTGATTTTCTTACTTTCTGCTTTCTTGTTCACTAAATCATCGTCTGTTGCTTTGATTTTGCCGAAACCATATACTAAAGAAAAGCCAATATTTTGCATTCGGGTGGTTTGAAAATAGCTATTCGTGATTCCTGGAGAATTATAAAAGGAGCTTAATTTATTACCCCAATTAAACATTTCATTCCAAGAAACTTTACTGTTAAGTTTATCTTTAAACCAGCTTTTATTTAAGGACAGACTGGTATTTGGACTTTTTAACTTTTTAATTTCAAATAAATCGTCTTCAACATCGAACTATAAGGATAAATGAAATCTTAGGAAATATTGAACTGATTAACAGTAAGTTAGCTGTAAAAAAGAACTGGACAAGTTCAGAATTATCTGACTTGTCCAGTATGGTGGGAGCTACTGGGTTCGAACCAGTGACCCTCTGCTTGTAAGGCAGATGCTCTGAACCAGCTGAGCTAAGCTCCCTTTTCTTTCGAACTTTTTCGGATAACCTTCGTTCGTTTTGGGATTGCAAATATAGGACTGTTATACATTTTTGCAAAATATTTTTTCACTTTTTTTGTAAGTTTGTAAAACGGAGTTTTTCTGCAAACTTTTGGTCTTTTTTAGTGTATTACTTACTTAACTGATTTTTAATTGATTATTGCTTAAATACATCGAACCACAATGCCTGATTCTATACCTAAACGAATAATCATTTTTGACGACGACGAGGATATTCTTTCCATCTGTTCCTATATTTTGGAAGAGCAGGGCTGGCAGGTACATACCTTTACCGATTGTAATGATATCATTAACAAAGTTAATGGGATTAAACCCGACGTGATCCTGATGGACAATTGGATTCCTGATATCGGTGGTATACAAGCCACCCAAATGCTCAAAAAGAACGACGAGCTCAAAAATATCCCCGTAATTTATTTTTCGGCCAATAATGATATCCAAACCCTGGCAGGTAATGCTGGTGCAGATACCTTTTTAGCCAAACCCTTCGATATCGACGAGCTGGAAAAGGTAATTAAACGCGTAATGACACCGCACTCTTAGTCCGGAATCGGGAGTCTTGAGTAGGGAGAGTCTTGAACCGGTGATGGGTTGGGGTTTTCATTCGCGATTCTTTAATGTAGAATCGACTTTAATTTTTCACGCATCTAAAGCCCACCAACGGACTTTCGGTATTAAAGGCTTTTCAGCTCCGGTATAAAGCCTCTGATGAACGCCTCAAGGCTCCTGACTCACAACGGCTCCCAACTCCGGGCTCTGAACTGATGACTCAGGGCTCAAGACTCAAAACTATCCCAATACCTCCTCCAGTATTTCGTGTGAATGCACGTGCCCAAAGTTTTCAATATGCATGGAATAGTATTCCAGCAATTTGGCAATCAGGTAACGGCGTTCGTCGTTGCTCAGCTTGAGTTGCTGCATATTCTCAAACGAATATTGCAATAGTTTATTAAAGTTTTGGGTATGCGGCGGCGATAGGTACAGGGCATGGTCGGGCTTGTAGCGTTTAAATACGCCGTCCTTCATATCAAAAAAATCGGCATTGATATCCTGGTTCACTTCCGGGTAAAAGCCCATGTATCGCGTAAGCTTCAATAAAAACAACAGGTGAAAGTTGGCCAGGCCCTCCTGCTGGTGTTCCAGCCACTCAATACCATGAAAAATAAAGTTGAACAGGTTTTCGTCCGTGTCCTGGTGTTTTACCGCCTTATAAAGCACCTCGTTCAAAAACAAAACAATCGAGGTTTTAATCATATCATAAGGGATGCTTTGTAAAACCGGCGAGTTTTTTAATTCGGCAATACGCTGTACGTTGCCGGTGGCCTTATGATAAACCACCATATCCAGCAAATACAGGGGCTGCAGCATATTACGGCTAATTTTGGCACGCGGCTTTTTTACCCCGTTTACGATGTACGATTGCAATCCGAATTTTTCGGTGTACACCTGCACAATTACGCTGCTCTCGCCGTAATTGGTGGTTTTAAAAACAATGCCCCGGGTTTTATGCAGCATAAATTATTTAAACAACAGGATAATTTTGGGTAAAAAAATAATGCAGCCTGTTACCAAGGCAAAGGCGGCTGTAACGGTAACGGCGGCAGCGGCAATATCTTTTACGCGCCCGGCCTTTTCATGATAGCCCGGCGAAACCAGGTCGGTTAGCGTTTCGATGGCAGTATTTAATAATTCGGCCGAAAGTACCAGGGCGATGCAAAGGAGTAGCCAAAGCCAATCGGGCGTTGATACATGCAGGCTCAAGCCCAAAATTAAGGCTACGGCCGTTAAAATTATATGAATCCTGATGTTTAACTGTGTGCTAAATGCGTAGCCCATGCCTTTAAAGGCATAGCCAAAACCCCTTATTAATCTTCTCATGGCCTGGTTGAATTTAGGATAGTGTCACAATATCGCGCTTTAAATTATAGTTTAATCAAATTTCGTAGTTTTGCGCCCGCAGCCGAAATTATTGTGCTAATGATCTGGAAAAAACTTGCCAACCTGATTCTCAAAAATCGTTTAACCATTCTATCTTTCGTATTGGCCTTGAGTGTGTTTATGGGCTTCGAGGCCAGTAAGGTTAAACTTACTTATAATGCCGGCAAAATACTTCCTGTTACCGATTCGGCTTACATCCGTTATACTCAATTCCGTAAATTATTTGGCGAGGATGCTACCGCGATGGTGCTCGGCATCAAATCGCCCAACCTTTTCCGCCAGGATTTTTTTAACGATTGGTACCGCCTTGGCGATCATATCCGCCACATTAAAGGCATTACCGGTGTGGTATCGTTAGCCAATGTTTATAAACTTCAAAAAGATACGGCCGAACATCGCTTTGTATTAAAACCACTGATTACCGATACTGCTACCTCGCAGCAAGCGGTTGATAGCGTTAAAGCCCAGGTGTACCAAATGCCTTTTTACAAGGGCCTGATTTTAAGCGGCGATAAGCAATCGTCGCTGATGGCGGTTTCCTTCGATACCAAAATATTAAATACCCCCAGGCGCGACCAGGTGATAGCCGCCATTTTAGCCGCCATAAAACCGTTTGAGGCCAGGCAACACCTTACCGTACATGTATCCGGCCAGCCTTATATCCGTACGGTGGTCAGCAAACTGGTATCGCATGAGTTTGTGTTGTTTTTAGGTTTGTCGTTAGGTATTACCGCCTTCATCCTGCTCATCTTCTTCCGGTCATTTTACCCGGTGCTTTTCCCGGTTATCGTGGTAATTTTCGGTGTTGTATGGAGCCTCGGGCTGCTGGTATTAAAAGGCTATAACATCACCCTGCTAACCGGTATTATTCCGCCGCTTATCGTTATCATCGGTATCCCTAACAGCATATTCCTGCTCAATAAATACTATCATGAGTTTGCCCTTACCGGGGATAAGATGCAAGCGCTGCATACCGTGATCGAAAAGGTAGGTATCACCACCTTTATTGCCAACGTAACTACAGCCATCGGCTTTGGGGTACTCTGCTTTACCAACAGCCAGATCTTAACCGAATTTGGTTTGATCGCCTCCGTTAGCATCATGCTCACCTTCGCACTAACGCTGATCCTGATCCCGATAATTTTTAGCTACCTGCCCGCTCCGGGTAAAAGCCAAAGCGGCATTAAGGACAGGCGTTTTATGCAGGTGCTGCTGGTTAAGGTTGACCATTTTGTGCATCATCAGCGCAAGCTTATTTACACGGGCGTTATAGTATTGCTGATCATCAGCGGTTACGGTGTGTCTAAAATAAACGTAAACAGTTATATTGTTGATGACCTGCCTAAAAAGAGCAGCACCCTAACCGACCTGCGCTTTTTTGAATCGAACTTTAAGGGCGTATTGCCTTTGGAGCTCAGTATAGATTCGCGCCGGAAGAACGGGTTAATGAACCTCGGCATGATCCACAAGGTAGAGCGGCTTGAAAACATGATCTCAGCCTACCCGGAGTTTAGCCGGTCGATCTCCTTAACCCAGGTATTAAAATACTCTACCCAGGCCTTTTACGGTGGCGACAGCACTTATTACCGCCTGCCTAACAGCATGGAACAAAATTTTATTTTAAGCTACGCCGCCAACTCGGGCAAAAGCAATAACATGCTGCGCAACTATTTAGATAGCACCAAACAAATTACCAGGGTAAGTTTCCAGATGGTTGATGTGGGCTCCAAAAAGCTCAACGTGATATTCGATCAGTTACGACCACGCATTGATTCTATTTTTAACCCCGCCAAATACCACGTGGAGTTAACAGGCTCGAGCGTGATATTTGTAAAAGGCGCCAACTATATGGTTAAAAACCTTTACGAAAGTTTAAGCCTGGCCATTGTGCTCATCGCGCTGGTGATGTGGATCTTGTTCCGGGGTATCCGGATGATTGCCATATCGATATTACCCAACCTGATTCCGCTGGTCATAACCGCCGGGCTGATGGGTTATTTGGGCATCGCACTGAAACCATCTACCATCCTGATCTTCAGCATAGCGATGGGTATCTCGTCCGACCAAACCATTTACTTTTTAACCCGGTACCGCAACGAGCTGCGTACCACAACCAAAAGCATCTCGCAAATTATATCAGATACCATCCGCGAAACCGGCATCAGCATGATCTATATCGCCACCATCCTGTTTTTTGGTTTCGGCGTTTTCGCAGCCTCTACCTTCGGGGGCACGGTTGCGCTGGGCATCCTGTTATCTGTAACTTTACTTGTCGCGATGATCTGTAACTTAACCCTGCTCCCTGCGTTTTTGCTTACTGCCGAAAAATATATCGATAAAAGGAAATTAAGAGGACCGTTACCGGATACCGCTGCACAGGATATTTAGGGTGTTTGCGTATATATCAATGCATAACGTGCGATTCCGACAGCAGGTGTCGGTAACTTAAATAGAGTTCATCATAAGTATTGACCCGGCCGACTGGAAAAAATAGGGATTAAGTTTGATTTGGGTTACATGTTTGATGCAGAGGTAAAGGAAGAAAAGCCTCCTCTGTTAATTTGAAGATCGAGGCTTGAAGTCATACTGTTCTCTATTTTTCAGCGCTTTCAAGGGCTCTATTGGTATTGGGGTAATGCGTCAAAAAAGCGTTCCAAAAACAAGCGGGAGCGAATACAGTAATAGCCTCGTTTGCGGCTAAGAGGCTAATACGTTAATAAGGATAACCTATCAACATTTTAATTCACCTCCCATCAATTCATCGCCCTCATTTTTAAATGAAAAGCAACCTTAAGTTTATCGTCAGTTTTAATCATTCCGCCTAATTTTCGGGGTGGGGTGAGGTTAAAGTCGGAGAAATTGATATCGCGTGAGCCTAATAAATGGATGGTTTTTTTGGCATCTTCGGATATCTGGTAGTTTACCTCCATGCGCTTGCGGGTACCGGCAAGCTCAATATCCACCATCCCGGTTATCATTTCGGGCTGGGTACTTATCTGGGGGAGTTTGTTGAGCGTTAAAAAGCTGATGTGCAACTGCGGAAATTGTTTGTCGTTCAAGGTCTTCCGCAGGTCATGTGTCATGATGCTGTTATGGCAATCAAAACTTTGGATGTTCAGGTTAATGCTTCCGGATAAAACAACACCTTTTACGCATTTGCCCTTATATACTATTAAAGTATCTGTTTGGTTATAATTGGGAATATCGCACGTAAATGTGTTGATGTTGGTACTGCCGTTCACGCTCAGGCTACTGCTTTCGGTTACCATCCAGCGGGTTGTTTCGGCTGGTGGGTTTAATTGCCCAAGCCCAACCAGTTTAGTCAAAAAAAGCAACAATAAATAGGCCGGTAAAACCTTTTTATAAAACATCGCCGTAAATTTTTATTGTTAATTAAAAAAGCCAGGCCGAATAGCTCAGCCTGACTTTTCACTAATCAATCAAAACACCTAAAATCCTACAACTGCTGAAAACATGAAGCCTTTAAACACTCCACCGTTATAAAGGCTGGTAGCATCAAAGTCTTTATATCTTTGGTCTACGTATTCACCTTTCATCATAATATTTCTGGTAAGGAACCAACCTGCTGAAGCTACATTGCGGTTGATAGTTACATCAGTTGTGTTACCAACAATGGTAGCGCTAACGGTATTGTAACGGTAACCTACCCAAAAGTTCTCTTTGTTTTCAGGGAACCTGTAAATTAAATCGCCGGCAAATTGTTTAGCGCTACGGTTTGATACTTCGGTAATAGTACGGCCTTTTGCAGTTTCGGCAGTTCCAAAAAACTCAAGCCCTTTGTATTTTAAAAACAAGTTGCCCATATAGCTGTGGTTTTCCTGGCTAAAGCCTGGGTTAAACCTTCCTGAGAAGGCGTTATAATCAATAGCTTGGGTTGTAGTTGTGGTTGCAGCCCCGTAAGGAGTTGAAAAAACGTTGTAGTAGTTTGATCCAGAACGGTCGCCACCAAATAAGGTGCTGCTGTTAGCACTGTTTACGGTATAGAATGATCCTGTAACCCTCAGCCTGAAATCAGTATTCAACTGTTTGTCGTAACCTAATTTTCCTAAAAATGCTGGTGGGTATTTATTAATATTACCAGTTTCTGCATCAACTTTAGTTGACTCGATAGTAGTTGGATTTAACTCGCCGTTGGTGATGGCACCCATTGCAAATAAACCTGTTTTAGCGCATTTGTAATAGATGTGCATACCAATTTCGGTAGAAAACTCATCCATGATATAGTTTTCAACAAACGGATTGTAAATGGTATTACCACCGTCAGACCTTCTGTAATGTTGATCGCCGTAATCGATGTCAGATTCACCGATGGTAACGGTTACACTTTTCATTATCCTGTTTAAAAACTCGCTGTGTAAAAATTCAACCTTATCAATTTGGATGTAGCCACCTTTTACCCAGGTTTCTTCGTGGTGCCTGGTAGCCAGGTATGATGTAAGGTTTAAACGTACACCATCAGCCAGTTGAACATCAAAGCTCATGTTGGCCATTGGCAGGTTAAAACCATCAATAAGTGGTGTTAGCGCGTTAGTATTATAAACGGTAGTACCTACGGTTTTCAATACTGGTGTAGCTGTATTTGAAGCCCTTAACGATTGGAAATTCATGGTAAAGCCACCGCCAACTTTTACTTTAAGGCCTGTAAATTTAACGGTGTCTTTCTTGCTGGTTTCAAATACGTTAATCCCCAATTTATTATTCGGACGAAAAAATTGCATTTGTTGTTCTTGCGCTTTTACAATCACTGGCGCAAAGCTGAGCGCAGCAAGAGCTAAAAAGCTAATGAGTGTATAAAATTTAGTTTTCATGATACATTTATTAATTTATTTGATAATTGGGTTAGATTATTTTTTATAATTAAGGGTATATTGTATAGTTAAATCGTTAGCTACCTTCATGGCACCCAGCATAAAGCTTGGAGGTTGAATTTTAAAGTCTGTCAGCTTTATTTTTTCAGCTCCGGTACAGGTGATGCTGTTATCGGGGTTAACTACAGCGGTTACATCCATTGATATTAATTGAGGTACCCCTGTTATGGTTAGCTCGCCTTTAGTTTTAATGAGGTATTTATTTTTTTGAATGGTAGATATTACAGCCGAGCTAAGTTTGTAAGTAATTTTAGGATATTGATCGGCTTTAATAGCTTTGTAAGTACGGTCATCCATGCCGCTGTGCTCGCTCTTTAGGCTCTTGGCGTCTACCGAGAAGCTTAGTCCGCTAAGACCTTGCAGTTGCTCGCCATCAAATTTAAAATCGCCCTGACTTTCCATTTTTGTCGACGTCATGGTCCAGTCGTGTACATTGGATGATCCTAATACTTTAATTGCCACATCTTTACCTGGCGATAATCTATAAATAGTTTGCGCTTTTAACTGCGGTGTAGCCAAAAAAATAATAGAAGCTATAATGGCCGGAATAGCCTTGATTGTTCTGTTAAATAATTTCGTTTTCATTTCGTTTTTGTTTATGATCAAAAGTAGACCGGTTTTACTACGCCCGGAATGATGTGTGTTGTGAAGAAATATGATGGACATCATTTTAAATATGGATGCCTTGCAGCAGTTTTATATATTAAACCATAGTAAAATGAAAACTATACTTGTATTAACAGACCTTTCAAAAAAAGCGGAAAACGCTTCGTTATATGCTTTAAAGCTCGCCGAAAATTTACGTGCCAACATAATCCTTTACCATTGTTTTAAGGTATTCAGGTCTGTAGTACTGCCCGAAACAGGCATGTGGCCGATGGATGGTTATGAGGATATTAAAAATGAAAGCCTGGTAGAGTTAAAGAAATTGGGCGACAGGCTCGCAAAACATCATCAGCACGGTAACTTTAAGCCAATGATCCAGATTTGCAATGACATGGGCGACCTGGGAAGTAATGTCCATCAGCTTGCTGAAGAAAAAAATATCGACTTGATTGTGATGGGCGCCAAAAGCGATGATATTGTATCGCATATACTATATGGGAGCGAAACCAATGCGGTACTCGAAGAAGTAAAGTGCCCCATTCTGTTCATCCCCGACCAATGCAGTTTTATTAATTTAAAAACAATTGTATTTTCTGTTGATCTCAAAAAATACTATCCTAAAGCGGTGGGCTTTTTAATTGATATCGCCAGGATCCATCAATCGCAAATTATAACCTTACATATAGGTACCAATAGTGATATCAATCCCAGCCAGTTTGTAAATATGATCCAGAATGTATTTGAATATACTCATGTTGCCTCGAAACAAATCCCCGGAGAAGATGTGGGCGAAAAGCTGGAAGAGTTTCTGTTACTGGCCCACCCGGATCTGACTGTCATGGTCCACCACCAGCGCTCAATATTCGGCGAATTTATTCCTGGTAGCAACAGTAAGAAAATGTTATACCGCCACAAAACTCCGTTATTAATTCTGCGCGACTAACCGCCCTTTATACAAAAATTAAATGCCCACCATTAATAATTAATGATGGGCATTGTGATTGATGGAATTGTGATAAGGTATTAAAATACAGGTAAGGTTTCTTCTATTTTAGACGATGGGAAAACCAACATAGGCTTAACCAGGTGATCGGCCATTTTTTGGGTAACGCTGCCATCGTACATTTTTTGGAAAAAGTTTCGTTTACGATGAACCATCACCAGCAGGTCGATATCGGTATTTTGCGTTAGCCAGCCCAGACCACGTGTAACGCTTTTATTTTCGATAGCCTGGTAGTACATTTTTGGATATTTTATTTTTGATGATACCTGCTGAAAAAAGTATTTTAAAGCCGGGCGGTCTACCTGCTCAGTTTGCTTACTATCGGTTACGTGGGTAATTAAAATTTCTGAGTCCGAGTATTTAGCCAGGCCAGCCAGGCAGTTCAACACATCCATGCCGTTTTGATTCAAATCAGTAGCGAAAGCTATTTTTCGTAAGCCCGTAAACGGAACCTGGTACGGTACCACCAATACCGGACAGTGCGCCTCCTCAATAATTTCGCTGGCATGATTGCCTAACAAAAACGAACTTAAACCATTGGCGCCATGCATGCTTACAACAACCATTAATACATGCCGCGTGCTGGCAATCTCGTTAACGGTATCGCCAATATCGCCAGACCGGGTGCAGTAGCCAATTACTGGTTTAAACTGCCCCTCAGCTACATGGGTGCTCAGTTGTTTTCTCAGGCGGCTGGCCAGTTCGCTTAAATCATTCATACTATCCTCTTCCAGCGTATCATAGTTTTCAAGTGGCCATGATGCCTGGGCGGCCATGGGCTCGTTTGATGGAACCTGGAATATATTGCATAGCAGTAAGTCCGCTTTAATTTTTTGAGCAAGTTTTAAGGCGTACCGGGCAGCATGCTCGGCCCTGATGGTAAAATCTGTTAATACTAATATCGTTTTCATGGTCTCAATATTTACTGGTTGATAATGGGTTAATTGTGCCCTTACAGAAGCCTTAGTTTAAATACCATTTTGTTAAAGCACTCAACGACTATGTTAAATGGCTTCTTCTCAAAAATATGGCATGGCCCTCAATCGGTACTTGATTGTAGTCGGAAATAAAAATGACTCTCATCATTTTTATTTAATAATTATTGATTGCGCAATGAGCCCCGCTGGTTTGTATATGATCATTGATTGATAAAAACATGACTTGCGTCAGTTTTCGCCCGCAACATTAGACCTAATTTTGGGTGCTTGGAAATTACTAATTGATCACGCTAACATTAAAACACACTACAAAAAACAACATGGGTCATACATTTCACATCCCGGTATTGGGTTTGGGCTATTCTGTTGATACACCGCTCAAAGTTTCCCGCTATGGCATCTCGTCCGTTATGTCAATAGTAGATGATGAGCTTATAGAAAGAATGCGGGAGTACCACTTGAAAAGTAACGGCGAAAACTACGTTGCCATTTCAAAATCAGAACCGGATAGCCGCTCCAAACGCATCACCGCTTATCTCAATATGGTCGAAAAATATGTCGACCTTCAGTTTGAAAGGTTAAAGAACGAACCATTTGAACCCGGCAGCGACATTACCCGCTATTTTGAACTACTGCCTGAATCATCACAATTAAAACAGGGTTATGATTTGATGATGGAGTACCCGGACGGGCCGCGCAAAAGCATCTTCCAGAATATATTGCGCAAAATGATTACCAAAGGCTCTATTGATGTTAATATCATGGCCAAAGTGGATAAAATGAATTTCGATGCCGACGGCAACTTTACAGGCAACGAAAATACCGACGCCCTTTGCTCTTTACGCGGCTTTGCCGAAAGTAGGCTGGAGTCGTCGGTGGTATTATCCGCAGGAATGAATCCACGTTTGTACAGCTATATTGAAAGCTTTAGCGATTTTTTTCCTGATGTTAACGGCCGGTTGAAAAAGAGGATTATCCTGAAGGTAAGCGATTTTAGGTCGGCCCTCATCCAGGCCAAATTTTTGGCTAAAAAGGGTCTTTGGGTTTCCGAGTTCCGGGTGGAGTCGGGCTTGAACTGCGGCGGGCATGCCTTTGCAACCGAAGGCTATTTATTGGGCCCTATTTTAGAAGAGTTTAAGCAAAAAAAACAGGAGATGCTGGCTGAGCTTTGTGAGCTGTACAAAAATGCCTTAGTGAATAAAGGAATTGCTTTAAACCAAACACCGGGACAACGCCTGAGTGCCCAGGGAGGCATTGGCACCGCGAGTGAAAACGATTTCCTGCTCGAGTATTACCAGTTGGATGCAACCGGCTGGGGAAGCCCTTTTTTATTGGTGCCCGAAGTTACCAACGTTGATGATGCTACCTTAACACAGTTGGCCACAGCAGGCGAAGATGATTTTTACACCAGTGCCGCATCGCCATTAGGGATATTGTTTAATAACTTTAAAAATAGCGGCATCGACCTGCAACGCCTGGCACGTTTGGAAAAAGGCAGGCCCGGCAGCCCCTGCACCAAAAAGTTTTTATGCACCGATACCGAATTTACCGAGCAGGCCATTTGTACTGCATCGCGCGAGTATCAGAACTTAAAGATCAAACAATTGCAAACCCTGGAATTACCATCCGGGGAATATGATCAGCGCTTTAATTCCATTACCGAAAAAATTTGCCTTTGCGAAGGTTTATGCGCTTCAACTTTTATCAAGTACGATATTGTTAAACCTAAGGAAAGCAGGGCTGTAGCGGTTTGCCCAGGGCCTAACTTAGCTTATTTTGGCAGGACGTATTCGTTAGAAGAAATGGTTAAACATATCTACGGCAAGCTCGATCTGCTGCAAAACATTCAGCGGCCGCATATTTTTATGAAAGAGCTTGAGTTGTATATCGATTACTTGCAAACAGATATACAGGCACATCTGAATGATCTGAACGATAAGAAAAAGAAATACCTTAATAAGTTTAAAGCCCAATTGCACGAGGGTATTAACTACTATAAAAAGCTTTGGGAACAACTACCCGGGCAAGCGGCAGACCTTTTCCCAAGCTTATCCGACGAGTTAAGGTCGATGGAAAATAAATTAAATGCCATCCTTATTTTAGAGTAAATTTCGTGCCCAATCATTTTAATTATGGTTGGTAAAACTAAAAAGGCCCTCAACTGTGGTGTGACCCCAAAAAGTTGGACAGTTTACAAAATTAAGTTTTTTGTACGAGAGCTCGGTATTCCACCGGGCTCTTTCCATTTAACCTGTTTTTTATTCTTTCATTGTTATAGTAATGAATGTATTCTTTTAACGAAGTTATAAATTCTTCCGCAGTTTCAAAGCTCTGTTTGTACAGTAATTCTGTCTTTAAGATCCCAAAGAAGCTTTCGGCCAAGGCATTATCCAAGCAGTTTCCCTTTCTGGACATGCTTTGAATAATTCCATGTTTTTCCAAAGCCTTTCTATATCCATAATGTTGATATTGCCACCCTTGGTCAGAGTGAAAAATAAGTCCCCTTATATCTTTCACTTTATCAAAAGCCTCATATAACATTTCATCTATCATCTGCATATTTGGAGATTTTGAAATACTATAAGAAATGACTTCCCCGTTGAACATGTCAATTATAGGAGATAAATAGATCTTCTCCCCTTTAATGTTCATCTGAGTGACATCCGTAGCCCATTTCTGATTAGGCAGATTTGCCTCAAAATCCCTTTCAAGTACATTAGGGGCAATTTTACCAACCTCACCTTTGTATGAGCGATAACTTACTTTCCTGATATTGCATTTTAGGCCTAATGTTCCCATCAATTTTTGGACAGTCTTGTGATTTATGCTATAACCCCGGTTCTTCATTTCGGCGGTGACCCGCCGATAACCATATCTGCCTTTATGCAAGTGGTATATACTTGCGATCTCTTCTTTTTCATGCTTGTATTTATCATCATTTAGGCGCTTGCGATGATAATAAAATACAGAACGAGCCATCTGTTTGCAATCCAATAGAATTGAAACATCATGTTCGGGCCTTAGTTCTTCGATGGCTTTTGCCCACTCATGCGTTCGCGGGCTTCTTTTTCCTTGACTAAGGCCGTGACTTTTTTAATAGTGCGTTCTCCGCCCGCAAACGGCTATTTTCCGCCTGGAGCTTCTCTACTTCTGTTTCAGGTTCAAGCTTCTTTGATCTTCCCATGCATTTAGGTGGTCGTCCAGGATTCTTTTGCTGGTATAGTACTGCATATCCCTCAACCCGTACTGATCTTACCCAGCGCTCTAAAGCAGTCTTGCTTAATCTATATTCCAGAACAACCTGATTTAAAGGTACTTTTTTTTCTATGACAAGCCTTACAACTTCTTCTTTGAAATCAGGCGTGGGCTTGACGTTAGGTTGTTTGAGCAGCCCACTTTCGCCATAAAGATCATATTTCCGAACCCATTCCAATATCATGCCTTCACGGATATGGCGTTCGCGGGATATCCGTAGAATCGGCTTTCCCTTTCTTACTTGAGAAACTACATCAAGTTTCTCTTCAAATGTGTGCTTTGACATAAATAATAAACCCCAAAAGTTTTTGTCTAACTTTTGGGGTTCACTTCAACTGATAGGGCCTTTTTAGTTTTAGGCTCAAGCTACTCGCGTCATAGCTTATTGGCCATGCTCAGGGTACACAGTAATTGCCCCCGGTCAACAATCGCCGCCACCAGAGCTATCCGCTCCTTCGCGATTTTTTCAAGTTGAACGCAAGCGCGATGATGACATTTTAAGGCCCACCTATTATTTAGGAAAAATCCGGTTGAGTATTTTAAATTTTATCCTATTTTTAAAAGCGAAACAACACTACCTATTATTTACTAATCGCGTAAAATTGGAACTTACAGAAGACCAGATATTCGCCCTCGCGCCTGATGAAGCCTCGAAAAAAGCAGGGCGCGATTTAGCCGTGCCTTCCAAATGGGTAAGCAAAGCATTTAACGATACGGCCCTTTGGGGCGAATGCCAGGGTAGCGGCAGCAAGCCCTATCAAACCCAGGTTGATCTGGGCGAAATTGCTTTCAAATGCTCTTGCCCCAGCCGTAAGTTTCCGTGTAAGCATGGTTTAGGCTTATTGTTACTACGCGCCCGCCAACCCGGCTTGTTTACTGACTCCGCTATGCCTCCATGGGTGAGTGATTGGATCAGTAAACGGTCGGAAAAAGAAGTAAAAAAAGTAGAAAAGGCGGAGAAGCCCGTTGATGAAAATGCTCAGGCCAAACGGCAACAGGCACGTGAACAAAAAGTGGGCGCGGGCATTGCCGAATTACTGGTTTGGATAAAAGATATTGTACGAAACGGAATTTTAACCCTGCCCGAAAAGGGAGCACCCTATTGGGATAACATGGCACGCCGCATGGTTGACGCGCAAGCCACCGGGCTGGCAGCTATGGTGAGAAACCTCGGAGCAACCAATTTTTGGAACGAGGGCTGGCAAAGCAGCTTTATGGATAATTTATTGCAACTATACCTGGTGGCCGGGGCTTATCAGCACCTTGAGTCCATCAACCCCTTATTACAACAGGACATCCGCTCGGCTATAGGCTTCAGCCTCAACCAGGACGAACTTAAACAACAGGACGGCGTTAACGATACCTGGTTGGTATTGGGTAAAGAAAGCCGGCAGGAGCAGCAGCTCACTATTGAGCAAAATTGGTTGTATGGTATAAAAACTAATAGTTACGCTTTGATATTGCAATTTACGGTGGGTGGGCAGGTTAATCACCTGGTGCTTACACCGGGTACATATCTTCATGCCGAGCTATCGTTCTTTCCATCGGCGCTGCCTTACCGGGCCATCATTAAAGACCATAGCATGGCACACCCCGCCCTCAGCGGCGATAGTCCCGGTTTCAACAATTGGCAGGAGGTGGCCCTTCACGAAGCTCAACTCAATAGCCGCCTGCCCTTTAGAAACGAAATGCCTTTTATTATGGCATCTTTAAAACCTGTACAATATCAAAAACAGTGGTGGCTGCAAGATCAGGACGGCTATCTATGCAAAATAGCGACCGATTTTAAACAGATATGGAAGCTGATGGCCATGAGCGGCGGCGAACCCTTAAGCATGACGGTGATAGGCAAAGAGAACAACTATCGCCCACTTGGCGTTTGGTATCAAAGTACTTATACAACAATTTAATGAAAGCCTGGGAACACATCATTAATACGGCTATGCTTGGTACAGATAAGCCTTTTCCTGGCGTTGCCGATCTGCCGGAAGATGTAGCGGTAATTGCAGGCGCTATTGACACCAACGAGGACCTGGATAAAGAATTGAAGTTTTTGCAAAAGGCTGCCGTAATATATAACTACAGGCAATGCGGCTTTGTTGCCATGCAGAAGAACGACCTGCCCCTAAATGCCGCCGGGCCAGAAACAAAACCCTATTGCTCCGGCATGGCGGCCAGCGTTTTAAACAACATACTGGAAGAAGATAATATCAGCTTGTTAGAATTTTGGTTAACGCAATGCAGCAAAAGCAATCAGCTGTTTTTGCCCGATGTATTACCAAGCCTACTGGATAAAGCCCAAAAGCAAACAGCATTGCAACCGTTGGTAATAGCCTGCGGCGGCAACCGTGGCGAATGGTTAGGCCGCTTAAACCCCGCCTGGAATTATTTTACCGTTTTACCTGATGAAGAACTATGGCAAACCGGCCGGCCCGAAGATAGGGCAAAAGCCCTAACCAATACAAGGCGAGCCGCCCCTGACCGGGCAAGGGAATGGCTACAGCAAACCTGGCCGCAAGAGAATGCCGCCAGCAAGGCAGAACTGCTCAAGATATTAAAAATAAACAGCAGCGCTGCAGATCTGCCCTGGCTGGAAAGCTTACTTAACGAGAAAGCGCAGAAAGTAAAGGATGAGGTGATGGCTTTGCTCAAACAGATTCCCGGCTCATCCATTGTAAGGCAATACGAAGAGTTGCTGAGCCAATCCGTGATTCTGAAAAGGGAGAAAGCTTTATTGGGGATGATGACAAAAATTTCTATCCAATTAAAACTACCGGCCAAGGTAGATGAAAGCATCTTTAAATCGGGCATACAAAAGCTAACAGGTATAAAAAGTACCATGACTGATGAGGAATACATCATATACCAGTTGATTAGCGCTATTCCACCTGTTTTTTGGGAGCAACAATTCGAGATGGGCCCTGAGCAGGTAGTTCAACATTTTGCAAAGTATGCCCCATCCATGGTAGGAGCCTTGGGCATGGCAGTGTCTCTTTTTAAGGCTGAAAGCTGGATGCGGTACTTTTTGCAGCTCGATGGTTTTTATGTTGATTTTATCAACTATCTTGATCCGCCTGAACAAGAAAAATACCTGTTACGCTTAATGAATTCCGAGGCCAAAGATGCTATACACTACGCACTACTTTGTAACCAGGAGTGGGGTTTAACATTCACAGCTAAGGCAGTTCAGTATATGGCTAATTACCCATATCAATATAACCGGACATTTTTTAACCAGCATATCGGTTTAATACCGATAGCGATCATCAGTCAGGTTGAAAAGATTGAACCTACGGATGCCAATATCCGGCAGACCTGGGAAAAGAGCAAACATCATTTAATTAAATTACTCACCTTAAAGCAACAAACGCTTCGGGCCTTTAACGCGTAAAAACCTAAATATGTCACAGATACTACGTCAGCATGCAGAGCAATTATTTGCACACGAACTGGAAGAAATCAAAAAACAGGATCACGAAAAGCAACCCGCCAACTGGGTATTATCGCCGCAGGCCGTAGTTACCTACCTGATGGGCGGCAAACTTAAAAACGGCTTTGAGGTTTCGCCAAAATACATCGGCAACCGGCGCCTGATGGAAATAGCGGTAGCAACCCTCACCACTGATAGGGCCCTGCTGCTTTATGGTTTGCCGGGTACGGCTAAAAGCTGGGTGAGTGAGCACCTGGCGGCGGGTATCAGCGGAGACTCTACCCTCATTATCCAGGGAACCGCCGGCACCAGCGAAGAATCGGTACGTTATGGCTGGAATTATGCCCGCTTAATTGCGCAGGGCCCTACACCCGACGCCTTGGTGGAAACACCGGTAATGCGCGCCATGAAAGATGGCAAAATTGTGCGTTTGGAGGAGCTTACCCGCATTGGCGCGGATGTGCAGGATACGCTGATCACCATCCTGTCCGAAAAAACATTGCCCGTGCCCGAGCTCAACATCGAAGTGCAGGCTGTAAAAGGCTTTAACGTGATAGCCACCGCCAATAACCGTGACAAGGGTGTAAACGAACTTTCGAGCGCGCTAAAACGGCGTTTCAATACCGTGATTTTGCCCCTGCCCGATTCGATAGAAGAAGAAATTGATATTGTACGCCGCCGTGTGGAGAGCTTCGAAAAAGTAATGGAGCTGCCAGCCGAACCGCCCGCTTTGCAGGAGATCCGCCGGATTGTAACCATTTTCCGCGAGTTGCGCAGTGGTGTTACGCTGGATGGCAAAACCAAAATCAAGATCCCCACAGGTACTTTAAGTACAGCCGAAGCTATTTCGGTTGTGAACAGCGGACTCTCTATGGCGGCTTACTTTGGCGATGGGCGCCTTACCGCCGCCGACCTGGCAGCCAGCATCATTGGCTCGGTAGTTAAAGACCCGGTGCAGGATAAACTGGTATGGCAGGAGTATTTGGAAACCGTAGTGAAACCCCGGAGCGATTGGAGCGATATTTACCGCGCCTGCCGCGATTTATAATACCAACCCTACATGGCAGTAAATATTTTAGGCATCAGGCACCACGGGCCGGGCTCGGCAAAAAACGTGAAGGCTTTCCTGGAATCGGTAAAGCCCGATATTGTACTGGTGGAGGGCCCGCCGGAAGCCGATGCGATGTTACAGTGGGTTGGACACGCGGAACTGAAGCCGCCGGTTGCTTTGCTATGTTACCAACCCGATGATCCGCAACGATCCGTTTTTTATCCCTTTGCCGAGTTTTCCCCGGAGTGGCAAGCTATTCTGTATGCTCGCCGGCAAAACATCCACGTCCGCTTTATGGACTTGCCAGCTGGCAACCAGATGCTGATTGAAAAAGAGCAGCAGCAATTACAGCAGGATATCCAGCCCGACGAGGCGTATATTAACCAGGAGGCACAGCCTGTTGAACTATTACAGCTCAGCAAAAACCCCATCAGTTACCTCTCGGATGCAGCTGGCTTTGCCGACCAAGAGCAATGGTGGGAACATACTTTTGAATACCGTTTAAATAACGATGAAGTATTTGATGCCGTAGCCGAAGCCATGCAGGCCGTACGCGAAAGCATCCCTCAAAAAGATAAGAAGCTGGAGCAACTACGGGAGGCTTACATGCGCCGCACCATCCGGCAGGCCGAAAAAGAAATGTTCCATACCATCGCCGTAATCTGCGGCGCATGGCACGTACCCGCATTACAGGCCAAGGTATCGCAAAAAGAGGATAACGACCTGTTAAAAGGCTTGCCCAAAGTAAAAACAGAGTGTACCTGGATCCCCTGGACATTTAGTCGCCTCAGCTTTCAAAGTGGCTATGGGGCGGGTATTAATTCGCCTGGCTGGTATAGCCATGTTTGGCAATATCCCAACGATGATGGTACCCGCTGGATGGCCAGGGTGGCGCAAATATTCAGGAAGCAACAGATGGATACGTCCGTTGCCCACATCATCGAAGCGGTTAGGCTGGCCGGTTCATTAGCTTCGCTCCGGGGCTTGCCCAAGGTAGGTTTGGAAGAATTGAACGAAGCCACCTTAAGCGTGCTTTGCAACGGCGAAAATATTTTATTGAAACTGGTGCACGATGAACTGATCGTCGGTCAGCAAATTGGCGATGTACCACCTGAAATACCCAAGCCGCCATTGCAGCTGGATATTGAAAAATTGCAAAAAAAATTGCGGCTTCCCGCCACTGCGGATTTTAAAGATTATACACTCGACCTGCGCAAAGATACCGACCTGGAACGCAGCATATTTTTGCACCGCCTTCAGTTATTAGGCATTGCCTGGGGCAGGCAGCAATTTACAACCGGCAAAGGCACGTTTAAAGAGCAATGGCGCCTGCAATGGGATCCTGGTTTTTCTGTTGAAATTATTGAGCGCGGCAACTTAGGCAATACCGTGGCCGAGGCTGCCGCCAACAGCGTACTGCAACAGGCCCAATCGGCAACCGATTTAAAGATCATCAGTAATCTGCTCGAACAAAGTATCCCGGCAGAATTGACAGAAGCCATACAGCAATTAATCGTCCGCCTTAAGAATTTAGCTGCCGCGTCTGCCGATGTAATTGAACTGATGGAAGTTGTGCCCGGGCTGATTACTGTGGCCAGGTATGGCAATGTGCGTAAAACCGATGCCACCGTGGTGCTCAATATCATCAGCAGTATCATCACGCGTGTATGTATCAGTTTGCCCAATGCCTGTGTTGCCATAGATGATGACGCTTCCCGTAAATTGCTCGAGCTTTTTTTTAAGCTGAATGATGGCATCAATTTATTGCAGGATACCGAGATAACCACGGCATGGCAGCAAACTCTGCAGGTAATTGCAGGCAATACCAATACATCGCCTATCATTAGCGGTTATACTACCCGCCTGCTTAACGACGGTAAACTACTCACAGGCGAGCAATTAACACAGCATTTTAGCTATGCCATGTCGGCAGCTACCGCCCCAGTAACAGCGGCGGCCTGGCTCGAGGGCTTTTTAAAAGGGAGCGGTACCTTGCTGTTGCTTGATCAGGATCTTTGGCAGATGATAGACCATTGGGTATCCGGCTTAGCCGACGAAACATTTATGCAGGTGCTGCCCTTACTGCGCAGAACCTTCGCCAATTTTTCGGGTCCCGAAAGAAGAAAGCTGGGCGAAAAAGTACGAACCGGGGGTGCATCCGGCCAGCAACACACCGCAACACAGGCCGGATTCGATGCCGAAAGCGCAAAACTGGGGCTGCCGGTAATACTTGAACTATTAAATTTGGCGATGATATATTAATTTACAACTTTGGCCGACTATTAGGTGTGTTTTGAAATCAGGAAAGAATAAACACCCAACAATCAATTTATTTTTCTACTTTAAAGGCGCCTTATTAGAGTAGCTTTTATGTCAGAAAATAAATATAAATTATCGTTATTACAAAAGAGATTTTTGATTTTATGGATTACTCTTAATTCGTTTGCTCTTTTTGTTAATCTCGCTGACATTGAAGGTCGTATTTCGGACAATGGAAACACCACAGTCAATTTGTTCACGGCAACAAATGAAAAGTCAGATTTCTGGCCTTTTACTACTTATTATAAAAAATATTTAGGATTCGGAAATTCATCGACCGATAGCTATTACTTTCAAGGAATATTTAATTCTTATGATCTCCCCGAGTACATTTTTTATGTCGTCTTAGGCATTTCTATTGTATATATCCCTAAAGTATGGCGAAAAGATAAAAGCATTTAAATTATCATTCAAAAGCAAAATTAAAGCATGAAAATAGAAAATGGACGAAATACGTTTATAGAACTTGAAGACTTAATAAATGATAATTTACTAGTTTTAGTTTCGGAACATCCAGATGTTGTTTTAAAGTTCAAGTATGACTTATATTATAATGAAGGCAATTATACAATCCGCATTTCCGAAGATATAAAAGATCAGTCACTAAGAAATAAAATGTATGACATTATAAAAGATACAATACATTTATTTCACAAAATAAAATCTGTATAAAATAATATTCGTTTCCTTAAATAGCCCTTATTAATCCCAGTTAAATGGAAACAGAACCGCAACACTTACGCAAATGGCGATTGATTTTGGGTGGACACCAGCAAGAAGGAACACAATTTGAACTGAACGATGCCGACCTAAAGGTTGACCGCACCCTTGAAGCGTTATATGATAGCGACCGGAGCGGTGGCCTGGGTGCCTCATCTCCCAACGTGAGCCGTTGGCTCGGTGATATCCGCACCTTTTTTCCGTCGAGCGTGGTGCAGGTGATGCAGCAAGATGCTTTAAAAAGGCTCAACTTAACCCAGATGCTTTTTGAGAAGGAAATGCTGGAAAACATTGAGCCCGATGTGCACCTGGTGGCAACGCTGATGACGCTGAGCCGGGTTATCCCCGATAAAACCAAAGATACAGCGAGGCAGGTGGTACGCAAAGTGGTTGATGAGCTCGTTAAAAAACTGGCCGAACCAACCCGGCAGGCTGTTACCGGCAGCCTGAGCCGAAGTGTAAGAAATACCCGCCCCCGCCACCAGGAAATTAACTGGGGCGCCACCATCCTCAAAAATTTAAAACACTATCAACCCGAATATCAAACCATCATCCCCGAAAGCCGGGTGGGTTACGGGCGTAAGCGTTCTTCGTTAAAGGATGTGATCCTCTGCCTTGATCAAAGCGGTTCGATGGGTTCGTCGGTAGTTTATTCGGGCATATTTGGCAGCGTGATGGCTTCTATACCCGCGATTAAAACTAAAATGGTGGTGTTTGATACCGCCGTCGCGGATCTGACAGAAGAACTGACCGACCCTGTTGAACTCCTTTTTGGTGTGCAGTTAGGCGGCGGTACCGATATTAACGCGGCCTTAACCTACTGCCAGCAAATTGTAACCAAGCCTGCTGATACGGTGCTGGTGCTGATTACCGATTTATACGAAGGTGGAAACGTACTCGAAATGCGCCAGCGAATGGTTGAGCTGGTTACCGCCGGGGTACAATTGGTGGTGCTATTGGCTTTGAATGATGATGGAGCACCATCATACGATCACCGTAACGCGCAGTTCCTGGCCGATCTGGGCGTTCCCGTTTTTGCCTGTACCCCCGATAAGTTTCCGGATTTGATGGCGGCGGCCTTAACCAAACAGGATATTAGCCTATGGGCGGCCAAAGAGGATTTGATTGTGAAAAAATAAGGAGGAAAAATTCTATCGGGAAAAAAATACTGATTAGCCAGGAGTTAAATAATAACGGCATGCGCTCGCAGAGGCCACCACACCGTGCTTCGACTACTGAGCCTGACGAAGTATCAGCATGACACCAACACAATGATAATCAATAACTAAAGACGTCATTATAAGGAACAGATCCGGTCACCCGAAAAAAACAGGGATGACGTTTGAACCTTATAGATTACCAAGCGCAGATAGGAAAAGTGCGCAAAGGCCCCGACTGCACGCCGGGCCGGGTGTTGGCCTGTGGGCGGAAGGATCGGGCAGTCTTGACTTTTTGGTTCTTTTTTGTCAAGAAAAAAGAACAAAGCCCTTCCCGCGGCGACTGAGCGGGCCGATGCTCTGAATTAACAATACTGATTGTCGGAGCAAATAAGCACATTGACAATAAGTGCACCTAATATGCTGCATACTTACCACGTGCAAAAGGTCCCTCCTCCCGTCGGGATGACATGATGGAGAGATATTTAGTACTGGTAATCAACGACTTAATAGCGAATCATTATAAACTGTAATTTACTGCTTTGTTTTTCATCATGAAAAGCAGCAAAGCAAATGCGCTTTTATTTCATTACAAACTACAGCTTGGAATTCCAGCGGACAAACTAAAACTTATCGCTATAGTGCCAAAATCCATCCGTACGAAGTTAAAAACTCTTAAATCTAACTCCATACTCATTGCTATGGCTTAATGGTATATAAAAAAGAGGCCGATCATAGTTTTGAAGTGAACCCCAAAAGTTAGACAAAAACTTTTGGGGTTTATTATTTATGTCAAAGCACACATTTGAAGAGAAACTTGATGTAGTTTCTCAAGTAAGAAAGGGAAAGCCGATTCTACGGATATCCCGCGAACGCCATATCCGTGAAGGCATGATATTGGAATGGGTTCGGAAATATGATCTTTATGGCGAAAGTGGGCTGCTCAAACAACCTAACGTCAAGCCCACGCCTGATTTCAAAGAAGAAGTTGTAAGGCTTGTCATAGAAAAAAAAGTACCTTTAAATCAGGTTGTTCTGGAATATAGATTAAGCAAGACTGCTTTAGAGCGCTGGGTAAGATCAGTACGGGTTGAGGGATATGCAGTACTATACCAGCAAAAGAATCCTGGACGACCACCTAAATGCATGGGAAGATCAAAGAAGCTTGAACCTGAAACAGAAGTAGAGAAGCTCCAGGCGGAAAATAGCCGTTTGCGGGCGGAGAACGCACTATTAAAAAAAGTCACGGCCTTAGTCAAGGAAAAAGAAGCCCGCGAACGCATGAGTGGGCAAAAGCCATCGAAGAACTAAGGCCCGAACATGATGTTTCAATTCTATTGGATTGCAAACAGATGGCTCGTTCTGTATTTTATTATCATCGCAAGCGCCTAAATGATGATAAATACAAGCATGAAAAAGAAGAGATCGCAAGTATATACCACTTGCATAAAGGCAGATATGGTTATCGGCGGGTCACCGCCGAAATGAAGAACCGGGGTTATAGCATAAATCACAAGACTGTCCAAAAATTGATGGGAACATTAGGCCTAAAATGCAATATCAGGAAAGTAAGTTATCGCTCATACAAAGGTGAGGTTGGTAAAATTGCCCCTAATGTACTTGAAAGGGATTTTGAGGCAAATCTGCCTAATCAGAAATGGGCTACGGATGTCACTCAGATGAACATTAAAGGGGAGAAGATCTATTTATCTCCTATAATTGACATGTTCAACGGGGAAGTCATTTCTTATAGTATTTCAAAATCTCCAAATATGCAGATGATAGATGAAATGTTATATGAGGCTTTTTGATAAAGTGAAAGATATAAGGGGACTTATTTTTCACTCTGACCAAGGGTGGCAATATCAACATTATGGATATAGAAAGGCTTTGGAAAAACATGGAATTATTCAAAGCATGTCCAGAAAGGGAAACTGCTTGGATAATGCCTTGGCCGAAAGCTTCTTTGGGATCTTAAAGACAGAATTACTGTACAAACAGAGCTTTGAAACTGCGGAAGAATTTATAACTTCGTTAAAAGAATACATTCATTACTATAACAATGAAAGAATAAAAAACAGGTTAAATGGAAAGAGCCCGGTGGAATACCGAGCTCTCGTACAAAAAACTTAATTTTGTAAACTGTCCAACTTTTTGGGGTCACACCATTTATGATCAGCCTCTTGTAATAGCCTTTTACGAGTTCGCTTTTATTGCGAAGTGAACTTTTTAGCATTATTTCTGCGCTCGCCTTCGTTCAGGTAAATTTTCCTTAAACGCATGGCAACCGGAGTTATTTCGATGTACTCATCAGCCTGGATATACTCCATCGCTTCTTCTAACGAAAACTTGATAGCCGGGGCAATACGTACGTTGGTATCGCTACCGGATGCACGCATGTTGGTTAATTGCTTGCCCTTGGTTAAGTTGATCACCAAATCATTATCGCGGATGTGCTCGCCCAAAACCTGGCCTTCGTAAATATCAGCTCCCGGATCGATAAAGAAACGACCGCGATCCTGCAATTTATCAATGGCGAAAGCAGTAGTTTTACCAGTATCCATTGATACCAAAACGCCGTTCAGGCGGCCTGGGATTGGTCCTTTCCAAGGTTCGTAAGCTTTAAAACGGTGAGCCATAATAGCCTCGCCACCGGTAGCGGTTAAAACGTTGTTACGCAAACCGATAATACCACGGGCAGGGATATCAAACTCTAAGTGTTGTAAATCGCCTTTAGGCTCCATCACCAATAAATCACCTTTACGTTGAGTTACCAATTCAATTACCTTACCGGCAACTTCACCAGGGACATCAACAATCAGGGTTTCAACCGGCTCACATTTAACACCGTCAATTTCTTTAACGATAACTTGTGGCTGGCCAACCTGAATTTCGTAACCTTCACGACGCATGGTTTCGATCAATACAGATAAATGGAGAATACCACGGCCATACACTAAGTATGAATCAGGCGATTCGGTTTCAACAACCTTCAACGCCAGGTTTTTTTCCATTTCCTTGTATAAACGGTCGCGCAGGTGGCGTGATGTTACAAACTTGCCTTCCTTACCAAAAAACGGTGAGTTGTTGATAGTGAACAGCATGTTCATGGTAGGCTCGTCAATTTTAATAACGGCCAGTTGTTCCGGTTTTTCAAAATCAGCAATGGTATCGCCAATATCAAAACCATCAATACCAACAACAGCGCAAATATCACCCGAACTTACTTCGGTAGCTTTAACCTTACCTAAGCCTTCAAAGGTGTATAATTCTTTAATTCTTGTTTTAACAACAGTACCATCGCGTTTTACCAATGATACAGGCATGTTTTCTTTAATGGTACCACGGGCAACACGGCCGATAGCGATACGGCCAACGAAGGATGAATAATCCAGCGAAGTGATCTGCATTTGCAAAGTACCTTCTTCAATAGGAGCCGGAGGGATGTTCTCTAAAATGGCATCCATTAAAGGGAAAATGTTATCGGTTGGCACTTTCCAGTCGGTGCTCATCCAGCCTTGTTTTGATGAACCGTAAATCACCGGGAAATCCAGTTGATCTTCGGTAGCTTCAAGGTTGAAAAACAATTCAAAAATTTGCTCGTAAACTTCTTCCGGGCGGCAGTTTTCTTTATCAACCTTGTTTACAACCACAATAGGTTTTAAGCCTAAAGCCAAAGCCTTTTGAGTTACAAAGCGGGTTTGGGGCATAGCGCCTTCAAAAGCATCGCAAAGTAACAAAACACCATCAGCCATTTTCAATACACGCTCAACCTCACCGCCAAAGTCGGCGTGACCAGGGGTATCGATAATGTTGATCTTAACATCTTTATATCTAACCGAAACGTTTTTCGATACGATGGTTATACCTCGCTCGCGTTCCAGATCATTATTATCCAATATCAACTCGCCTGTTTCCTGGTTGTCGCGGAAAATTGAGCAGGCGTGTAAAATTTTATCAACCAATGTAGTTTTACCGTGGTCAACGTGTGCTATAATAGCAATGTTTCTGATTTTTTGCATGAAAATGCGTCCTTAATTTTGGCGCAAAGGTAGCGATAATATATTACATTTTTACTATCGTGACATAATGTTAACGCTTGATTATTTATAAGTTAATGTGTTTTTGTGTGGATAAATTGCCAATTTTATTGGTGATTTGACTGGTGATGAGAGCCAATAGGTTAACTGATAATATAGTTGTGTTGATGAAATCTATAGGATTAGAGAATAGCGAACCAGGCAGGGATACCGCTCTTAGGTTAGCAGGCTTCAAAATGACAGCCTCAGAAGGATAAATAACAAATTAATCAAGACTAAAAAAATGTCACGATGAGTTACGAAGAGAAATCTTCTGCTTCAAACAAGTCCATCGTGCAAGTTCTGCAGCATACTAAGCACGCGCAAAAGGTTCCTCCGTTGTCGGAATGACATAGCTTGAGATTGACGAACTAAAAAAAATGTCATTCCGATGAGGTACGAAGAGGAATCTTCTGCTTCAAACAAGTCCATTGTGAAAGTTCTACGGCATACTAAGCACGCGCAAAAGGTTCCTCCGTTGTCGGAATGACATAGTTTGAGATTAACGAATTAAAAAGAATGTCGACCAACGGGAGAAATCTTTTACGTGTGTAAGGCGAGGCGAAGTGCTTTGAATGTCAGCAGCGCTTATTTAAGAGCTATTGATTGTTATTCAAAACCAAAACAGATAATGAGTGACTTTAAATCACATTATTACGGCGCTATGGTTTGCCTATTCCGATTCATTGATACCTCACCATACAAACCTCGCAATAAAAACATCTCCGGTTGCTTTTGCCGAGCTTGTCTTTAATAAAAGGCACATCATCCCTCGGGCATATTTTTTTTGTATGCGCCAGCCAGTGCTTTTTCAGGGTGAACTCCTTTTTCCACTTTAAAAACTCAAATCCGTAAATCGCCGCTTCCTGAGCCATTTCTTCCAGCTTTTCATCAGGAATTTTGCCCAATTTACTTAAAGGGTGTAACCTGATGCGAAACAACACTTCATTTTTGATGATATTGCCCACACCGGCAAACAGGTGCTGGTCCATCAACGCATCGCAGGCCAGCATATTGGGCTGGGCCTTCATTTTGCTTAGTGCCTTGGCAACATCCCATGCGGGGTTCATGATGTCGGCGCTCCAATCGTAAAGATCATCAAGCGGTTGTTCTATCAATTCCGCTATGCAAGTATAAAAGTTAAGCTCGCCATCATCAAACTGCAGGCTTAGGCGTGCCGGGCTGTCTTTATGTTCATTAATACGGTAGGAGCCAAACAGCATCAAGTGAATACGGATACTAAATTGGTCGAAACAAATAAAAAAGTTTTTACCCCAGCTTTTAAAGTCGGTAATGGTTTGCCCTGCAAGTTTGCCGGTGTCCAGTTTTGTGCTGTTCCCGGCGGCTTTCTCAACAGTTTTGCCTTTAAATGGTTGAACTAACTCCTTTAAGATAACAATGGAAGGTCCTTCGGGCATGATATATGTTTAACAAGCCTTAGTTCAAACTTCATTCCATTCCGGGGGCGAAATTTAGTTTTAGTTTGTGAGGCAAGCATCTCACACTGCCTCACCAAAATATCTTTTACAAGACCATATCGCACGTCCTTCGACTACTGAGCCTGGCGAAGTTTCAGGAAGATCGCTTTCACGCACAAAAAAGGGTGTCATGCTGAGTGGCCTACCGCGCGAGCCCTGAAAAAACAGAGATGACGTTTGAACCCGGTAGATTTTTTGGTCCAGAGGCAAAAGCGGGCAAAGGCCCCGACTGCACGCCGGGCCGGGAGTTGGTCTCGCGGGCGGAAGGATCGGGCAGTCTTGATTTTTTTGGTTACTTTTTGTATCAAGACAAAACTGCGTTAGCAATCATTCACACCAAAAACAAACAACAGTGAATAAAGTAATAAGCCCTTCACGCGGCGATTGAGCGTGCCGATGTCGTAAATTAAGAATACTGATTTTCGGATCAAAACCAGACGCTCTGATAATCAATGATTTAAGTAGACGTCATTATAAGCCTGTCGAAACACGGTGTGGCGGCCTCTACAAGCGGTATCCTGCTGCCATTTACCCTTAACAGACCGCTCATTTTAAAATACCGGCAAAGGCGCCAAGCCGAAAAGCCAATCAGCTATTCTATGGCATGATATTGAAAGATGACGTTCGCCCGCATTATCAAGCACAACAGAAACCAGTTGCAAACATCAATCCATCGCAATACTAAAACTTCACACCGGTAATATGCGCCAAATGATGCTTGCCATGCCAGGCATACATACCCAGAATTTTTCTTAACGGCGCGGTTTCACCACTTGCGGGATGATAAAAGGTTTTATTCCATTGGTCCTCATCCATACCCTCCAATATGGCAGCCCAGCGCAGGTGCAGGCCTTCCAGCATCCTCAGGGCCGGCTCTACCGGCAACCGGTAGTCTGCCAATAGCGCCCAGTCGGCCTCTTCGTATGGCTTTATTGTGGGGTTATCCTCGGTAAGGGCCAGCTTAAAACGGATCAGCGCGTTGGCATGGCTGTCGGCCACATGGTGTACCACCTGGCGTATGGTCCATCCGCCGGTGCGGTAAGGGGTATCCAATTGGGGTTCGGTCAGGGTCATCACAGCTTTATGTAACCTCCCCGGAAGGGTCTTAATGTCGTCTATCCAGGCCTGCATTTCCTGTTGGGTATAGGAGGATGGAGCCGTGAATTTGCCTATCGGATATTTGGCCGGGTCAAGTGCGGTGCTCATATAGGTAAAACTTAGTTGGTTTTAAAAGTTTAAGATAGGATATTTTTTTAAAAAAAGTGATGTGAGCCAGGATATTTTAGTCTGCACATCAGCCCATACGATGCTGACGGCAACGAAATTTAACTATAGATTTTGTCCGGACCAGCCCACTCAAAATAATGCTTAACATGCAGGTAATAAATAATATAAAATATCTTTGGGCAGAATTTTTAATCGCTGGTAAAAGCTTTGCTTTAATTTAGCGTTCTGTAGTTGTTTTAAATCTGAGGCATGATCAAAAAGTTATTACTTATTATTTTAATTTGCGGCATAGCACCCGTTTACGGGCAAACCATTAAAACCGATGTGGTAGTAATTGGCGGCGGGGCAAGCGGCGTTGCCGCAGCTATACAAGCGGCACGGAGCAAGGTTAAAACCCTGCTTATAGAGCCCGGCCCCTGGCTTGGGGGCAGCCTTACCGCCGGGGGGAATTGCATCGTTGAGGCCAATCGTAATTTACCATCAGGGATATGGGGGGAGTTTAGAAGGCACGTGCGCGATTTTTATAAAAAGGAACCGGGATACGATACTGCGCTAAACGCCGCGTTAAAGTTTGAACCATACACCGGTTCAGCCATCTTAAAAAAGATAACCGATACCGTAAAACGCCTTACCGTTAAAACAAAAACGCCCTGGACGGCGATCAAAAAAAATGGCGACGGCTGGGAGGTGACGATTACCGAGGATGGCAAGCCCGTTATTGTAAAAGCAAGCGTAGTGATTGATGCTACCGAAACGGGCGATGTTGCCGCGAAAGCGGGAGTTAAGTTTGATGTAGGTTTTGAAAGTAATAAAACCACCGGCGAAGCCCTTGCACCCAATGAGGCCTCGCCGCTGATACAGGAAATTACCTGGATAGCTATTTTAAAGGATTATGGCCGCGCTGCCGACCGCACAATACCCAAGCCGGAAGGATATAATGCTGCCGATTACGCTTGCCTGAAAAGCAAAGACATTAAAAAAATGCTTGCCGATGGCAGGCTGCCCAACGACAAATACATGATTAAGTGGGGCGAATGCGCCAACAGTTTCCCGGTTACTATGGAACAACTGGAACCGGAGCAGCGCGATGCCTTTTATAAAAAGGCAAAACTGAAAACACTGGGGCTGATCTATTATATGGAAACCGAATTGGGCCTCAAAAACCTGAGCCTTGATTTCCAGGAATTTGGCACGCCCGACAAGTTGCCTTACATCCCATACATGCGCGAGGCGCGCCGTGCCAAGGGCTTGATCCGGATGTCGTTGAATGATATTTATACGCCCTACGATAATGCGTCCAAGCTATACCGTACATCTATCGCCGTTGGCGATGCCAGTCCGGGTCAGCATTATGCCGCGGGGAGCAATGCACCTAAAACTAATTACCCGCCGATGCCCGGTTATAGTATACCCATGGGAGCCGTGGTGATTAAAGAGCTTGATAATTTGCTGGTTACCGAGAAGGCCATGTCTACTACGCACCTCACCAACGCGAGCACCTTCTATCCTTCTGTGCAAATGACATTGGGGCAGGGCGCGGGTACTATTGCCGCTTATTGCGCATTTTTTAAAACCACCACAAAAAATTTGCAGGTGCGTAAAATACAAACCGAACTACTGGACTATAAAGGCTACTTGATGCCCTTTGTGGATATAGATCCTAAGGATGTCTATTTCAGGTCGATACAGCAGGTCGGTGCAACCGGTATGCTGAGAGGCGTACAAAAAGTGAATGGAAAAACAAGCGCGGTATATTTTTTGCCCGATTCGGCGGTAAAAACCAGCGAGATCAAACCCATTATGCTCGATCTTTATACCCGGTCGTTTTTATGGTACAATAAAAACAAACCCGGCGAACTGTTTACGGTTGGCAACCTGCTATCTTTTATCAGCGAAATGACCTTAGCCGATCCCGAAAACCTGGAGCATAAAATGAAAGCCGCCTGGAAAACAACCTATAAATTTACATCAGACTTTGACACCAAAAGGCCAGTTACCCGCCGCGAGTTTGCTGTTTTAACCAACAAGTTTATCAATCCGTTTGCACGGATGGTAGATATAACCGGGAGATTTGTGAATTAATAAACATCCAAAGGTTGATTATGATGGGTATAGTTAGCGGTGGCATTTATGCGATTAGCTCTCCCCGGAGGGCGCGCCTGATATCTTTTTGGATAATAGGGCTGGGCGTTATTAATTAAAAACGTCATTCCGATGAGGTACGAAGAGGAATCTTCTGCACGCGACCGGTTTGCTGCAGGCTTATCGCTCGTAAAAGGTCCCTCATTCTTCGGGATGACATAGCTGGGATGGTTCAAAAATTTTTTTCCAGCACCGATTAAATATCTAATAACAAAATCGGCCTTGCTGTTCATCTCAACAAGGCCGATTTCATCTCTTCTGCACGCACCTGGTTTGCTACAGGCTTATCGCTCGCAAAAGGTCCCTCATTCTTCGGGATGACATAACTGGGATGGTCCAAAAACTTGTACCAGCACCGATTAAAACATCCAATAACAAAATCGGCCTTGCTGTTCATCTCAAGAAGGCCGATTTATCTCTTCTGCACGCACCTGGTTTGCTACAGGCTTATCGCTCGCAAAAGGTCCCTCATTCTTCGGGATGACATAACTGGGATGGTCCAAAACTTGTACCAGCATCGATTAAAACATCCAATAACAAAATCGGCCTTGCTGATCATCTCAACAAGGCCGATTTTATCAATTAAAAAATCCTATTTTTTTGCCTCTGCGGGTACGCCAAAGTTTTTTTTCCTGGTTTCCAAAAACAAAGCGCCAATCAACACCAATACCAGGATAATGGAGCTTGCCATCGAAATCTTCTCGCCGGTATAATAAGATGCAGGGTGAAATATAAAATCAATTTTATGGTTACCAACCGGGATTTGAGCGGCACGTAATACATAATCCGCACGGAAATACGGTTTCTCCACATCATCTATCATCATCTTCCAACCTTTATCATAATATATTTCAGAGAATACAGCAATCTGCGGCGTAGTTGAACCACTTTGATAAACTAAATGATCGGGGCTGTAACTTACCAGTTTAATGAAGCCGGTAGTATCTAAAGCCGACTGCTTCTCATCAATCAATTTGCTGTATTTGTTATCTACTATGGCTTCATTTGCCGGGTCAAAACTGCTAATGGCCTGCATTTCCTCATCCGCAGTTTGGGCATACTTTACATTTTTTACAAACCAGGCATGGCCGCATGCGGTTTCATTGGCATGCATACTTAAGGCCTGTGTTTTAGGGTCGGTAGTGATGATATACTTGGTGTTCAACATATCCAGTACATCCTGGTTGATGCTTTTGCTGAATTGGTTATCAATCAACTCATCAAAACGTTTTAACCTGGCCGCACTGTAGCCACTGATGGATTTATGGAAATAAGGTGTAAAGGCATCAGTTTTAATAGGCTGCGATGTATCAAATACGCGGTAATCCGGGTCGCTATCGCGCATAATCATCTGGTCGATATCGCGTGGTTTAGGTTGCTGAACGTCTTGCTTATCAACAAAACTCTCATCTTTTAAATAACGTTTGTCAATTGTCCACAAATCTACCAGGGTAATAGCCAAAAATGCCACCGAAAGTACGGTAACGTTGATCTTTTGTTTGATAAATGCCCAAAGCAGGCCGAAAGCGAGGAGCACGAAAACCAGCGAGCGGAAAGCATCTGAACGAGCTACCGAAATCCTGTCTTGCGTTAAAGCGTTTACTACCGTGTTGGCCATGCCGCTGTCGCCCTTAAATATTTGTGTTAACTGGTCGGTAAGCATTTGGTTCTGGCTGTTTCTGAACGACAGGAACAGATCCGGAACAACTAAGATGATCAGGCAGATGCCTCCTGTAATGTACAAGGCTATCAGCAGCTTTTTAAATAAAGGCGCTTTATCTTTGGTGGCGATCACTTCGTTAACCGCTAAAAAGGCTAATACAGGGAAGCACAGCATCGCGACAGCCAAAATAGAATCAACCGCCCTGAATTTATTGTATAGCGGGAAGTAGTTAAAGAAAAGATCGGACAGGAAAGGTAAGTTTTTACCGAATGAAAGGAATACGGTGAGCAGTACCGCACCCAGCAACCACCATTTGATGCGGTTTTTTACAATGATCAACCCCAAAACAAACAGGAAGAATATTACTGCGCCGTAGTAGTTTGGCCCCTCGGTAAAGGGTTTATCACCCCAATAAAGGCCCAATTGCTGCGAGAAGTTAACCGCCTGCGTCGGGTCCACGCCTTTGTCTATCAGAACCTTGGCTACCTTTGAGTCTTCTCCGGCAGTGGTGCTGCTGCTGCCACCATATACGTTCGGTACTAAAAAGGTAAGGCATTCGGCAACGCCCTGGCTATACTCGTATGTATAATCCCTTGCTAAACCATTACTTGGCTCCTTGGTGTTTTGTGTAAGGTTTGATTGCCCACGGATGGTATCTTTTCCATACTCGTAAGTACTCCATAATGAGGATGCGTTAACACCGATGGCCAATAAAGTGGCAAGTGCTAAATATCCTATGGATTTAAAAAATGTAGCTGTTGTTTTCCCTTTAATAGCGTGGTAAAGTTCAATACCAACCAAAATCATGATAGCGAACATCAGATAATAGGTCATCTGGATATGATTCGCCCTAATCTCCATCGCCAGAAAGAATGCGGTTAATGCGGCGCCCAAAAGGTACTTACCCCGTAAAGCTAAGATAATACCGGCTAAAATTGGCGCAAAAAAAGCGATGGCAAACGATTGGTTTGAATGCCCCGCAACCAGCAATATAATATTGTATGATGAAAATGTGAAGGCAATTGCGCCCGCAGCAGCCAGCCAGGGATTCAGTTTTAATACGCAAAGTAACAGGTACGACCCTAACAACAGCAATAATACTGTATCAACTGGGTTAGGAAATATCGATTTGATTGTGCTGATGATATGGCTGGTAATATTGGCGGAATAAGGTGCCCATATTTGAAAGGTAGGCATACCGCCTAAAACCTGGTTGGTCCATAGGATGGTGGTATCCTTGGCACGATAGTCCATAATTTCTTTTTGGGTGGACTGTGCCCGCGTAACGTCATTTTGCCCCAGTGCTTTACCCTTAAATGCGGGTGTAAAATAAACAAAGCAGATTGCGAAAAAAATTCCAACAATGGCCAAGTGAATGCCATTTTGTTTAAACCAATTGTTCATTAATGTGAGATATGATTTTCAAAAATAGGAAATTGAGCGAGAATTGAAACTATTAGTTGTATTAGATTGTTAACAACGTTGCGCGCCGCTCCTCAATGCAAAAAATAGCAACGCCATTCCGGCTATGCTGATCAGGTAAGCAATGATACGTATTTTATCGTATTCCTCGCGCTCGCGGCGTAATTTGTAGATATTGTATAAAGCAAGCAGGCCTATTACAACCCAGAAAAACCAATTGATCTGGGTGCATTCCGCAAAAAACTGCATGCCTAAAACCAGCACGATGTAGTTGGTAGTGATGAGGAAGAATGACTCGGGTGTACCGAAATGTTTGCGTTTATATAGCCCTTCGGGAAGCATAATTACTTTATTTCTTCGTAATCAATATAATCACCTTCCGAATCGGGAATAGAACTTTTGGTTTGGGGGATTTTATCAACTCTTACTGAGCCATCTGTATGGCGTGGGCGCGGCTGGCTATATTGCTGCTGGCTATGTTGCTGTGCCTTATTAACCAAGCCCTGGAAAAGCATCGGCAATACCAAACGTATAAGCAGGCGTATAATGTAATACACACAGGCCAGAATAACTAAAAATTCGACTACAAACATTGTTAATACTTATAAAAGAAGTACAAATATATAAGTTAATAACGATAAAAATGTTTGCTTATGATAGGCGTGAAATTTTCGATGGAAATCTTTTTAAACCCTCACCTGATAAATTTAAAAACAGCGCAGTGATATCCAAAGCACATTGTGACCTTGCACGCGAAGAAGATTTCTCCCTACGGTCGAAATGACAATGTTTAAGATACCCCAAAAATGTCATTTCGAACGAGGAACGAGAGAAATCTTCTGCAACAGAAGGGCAACCGGGCGCATTTCTATAGCAGACATATCCCGGCATAAAGGATTTCTACCACTGGTCGAAATGTTTTTTTTAAGGATTGACGATTTTGTTTAAGAAGTTACCTTAAAGTAGTGATCCCGGAAGCTATTAGTGTTTTGCCAGTGTAAGCTCAACCCAGAAATCGGTCGGCTGCGCCATATCTCCAAATTGTTGCTGTCCGCCGCCCTCACCACCACCTCTGTGACCACCGCCGCCTCTGTGGCCGCCGCCACCGCCCATGCCTCCCATACCACCACCGCCGCCCATTCCGCCGCCGCCGCCAATACCGCCGCCTTCCATACCGCCTCTCCGATCGCCGTTTGCACCGCTGGGGCGCTCTATCCCGTTGATGGATATGTTAATGGCAAGTTCGTTCTCTTTCTTTTTGTTGGGTTTTAAGTAAAGCATTTTTAGCGGGATGGCAGTTTCATAAACCAGGTTATGTTTGTCGTCAAAATTAATGGCGGCCTTAAAACCGTAGGTGTTTGATGTGGTGATCACATCGCTCTCCACATCCTTAAAACCTGCTACCCTGATGCTGGTCGACTCGATAAGCGAAGGACGTTTTACATCGTCGCCATCTTCCGGGCTGGGGCGGCTCATCAACGCCGCTTTATCAGGTATGGGATAGGTCATGCTGTAAACTTTATGCTTTTTGCCTTCGCCGTTTACCGATATGGTAATGCCGCCAGCCATTATTTTGCGTTTAAGCTGCCTGTCGGATACAAAGGCTACCACATAAAGCATGGTATCATCATTGGCAATAGCGTAATTCAGTTTAGTTTTAGGGTCATATAACGCCAGGGAATCGCCCCACTCAGTCATCCTGCCATCAATGGTGATATTGGCAGGCGCCTTTTGCATAGTTGGGGTTTTCTCTTGTGCATTTGCCTGTAAGGCGATGCCCGAAAATAAAGATAGGATGAATGCGTATTTGATAATGCTTACCATTGCCTGATGTGGTTTTAAATAACGCAACAACAATAACCAGCTTAAATGAATTTTTGATGAAATTATACCGCCAAAGCCTATGTAGACAAACTTGTTACAGTTAATGTGCGAATGTGAGTAAATGTGCGAATGAGTAAGTATGCAAATGTGCAAGTGAATCAAGGCGCTTTCGATCCACAACTCAAGATACCGACTCAAGACTCTCCCGACTCAGAACTCAAGGCTCCCGGCTCAGGACTCAGAACTCAAAACACTCCCGGCTCAGGAAAACTTCTCTTCCATCATTTTTTCGAGTGCAAACATCTCATCGCGCAGCTTGGCTGCCAGTAAAAAGTCCATGCCTTTGGCTGCTGCCAGCATTTCTTTTTTAGTGTTCTCGATAGATTTTTTGAGTTCGGGTTTGCTCATGTACTGCACAATAGGATCGGCAGCCAGAGTAGCTGCGGTGTTCTCCACATAAGCATATTGTACGCCGCCCTTAAAATCAACCACGGATGTTTGCTCTATAATGGCCTCGCGCGATTTGCCTACCGTTATCGGCGTAATGCCATGTTCCAGGTTATAGGCAATCTGGATATCGCGCCTGCGGTTGGTTTCGTCCATTGTTATGCGCATCGAATCAGTAATTTTATCGGCATACATAATTACGCGCCCCCTGTCGTTACGGGCCGCGCGGCCAATGGTTTGGATAAGCGATCGCTCTGACCGCAGGAAACCTTCTTTATCAGCATCTAAAATAGCCACTAAGGATACCTCCGGTAAATCAAGCCCTTCCCTTAACAGGTTGATGCCTATCAGCACATCAAACTCGCCTAAGCGCAGGCCGCGCAATATTTCAACCCGTTGCAGGGTTTTTACTTCCGAGTGGATGTAGCGGCACTTAATACCCAACTTATCCATGTATTTGGCCAGTTCTTCGGCCATGCGCTTGGTTAGGGTGGTTACCAGGATGCGGTCGCCTAACTTAATGGTTTTATCAACCTCATCCAGTAAATCATCTACCTGGTTAATCACCGGGCGTACCTCAATCACCGGGTCCAGCAGGCCTGTTGGCCTTATCACCTGTTCTACTACCACGCCGCCCGATTTTTCCAGCTCAAAATCGCCTGGGGTGGCACTTACGTATACGGTTTGCGGCGCCAGCCTTTCAAATTCCTGAAAGTTGAGGGGGCGATTATCCAAAGCAGCAGGCAAACGGAAACCATATTCTACCAGCGATATTTTGCGCGACCTGTCGCCGCCGTACATCGCCCTGATTTGCGGAACGGTAACGTGGCTCTCGTCAATCACCATCAAATAATCGTCGGGGAAGTAATCCAGCAGGCAAAAGGGGCGTGCGCCGGGCTTCCGTCCATCAAAAAAGCGCGAATAGTTTTCAATACCGGAGCAATAACCCAGTTCGCGGATCATTTCCAGGTCGTAGTTAACCCTTTCTTCTAACCGTTTGGCCTCTAAAAAGCGCCCATCATCAATAAATTGCTTTTTACGGGTTTCCAGCTCTTCCTGGATCTCCCATACCGATTGCTGGAACCGCTCGCGAGGGGCCACATACAGATTGGCGGGGTAAACCACCATATTCTGCATTTTCTCGATGGTTTTTCCGGTTGTTGGGTCAAAGGTGCTCAGCTCTTCAATATCATCGCCAAAAAAAGAAACCCGGTAGGCGTAGTCCATGTTGGCGGGCCAGATATCTACAATATCGCCTTTTACCCTAAAGTTACCCCGCCTGAAATCGGCGGTGGTGCGTGCATATAAAATTTCAACCAGGCGGTGTAAAAACGCGTTACGGCTAACACGTGTACCTACAGCAAATTTGAAAACCGAGTTGGCAAAATCTTCGGGGTTACCCATACCGTAAATGCACGAAATGGATGATACCACAATGATATCTCTCCGGCCCGACATTAATGACGAGGTTGTCCTGATCCGGAGTTTTTCAATCTCCTCGTTAATCTGTAAATCCTTTTCTATATAAGTATTTGAAGAGGGGATAAAAGCCTCAGGCTGATAATAATCGTAATAAGAAACGAAATAATTAACCGAATTTTCGGGAAAGAACTGCTTAAACTCGCCATACAACTGCGCGGCAAGCGTTTTGTTATGGCTTAAAATGAGCGTTGGCTTTTGAGTTTGCTCAATAATGTTGGCAACGGTAAATGTTTTGCCCGATCCGGTAACACCCAACAGCGTTTGGTAATTATCGCCATTATTGATCCCCTGTACCAGTTGCCTGATCGCTTCTGGTTGGTCGCCGGTAGGTTTATATTGAGATGTGATCTTAAAATCCATAAGATATCAAAAATACGAAAATTGATGTGCAATAAAAAAGGGGAACCAACCCGTGGCTCCCCCTAAATCAAACCTTATCAAACACCAGTAAACTGATGTCGTTTATAAATACGCCCCGGTATGCAGAATAGTTTTAACTCCTGTTTTTTTGACATAATGATGATGGGAGGGTGTGTTAGAAGCAAGAGGCAAGAAACAGGAGGTAAGAAAGAAGAGGCAAGAAGCAGGCTATGCGCTTGCTTTACTTGTTACCCGTAATAACAAAGATAGGATACATCCTGATTGCAGCTTACATCGAAAGATTGATTGGCGGCTATGGCAAATGTTTCTTGCGAATGGTAAGCCTTCCATTCGGCGCCGGGCAACTTTACATTTAACTCTCCCGAAATAATAACCATTAACTCGGGGGATGCGGTGCCAAAGGTGTACTGGCCGGGCTTCATTACGCCAACGGTAGCTTTTCCTTTATCGGTTTCAAGGCCCAGGCTTTGAACTTTTCCGTCAAAATAACTATTGTGCGCAACCTGGCTGGTTTCTGTTATACTCATGTTTTTATTTTATGCTGATATTGTTTATACTGTTTTATTGATTTTTAATACCAAAATATATCCATCATGTCATCCCGACGTGAGGAGGGATCTTCTAAAAGCGTTAAGTATGCATCGTATTAGGTGCGCTGATTATCAATGTGCTGTTTTACTCCGACAATCAGTATTCTTAACTTAGGTCATCGGCCCGGTAGAGTAGAGCGGGAAAGTAAAGCACTTTCCCGACTCCCTCGTCAATCCGTACGTGCGGTTTTCCCGCATACGGCTTTCCTAAAAACTTCGTCATCAGCATTCACAGTTGAACCGTCAGAAAGCGTATTTTGTTGGGTCTATTAGTCCTTTCTTTTGAACCAAGGCCTCAAAAGCTCTTTGTCTGTAAAGCTTACACTTTCTTTGGCTCTTGCGGTTGTAGTAGCGATTGAGCTTTTCGTGAAGATAATTTCGTAACCGACGTTTGCTCACCTGTACGTAGCTGACTCCTTTTATGATATAGTAGTTCAGCCATCCCCGGATACGACTATTAAGCTCTTCTACTATTTCACTTGCCGGACTATGACCGTGCTTTTTCAGATATTCACTTAACCCACTCCGCAATCGCTGCTCTGATTTTTTGCTCGGAGATATATTCCAGTAGCGTCCATTTCTGGACACCAGGCTCTTGTCGTACCGGATCGTGTGCCCCAGGAAGCTGAAAGGCGCCTGTTCCGATTGGATTTGTTTGCTCTTGAGTTCATTCAAGGTCAATCCCATCTTCCCCAGTATCATTTTCAGTCTGTCAAGTACTTCCTTAGGTATGACCTTCCCCATCAGTACGAAATCGTCCGCGTATCTGACTATCGATACGCCCATCCTGCTAAATATACTTTCCGGTTTTGTTACTATCCGGTCCAGTAGATGTAGATAGATATTAGACAGCAACGGTGATATCACGCCGCCTTGTGGGGTGCCAAACTCATTTTTCTTCCCGCCCTTAAACTGTCCGTCCTCAAATACAGGCACTTTCAGCCACATGCTGATCAGTCTTAGTATCCTTGGATCGCTGATCCTCTCTTTGAGCGTTTTTAGCAGTTTATCATGCGGGATCGTGTCGAAATACTTGCTTAAGTCTGCATCAAATACTTCCGTCTTCCCTGCCTGCAAATGCCCCTTGATCGCTGTCATCGCATCCTTTGAACTCCGCCCAGGCCTGAACCCGTGCGAAACTTCTTTAAAGTCTGCTTCGAATATCGGCTCAAGGATCATTTTACATACCGTCTGGGCTATCCTGTCTTTTACCGTGGGTATGCCTAAGGGCCGTTCCCCGCCATTGGCCTTCGGGATCATCACCCGTTTTACTGCTTCCGGACGGTAGGTTTGCTTTCGTAATTCTTCTCCCAGTGTGTGCAGGTAGGTTTCTACGCCTCCCCGTTCTACATCTGATATCCGGATTCCGTCTATTCCGGCTACGCCGTCATTGGCTTTAACCTGTTTCCACGCTGCCCTTAGCATATACGGTATGAACAGCTTATCATACAGCACATAAAACTTGTACTTCCGCTCCTGCTTGGCTTTCTGATATAGTTTCCCCCGGAGTGTTTCTACTCTTTCCGCATCCGGGATCTCACGCCGCCGTCTTTTAAACAGCTCGCCCTGCTTCCCTTCTGCTTCGACCTTCTTATGATTTGTTACCATCAATTTTGTCCGTTTTTGTTCTCTTGGAAACCTTATTCATAGTAATGCCCCTTCGCTACTCCCGCTTTTACCTTTTCGGGACTCAAACACTACTATGGACATATCCGACTCCCTCGGCAATATGCCGACATGCATATCCCGTTAGGGTCTCCCACGTTCATGCGCTACCTTCGTCCTGCACGCAACACCATTCTACTCCGGGTATCTGACAGTGTTCTTATTGCCGTTATTCCCACTGTCATGGCAGGTTTAAGCAAATGAGGGTGCTTGACCGATATCCTTTGGCGTAACGAAGCCTTACTGGTGCAGCTTACAGAACCATCTCGCCTGAGCTTCACATTGTTCATTTCTTCCCAATGTGCCAGGCTTACTTCAACCCGAACGGCAAATTTGGTTGTAAGGCTCTTTCATCCTTTAGGTATTTAATTATTACTAATACGCACGCCTCGTGGCGCACCTCAATCGCCGCGGGAAGAAGCCCCACCCAACCCTCCCCGGTAGGGAGGGCTTAAAAAGTCTCCCCTACCGGGGGAGATTATGCACCTTGGTTTATTTTGGGTGTGCATGAGCGCTAACGCGGTTTAGAGGGGGCTTTGGACTGCCCGATCCTTCCTCCCACAGGCCAGCTCCCGGCCCGGCGTGCAGTCGGGCTTTTGCCTGTGCTCCAATAATTACCGAAGTTTCAAACCTCATCCCTATTTTTTTCCGGCCGTCCGGGTTCGTTACTCATTGGTACTAAGCCCTGTTAAAAAATCATGACCATCGGCTTCGCTATTTTGTATGATAGTTTTTCTCCGTACCATCAATTTAAGTTCAATAAAAGCATAATGGACGGCATTTCAAAACAAAAATTACAAATTTTTAAGCTTTGGCTTTCCATAACCGGTATTCACCTTTCATACAATGCCCGCAAGGCCGGTAGCCTGCGCACACAGCTTCCACCTCCGACGAAAAGAATACCCGGTTTGCCGCTTTCATCCGCTTGCCCGATTTGCAGTTCAATTTACCGTATATTTTCAACTTCCGGTTTCCGCCTAAAGTTATCATCCCTGCATCAATCAACATCTTCAACTTACGGCTAATCTGGAGCGGTCTATTGCCTAATTGCTGGTGCGCTATCATTTTACGTTAAAGCATCGTGAAAAATAATACCTAAAGTATGTCTTATCCCGCTATGCACTTCGCTTACGCCGTGCTTCATATTCAGCCGGTAATATCCGCGAGCGCCTTTAATCGGCCTAAAATTGGTAGTGAACAACAGTAGATCACCTTTTGCCGGCTTCAATACCATTGCCTTGGTTTGCGCACGCGGTGTTTGCTGCGTTAATACAAATTCGCCGCCGGTATAATCCTTGCCCGGCTCGTTTAAAAACAACACCAGTTGGATAGGGAAAAACAGATCGCCATATAAGTCCTGGTGCAGGGTATTGTGGCCGCCCTCGCCGTATTTCAATAACAATACGGTGGGTTTGTTTTGCCCCTGAGCGCGGCAAAGCGCTTGTAGTTCTGCAAATTGATCAGGAAAAACAGCCTCCATATTCAACACTTTCATCCAATTATTTGCCAGGGGTGCCAGTTGCGAATAAACGGTTTCGCGGATGCTTTGAATCATCCCCGGCAAGGGATAGCTTAAATATTTGTATTCGCCCAAGCCAAAGCGGTATCGTTCCATCACTACTGTTTTACGGAACAGCTCCTTCTGGTCATATTTGCGTACCAGGTCATCACATTCCGCATCGCTTAATATCTGTGGCATTACCGCATAGCCACTATTGTTCATCTGCTGGTATATAGCTTCCCAATCGCATTTTTCAATCCGTTCAGTTATTGTTTCCATTTGATTGACCCGTTAAATTTCCGGATTGATCTGAGCCGCTTCCCAGCCTATCATGGCCGCTTTGCGTGTGCTACCCCAATGGTATTGGCCAAACTCGCCTGTGGACCGGATAATGCGGTGACAGGGAATTAAAAAGGCGACCGGGTTGGCGCCAACTGCCGAGCCTACCGCCCTTGAAGCGCCCAGGTTATCTATAGATTGTGCGATGGCCGAGTAGGTAGATAAATTACCCACCGGGATTTTCAACAAGGTTTCCCATACCTTTAACTGGAACGGCGTACCTTTTAAGTGGAGCTTAATCTGGTTCAGTTGGCTCCAGTCGCGGGTGAAAATGTACAGCGCGTTCTGTTGCATCATATCAACCACCTGGTGGTATTGCGCATTGGGGAACTGCTGCTGTAAATGGTTGAAAGCGGTTTGCTCATCATCGGCGAAAGCCATATAACAAATGCCTTTAGCGGTTGATGCCACAATCAAATTACCAAATGGGCTCTCGGCAAAGCTGTAATTGATGGATAGCTGCTCGCCGCCGTTTTTATATTCGCCGGGCGTCATCCCCTCGATGTTCATAAACAGATCGTGCAGGCGGCTGGTGCCGGAGAGGCCTGTTTCAAAGGCAGCATCAAACAAGGTTGATTGCTTATCTTTCAAGATGTTTTTGGCGTATTCAACACTCAGGTATTGCAGAAACTTTTTAGGGCTCACTCCCGCCCAGTCTTTAAACATCCGCTGAAAATGGAAGGGACTGAGATGCACCTTCTCGGCAACATCGTCTAAAGCTGGCTGTTTTTTAAAGTTGATTTTGATATAGTCAATTGCCTGGGCAATCCGGCTATAGTCGGTTAAGTTTTGCGTTTCCATTTTTCAAATATTGATATACAAAACTATAGATGGCCGGTGCCGTTAAGAACCCGTTTCTTGCGGAGTTAATATCACCGAACACGAAATCTTGTCACGTCAACGATAAAATTTCGGGCAGTTCTGAGCCAAATTAATCCATGTTATGTCAGAAATTGGCTCAGAACTCAGGGCAAAGGCATTAAAAAAGTAAAAGGAGGCACCTACGGAGCCAAAACAGGTTTAAGGCCTTTCCTATAAACAGGCGACTCCGCTGGAGTCAAAAACAAACCGTTAAAGAGCTCCAGTGGGAGCTTCCTGTTTAGGGAACAAAAAAGAAGTTTTGGCTCCGTAGGTGCCCCCTTGTTCAGTAGGTTTCCCTTTTTGCGTCAATAAAATCAAATGAACTTTTTTAATGCGTTGCCTTGACTCAAGACTCCAGACTAAGTACTCTTGACTTAATACTATTGCTCCAGTTTACCAACCCGTTTAGGCGTATCCTTCCCACTCACTATGCTGCGCGAGCTCAACGCTATAGCGCGGATGGTGGAGGTAATGTTACCGACATCCAAAGTTGAAAATTCATCTTTTACGGTATGATAAAGTTGATCGGTGTCTATCTGGTCGGTTGATATGGTATGTGCCGGTACGCCTAATTTAGCCAGGGATGCGTTATCGCTGCGGTAAAACAGGTTTTGTTCCGGGTATGGGTCGGGATAAAATTTAAATGGTGTGCCTGCCAGGTTACGTTGTAGTATCTTGCCAAAATCAGATCGTTCAAACCCGGTAATAAACGCGGAGTTCACCCCAAATTTAGATGCCTTGCCAATCATCTCGATATTAAACATCGCTACTACCTTATCGGCATTTACCTGTTTGGCAAAATAAGCCGAGCCGTATTCCCCAATTTCTTCGGCGGTAAAGGCTACAAATATCAGTGTACGACTGTTGTTTTTTAGTTTTTTGTAGTACTTGGCCAGGCTGATTACCGCCGTTGTGCCCGAGGCGTCGTCATCGGCGCCGTTGGCAATGCTATCACCTTGCATAGGCTTTAAAATTCCCAGGTGATCATAGTGTCCGCCAAATATCACATACTCTGCTTTCGCTTTTTTAGATCTACCGGGAATCATGCCCGCGATATTGAACAAAGGGAATTCTTCCGCTGTGCCGGTATAAGCTACCGAGAATGACTTGACTTCACTAAAATCGCCCTGTACAAATACGATGGCCCGCTCCTTATTAACCTGCTGGCTGATAACGCCGCTTTTAATCCGCTCATTGAGGCGATTAAAAGCAGCCGAAAAATGCGGATCAACCAGTACCAGCATTTTTTTTCCCGTTCTGAGGTAGGTACGATATTCGATCTCGAAATTTTTATCGGCGCTTACTTTTACAATTTGTACATCGCTGTTATTGGTCCAGTTTAATACGGGCAAACCCGATACGGTAAAGGCACTATCGGCAGGCATAACTTTTCCGTTGATGCTAACCATAGTTTTGGTTGGCTTAATCCGTGTTAAGCTGAAGTTTTGCCTGAAACCTTTATTACCCCGCAATGGAACAAGGCCGGCTTGCTTAAATTCTGCCTCAATAAATTTAGCAGCTTTTTCAATACCTGGTGTAAAGGTTGCCCGGCCTTCCATATCATCAGCCGACAAGGTTTTGATGATGCGTTCTACATCGCTTTGCTGAATATATTTATTTACATTTTGGGCCTGAAGCTGTGCCGAGGCTACTATTAAGGCAAAAGCTGCTATATATTGTTTCATCATTGCTTTATTTAACTTTAGAAGACAGCCAGTTTTTGCGGAACGTTTCCTGCTCGGCGGTTAAGGCTTGCCCGGCCTTTTCGGCGCTTACTACTTCCATCTGTGGGTTTTCTTCTAAAGTAATGGTTGCCTGGTGGTTGCCAGTACGATTCTGATAGCTGATTACTATTTTATCACCCGGCTTTTTCCCTTCCAGATAGCTGGCCAGCGGTTCTGAGCCATCTACTGCTTTACCGTCCATTTTTTTAAGAATATCGCCTACATCTATACCTGCCTTGTAAATTGGTGTGCCGATGATGGAGTTGCCGGTAATAATTACGTTGCCGTTATTCAATTTGGCGGTTATTGCTCCCATCCATGGTTTTCCAGGCGCTGTTTTTTGCATGATATATCCGGCTTTGTTTAGCAGATCCACATAATTGTTTTTTTCGATACCCAGGATGTAGCGCTTAAAGAAGTCGGCGGCAAAAATTTTGTTATTGGTTACCTTGGCTAATGATTTTTGCAGATCGGCAATGGTATACGGGATGTAGGGCTTACCATAGTCAAGCCATACCTGGCGCATGTAATCGTCGAGCGTTAATTTAAACTCGCTACGTAAGCGCAGATCGAGTGCCAGGGCTGTAGCACCGCCATAATAATAATAGCTGGTAAATATATTAGCTTTATTGGCGGGGTCGATAGAGACTCCAGCATCTGCAAAAACAGCGTAGTTGCTCATTTGTACCGGGGAATATTTAGCAGCGGCAGGCGTGTTTAAAACGCTGTTTATCAACCCCGACATGGTGCGGGCATATTCATCGGGCGTATGGAAGCCCGCCCTAACCAGCAATAACTCGCCATAATATTGTGTAAAGCCTTCGGCAAACCAAAGTTCGCCGCTCATGTTGGCATGTTCAAAATTGAAGGGCTCCAATGATTTTGGGCGGATGCGTTTAACGTTCCAACTGTGAAAGTATTCGTGAGAGAAGGTGCTTAACATCCTTACCTCGTTACCTTCAACCTTATCGGCAGCCTCTACAATACAGGTTGAATTGCGATGTTCCATACCATCGCCAGAATCGGTTGGATATACATCCTGTAAAAAAGTATATTCGCCATAATCATAAGCGGGTAACTCACCATAAACAGCCTTCTCTTCGAGCACCACCTTTTGCAACATTTTACCAAAATTGTCTACCACTGGTTGCGCATCGTCGGAGTGTGTGCTCAGGCGTATGGTTTCGGGCTTGCCATCGGTATTGGTTACGCTCCAGTTGGTTTCTTTAAATGCCGAAAGCTCAGTGGGGCTATCCATCATGTATTGCATATCCGGCGCGCTGTACACATTGGCTCCGTCGTGCTTTAACTGGGTGGCCACCTTCCAGCCATGCTGATCCAGATCGGCAAACTGAAACTTAAGCGGACGTTTTTCATACCCAACCGCCCAGATAAAGGTGGCCGGCATATTTAAATGGGCGTGACTGGCATCAATACCCGAATAAGTACCATCCACATAATTGGCATACAGGGTATAGCTGATTTTAACGGTTGGCCCGTGTTCCGGAATTTCGTACAGGTCGCCCTCCAGTTGTTTAATGGTTAAGGCGGAGCTATCCACATTAAAAGCTTTGAGGTTATAAATGTTTTTACCGAACTCGTGAGTAGCATAGCGCCCTGCGGATGAACGGCTCATACGGATCTTGACTGGCAAAGTGGAGGCTTCGGGAATCGTCATGACGATCTCGGCCTCGTGATGATTAGCGTTTGGAAAAGAAATGGAGTAAAATATGGCCTTTTGAGCAAAGCTGCCTGAAGCGAGCAGCATGGCCGCGAAGACTAAGAAAATATTTTTCATGATGAGCATTTATTTTAAGCCATGAAGCTATTAAAAATAATGCTTACGCCCAAAGATGGCAAGAAGTACTACAGGATACTTTCGGCAATAAAAATAAAGGGATTATTAAATTGCAGGCTGAACAGACCATTGACCAGGGTTCTGTACAGCTGATTGCCAACGTTTTCGAGCCCGGTGAATTGCAGGCCATCCGCCTCGCTCATTATCCTGATCGTTTCGCCGGCCGGTTTCCACTTACTGAAACCGCTTGTAACGGGGTAGATCTTTTCGTCGCGATGAAACAGCACAATGTTGATGTGGCTCGCGTAGCTCAAATAATCCTCCAATACCAAATCATCTGTTATTACATTAACTGCGGGGTAATTGTTGGCCACCAGGTAATTTAATGCGGCCTGCGCCGGATGGTCGCTTCCGGCTGCGATGTATTTTATATCCGATTGATCTGTTGTGGATACCGTGCCCTCGCCAACCAGAGCATCATATTTAATACCAAAGGCATTCATACTTTCGGAGGTATCGATGGTAACTATCAGGGTTGGGCTCCATTCCAGCAGTTGCCCCAATAGTTCATCCGGGAAGTTATTCAGTCCTAAAACTAATAATGCCGGTTCCTGCTTTTCGCGAATGATGTGATGAGAAGACATTTTTATGAATGTGCAAATAAATTAATATGCAAATGTGCAGATTTACTTTTAATGTGCTAATCAATTAAATATATGTCGCTTTTATTGGCGCCTTTGCGTGACTCATTTATAATTCTCATAAGCAATCAAATTCTTAACTGATCACATTGTGCTTGCTCCACGGTTATTCAAAATAATTATGCGTTGTAAACCCACCGGCTTTTAAAAACTCGTCTTTTTTAACCAATTGCAAATCGGAAGCCATCATATCCGTTACCAATTCGTCCAGATCGTATTGGGGATGCCAGTTTAATTGTTGCTTCGCCTTTGCCGGGTCGCCTACCAGCAGGTCAACCTCGGTTGGCCGGTAATATCGCGGATCAACCCTCACCACGGTTTGCCCAAAGCGTAAGGTATCGGGTTTAAGGCCGAGTGAAATGAGTTTATCTTCGTCCATATCAATCACCACACCTTTTTCGCTGGCGTCCCTCCCGCTAAATTCAATTTCAATACCAATCTCAAAAAAACACATCCGTACAAAATCGCGTACGGTGGTGGTAATACCGGTAGCTATCACAAAATCTTCGGGTTGCTCTTGCTGCAGCATCAGCCACATGGCCTCTACATAATCTTTGGCATGGCCCCAATCGCGGCGGGCAGATAGGTTACCCAGGTAAAGGCAATCCTGTACGCCAAATCCAATTTTTGCCGTGGCCCTGGTAATTTTACGGGTTACAAAGGTTTCGCCGCGCAGCGGGCTTTCGTGGTTAAACAAAATGCCGTTGCAGGCAAACAAGTTATAGGCCTCGCGATAGTTAACGATGATCCAGTAACCGTATAGTTTAGCTACCGCATAAGGAGAGCGCGGATAAAAAGGCGTGGTTTCACTTTGTGGCACAGCTTGAACCAGGCCATACAATTCGGAGGTAGAGGCCTGGTAAATTTTTGTTTTCGCCGTGAGGTTCAATAACCTAATCGCCTCTAAAATTCTTAGTACGCCAATGCCATCGGCATTAGCGGTATACTCTGGCATATCAAAGCTTACCTTAACATGGCTCATGGCAGCCAGGTTATAAATCTCGTCGGGCTGAATTTCCTGGATCAGGCGAATCAGGTTGGTAGAATCGGTAAGGTCGCCGTAATGGAGTTTAAAGTTCAGGCCTGCCACATGCTGATCATGATATAGATGATCTATTCTTTCGGTATTGATCAATGACGACCGGCGCTTCAGGCCGTGTACTTCATAACCTTTGTTTAACAGAAATTCGGCTAAGTAGGCGCCGTCCTGGCCGGTAATGCCTGTAATTAATGCTTTCTTCATAAATAACCTAATCTACTATCGAGTACTTAATCTTAAGCCTGAGTCCGGAGTTTTGAGCCAGTTTCGTTTATCAACAATAATTTTAATTCATTATCCCTGGCCGTTAACCTAACATTTGTTATAGGCTAAGATACTTACCTATAACGACGCCTCCTTAAATTGCTGATTATCAGCGCGTGTATTTCGCTCCAATAATCAGTATTCTTAATTTTGAGCATCGGCCTGCTCAATAGCCGCAGGGGCTGTTACTTTTGTCTTGACATAAAAGTAACCAAAAAGTCAAGACTGCCCGATCCTTCCACCCACGAGGCCAACTCCCGTCCCGGCGTGCAGTCAGGCCATTGCCCGCTTTTGCCTGTGCTCTAATAATTACAGCAGGTTCGAACGTCATCCCTGTTTTTTTAGGCTGGCCGGATCGGTTTCTTATAACAAAGCTCCGTAATTGCTCCCCGAAATTGGATAATTTCATGTAATAGAAGCAGCTACGGAGCTCAAAATATATTTTCAATGGCTAACTAACAGTTGTTTGCTGCCAATTAAAATTTCTTCTTTTTTAACAATTTTAACAAATATTGGCCATATCCGCTTTTAACCAAAGGAGCGGCAATTTTTTCCAGTTGAGCTTCATCAATAAAGCCCATGCGATAGGCAACCTCTTCAATACAACCAATCTTCATGCCCTGGCGCTCTTCAATTACCTGTACAAACTGCCCGGCCTGCATTAGTGATGCAAAGGTACCGGTATCTAACCAGGCTGTGCCACGACTTAAAATACCAACTTTTAATTTTCCGTTTTTAAGATAGACTTTGTTAACATCGGTAATCTCGTACTCGCCCCTTGCAGACATCGGGATATTTTTGGCTATCTCGACAACGGAGTTATCATAAAAATATAACCCTGGAACTGCATAATCAGATTTTGGTTCCAATGGCTTTTCTTCGATTGATAAGGCATTGTTATCTTTATCAAATTCCACTACGCCATAACGCTCCGGATCCGAAACCTGGTAAGCAAAAACCAATCCGCCATCCGGGTCATTACTGTGTTGGAGCAGATGAGAAAGACCGTCACCGTAAAAAATATTATCGCCTAATATCAAAGCAACCTTATCGTCTCCAATAAAATCGGCACCGATAACAAACGCCTGCGCCAACCCGTTAGGCTCCGCCTGTACAGCGTATTTAAATGAGCAACCCAGACTGAATCCGTCGCCCAATAATTTTTCAAAGTGGGGTAAATCATGAGGCGTTGAAATGATCAGGATTTCTTTGATCCCGGCAAGCATCAACACAGAAAGCGGGTAATAGATCATCGGTTTATCGTAAACCGGCATCAACTGCTTACTAACGGCTAAAGTTAGGGGATGCAACCTTGTTCCCGATCCCCCGGCAAGTATAATTCCTTTCAATTTTCAAGATTTATATGAGTGGTTTGCAATAATATCAATTAACATCAAAACAGGCAGCCTACATTCCAGAAACCTGGTTTTCTAACTCGGCATACCATTCCTGTCCGTATTTTCGGATAAGCGGACCTTTTAAAAATTCGTGTACGCGTACCTGCAACTCGTCACCAAAGGTACATGCCGGGCTGCAAATACTCCAGCGGTCGTAATTCAATACGTCAAACTCCGGGTATGCGGTAACACGAATGGGGTACAAATGACAAGAAATGGGCTTTTGCCAGTCCACAGCGCCATTTTCCCAGGCCTTTTCAATGGCGCATTTGGTAATCCCGTTTTCCCAGATCACGTAGGCGCACTCTTTATTGATGTCTACGCAAGGTGTAGTATAATCACCTTCAAAATCGGTTACATAGGTGCCCACCTCCTCAACGGTCGCTATTCCTTTAGCCGTCATGAAGGGTTTTACTTTGGGGTATATCTCATTTAAAATATCAAGTTCCGCAGCTTCCAGCGGCGCGCCCGAATCGCCTTCGAGGCAGCAGGCACCCTTGCACTTGTTAAGATTACACACAAAATTCTCTCTCACAACATCTTCATGCACCAGCGTGCTTTGAACTTCAATCATTTATTGATTATTTAAGGGATATTTTAAGCCTTTTGCTTCAACCAGATCCATGGTGAGGCTACCAACAATTACTTCAACCTGAGCCTTTACCGGTATCCGGTTTTTATCGTCAGTAATCCAAAGATAAAACTTACTATCCTTTCTGAAAATATTACCAGGAATAATTTCGGGATTAAATTTCAGGCAGTTAAATTTACCCATGGAGCAGTCAACGGTTTCTTTACCTATATAGGTTATGGTGAGAGCCTGAATCTTATCTTCTAAAAAGTAATGAAACACTAATTTCTCGCCAATTTTCACTTTCGACATATCCAGGCAGCGCGCATAAAAATAAGCCGACGGAAAATCAAACACCTTGCCGGTAAATGGATACACACCTTTAGTAGCTGTAATTTTGTTATCGTCGTGATTAAAGGTAATATCATCGCTATGCCTGTATTTGCCTTCACGGCGATTCTCTTTATAGCGGTAGGGCAGTAAGGTATTGCAGTCGATATATGATTCGTACCGGTTGCGCACTTTGTAAAAAATATCAAAGGTACCGGTAGTTCTTCCATCGGCTATAATATGATAGCTTGGTTTACCATCAAATTTAATATCGCCATTAAGCACCTGCAGTTCAGCCTCGGCAGCGGTAAAAATTCCGTACTTTAACTTGTAATGCAAATGTTCCCCCGGTTGGAACGATGATGTTGCGTCTTTAGGTAGCTCTTGGGCACCGGCATTGATGCTGATAAGTGCAGTTAAAAAAAACAAAAACAAATATTTCATACAGCACTTATTACAAAAAGCAATCCAAAATTATTAATCTCTTCGTTTATAGATCGGTACCGTTGAGCAAGGCTCACCATACATTAAACTTTTTACTACGGCAGTTAGCCTTTTTGTTAACTCCACATAAGCCGATTCTGGAACGTGTATATCTCCGCATCCCTTAATTACAACACGCTGGTCGCGATATTGTTCAACATCTAAAGCATACATTGCTTTTTCGAACAATACAGTCTCTAAGGTAGCTAAATCGCCAAAAACAACTTCGCGGGCATAAGGAGCCATCCTGTTTGCCAGCAACATATAGGCCCAGGTAGGTACAATGGCATCAGCAGTGCAGGTAAGGGCCACGTTTTTATCCTGGTATTGCTGCCAGTTATGAGTTTTAACAAACTCGCGGAAATCTTTTTCACGAAGCATCAGGCCCATAAAAAGATTTTCTTTGATATCGTAAACCACACGCTCACCCGGTGGGTAAAAACTTGCCGGGTCAAGGCTAACCAAACCGCTTTGGGCAACCTTATTTACTATTTCTTCCTGGATATCCATTTTCTATTAAACAAAAAATCCGGAAAAGGTTTAATTACCAATCCCGGATACAAAATTACTTAAATATTGTTACAGAACCTTAGCTCTGTAATCTTTGACATTCGCCTTATTTTTCAAAGCCTCTAATATGCCACCTTCTGCTCTTTGAAGTAAAATCTGGCCTATTTGTTCTTTCTGGCGTAGCGCATTGTTTAAAGGCGCAGGATTTAAAAAGCTATCCACAACATAAACATATACGCCTCTATCGCCTTCTATAACCTTTGATACCTTATTAGGCTGCGAACCGAATATGGCGCCAATCAATTTATTTTCCTGTCCTGCTCCCGGAACAATAGGGTTAGCAAAAACAATGTTTTGTACCGGCGTAACTTGCGTATTTGATTTTTGAGCAACCTGATCAATAGTTGAAGATCCATTTGTTGCAGCCTGTAATTTAGGAGCAAGTTGCTTAGCCTTGGCAATATTTAAAACCGCAGGTTGTATTTGTTTTTTAACTGCCTCTAAAGATAAAACACCTTTAGGTTTAATTTCGGTTAATTGAGCGATAACATATTCGTTACCTGGTTCGTAAACCTGGTCTGTAAAGTCACCTTTATCAGCCTTAAATGCCCAGCGTACCAAATCGCGGATATTATCCAAGCCTGGGGCTGATGAAGCTAAGCCATTTAAATCTTCGGCTGTTTTTTTGGTCAAGCCTGCCTTTTTAACTTCTTCGTCAAAGTTATTTTTGTTTAACGATCCTAAAAATGCCTGAGCTTTAGAGTAAGCTGCTGATTTAGTTTTGCTGCTTGGCTCAAGCGGTTTATCAACAACAGCTACTTTAACTACTTTTGATGATCCTTTTTGATCTAAAATTTCAATCAGGTGGACACCATATTGTGAAGTAACAATTTTAATGTCTCCTTTTTTGCCGTTAAATACCGCATCTTCAAAAACAGGGATCATGGATCCGCGTGCAAAAGTTCCCAGATCGCCGCCTTTAACAGCCGATCCTTTATCGATAGAGTTTAGCGGGGCTAACTCGGCAAAAGTTTTTTTACCGCTTTGGATCAGTTTTTTTAATGAATCGGCTTTGGCAACTGCTTTTTCAGGGCTCCCTTCGGCTTGTATACTGATCAGGATATGACGAGCCTTAACAGAATCAGGGCTAAAACGTGAATCAACCAATTTGGCTACTTTATAGTAACCGTTTGAAAAATACGGTCCGTAAGTAAATCCTTTAGATGCGTTAAGCATCAATGAATCTATCTGCGGATCAAGTTGTCCTTTTTTCTGATAGATTAACGGCGTTTTGCTTTCTGCATTAACAGCTACAAATAACGAATCGTCAGTGGCCGCTTTAAACTCGGGTATTAATTTGGTGATCTGCTCTTTTACGGCAGCAGAGTCGTCTTTAGATGGCGATGCATCAAAAGCAACATATGCAAGGCTTCTTAACTCCTGTTGATTTTTAAATTGTTTTTTATGTTCATCATAATAACTTTTATAATCATCATCAGTAAGGGTTATCTTGTTATCAGGTATAGAAGCATAATCAAGGGCTACATATTTAAAGTTAACCAGTTTATTTTTGGCTTCGTAATCATCTTTAGCATCAAGGCTGTTTACATACAAACCATTTTTTACAAGGGTTATGTATTTTTCAATCTTTTTGCCCTCAATCATCTGGGTAACAAAATTTGCCCAGGTAGCTTTAATCGGATCGTCGGCCTTGGCCACTCTCAGTCTGCCTAAAAACTCGTTTAACGCGCTTCTGTCAAACTGACCGGTTTGCTGGTTGCCAAAATTTTGCAGGATTAACTGATTAGGGGTAGGGCCGCTGATCATGTCCTTGGTTTCGTCAACACCAACTACCAAACCTAATTTATCAATTTCTTTTTGAAGGATAAGCTGGCTTACCGTTTGGCTCCAGGTGGTTTCCTGGATGTAGCTTGTAATTTGAGGGTTAATAGCACCCTGGCCTGATTGCTGCTTAAAGTTTGCCGTGTTTTGATCAACCTTTTTATCAAAGTCGTCTTTCTTTATTTTTTCGCCGTCAACCTCGCCAACATCGTTAGCCGAACCGTTAAAATACGACTTGCCATACTGAACTACTTCGGTTGCAATAAAAGCAAAAAGCGCGAGGCCAATAATAGCAGCTACTATTTTTCCAAACCTTTCGCGCAAAAACCCCATTATACCCATACAATATCTATATTTAAATTATTCAAAAGAGCGCGCAAGATACAACTTTTGGTAAAAAGTTTTATCAAAAAATTATTATCATTATATTTGGATTAAAAACAGTATAAAACATCTAAACTTTTAAAAGCACCTATGGATAACACGATATTAACACTTGTTAAATTAATTAAAATCTTAAAAATTCGGATAAATATTGATACCGTACAGCAAGAATTAATCGAGCATCCAAATTACCCGAGTTTGTTATCTATAAGTGATTTTTTAACTGAGTACGGTGTTAAAAACATGTCTTATTATTCGACTGTTAGTGATTTGGGCAATCTCGAAATCCCATACATAGCTCATTTAGTGTCTAACGATTTTGTTTTAGTTAAAGAATCCAGGAACGGCATGTTTAGTATTTTAGACAAGGATGGAAAAGACAAAAAAATAGCTATTGAAGAATTTTCCAAAGAGTTTTCAGGTGCTATTTTGATTGCTGAACCGTCGTCGGCTTCAGGAGATCCACAATACTTAAAGAACAAAATCAAATTCATTTACAATAAATTACATTTACCTACAACTATTTTCTTTTCTTCAATAATCCTATCATATTTATTATTGAGGAACAGCCCATTTTTTAATAATCTAACTTTACAAAATGAAATGCTGGTGGGTTATAAGCTTTTGGGGTTGTTTTTTTCAGTCCTTCTATTAATTCAGAGTATTGATTATAGTAATCCATTTATCGGCAAATTTTGCATCGGAACTATTACGAGCTGCAATTCTATATTGTCATCTAAAGCAGCAAAGGTATTGGGAGGGACAATAAGTTTATCCGAAATAGGCTTCTTTTATTTTTTAGGTACCCTCTTGGTTTTTCTCTTAAATAGTAATTCAGGTCGAGTAGTTCAGTTTTTGTCAATAATGAATGTCATGTGTCTACCATTTACTTTTTACTCCATTTATTATCAAGGTGTTGTCGCCAAGCAATGGTGTACACTTTGTTGTTCAATACAAATTTTACTTTGGTTGGAATTTACACAACTTTACAGATATGTTTTACGTCCGCTCGATTCAGATATAAACAATAATTACTCTTTAATTAACTTGTTACTATGTTTTATATTACCTATCTTGCTTTGGTCAATTTTAAAACCCTATTTGATTAAACTACAAGAAATAAAAAAAATCAAAGAAGATTTAAAGGCTTTTAAAGCTAATGAATATTTATTTGAAACGCTTCTGAAAAATCAAACAAGGTATAGGCTGCTTAACGAAGATGATTCCTTCATAATCGGGAATCCACAATCAAGTAATATAGTAACAATTATAACAAACCTTCATTGCGGTCCTTGTGCAAAAACACATAGTAAACTTGAAGAATGGATGTCCAAAGGGTTCATTGACTTTAAACTTCAAATTATTTTTTTGGCCATTAAAAACAATCAAGAAAGCGAAGTTGTGGTGCGACACATGATAGATTTAACTACAAACAAAGAAAAGACTGTCGGTATTCATGCATTAAACTACTGGTATAGTTTAGATAAGAAGAACTACAATATATTAATTGAAAGATTTCCAGTGGGCGATTTTGGTAAAACAACAGAAAAATTCGACAAACAACAAGAGTGGTGTAATCTAATCGAAATCGAGGTTACACCGACAATTTTAATAAACGGATATAAGTTACCCAAGCCATATCAAGTGGATGACATTAAATATTTTATTTAACACTTAAAACCATAAAAAAAATGAATCAATTATCTAGAGATCAATTAAAGAGAGTTCTTGGAGGTGCTCAACAAACCTTAAATTTATCATGTTCGGATGCTACGCCTTGTCCGCTTAATTTATGCTGTAGTTGGTTAGGTTATTGTGGCAGTACTTCTGACTATTGCATGGGAGCACCGGAGTCAGGCTACCCTGCTGGCTCTAGCTGTCCTTGCATAAGTGGCCCTTGTACGAAGTGTTTCGGGTAAATAAATATCTTATATAGATAGTAGGCTGTTTTAGGCAAGACCCTTTGATAGCCTACTATTATGTGTCTTATTTATACCGCCCATGATAATTAAAAGGATATTTTTTGGGATTGGATATAATTCAAAAAAAGCGATAGGAAATTGCTTTCTTTTAATACGTGCATTTTTGAATTTAAGCATGCAGCTCTTGAAAATTTAACATTATTGTTGCTGGTGAATTCTTTGGGAATTGATATTTCAACAATTAAATCATGACTCAATAATAAAGGATAAATATTCTCTAATCTGCCTTCTATAAATCCATAACGTTCGAATGGATATACATCAAAGGTCAATTTAATTTTATCTCCGGAATGATATTGTAATGGACCTGATCGGGAGATTCTCATTTTATAATTATTATTGCTAAGTACTTCTAATTCTGTTTTTGTGGCAATTAACATGGGGAATTTCATAAACCACATTGTGAATAGTAGTAAAAAAGGAATTAAAAAAAAAACAGAGAATGACCATTGTAATATAAAGCCTGAACGATTATGTATAATATTCTCTACCGCCTGCGATCTAAGGGAGTTTTTCATGCTTGTTATTAGTTTTTTGTATTTAATTGATTTTTAACTAATTCATAATAATATCCCCCCAAAGCTAATAAGTCTTTATGATTTCCTGACTCAACGACTGTTCCATCATGGAAAACTATTATTTTGTTTGCATTTTTCACCGTACTTAACCGATGAGCTACAATAACCACGGTTTTTCCTTTATATATTTCCTTTAAATTTTCAGATATATATCTTTCGTTGTTCGAATCCAGGGCATTAGTCGCTTCATCAAAAAACAAATAGGAGGGGTCTTTATATATTGATCGCGCAATTAAAATGCGCTGAGTCTGCCCCTGACTAAGACCTGTTCCTTCACTGCCAATTATAGTTTCAAACTTATTAGGAAGGGAATTTATGAAGGACAAGATATTAACAGATTGGCATACTTCAATAAGCATTTTAAAATCCACACTTCCTTTTCCTATAATTATATTGTTTAAAATGGTATCATTAAATATATATCCATTTTGGAGTACAGAACCACAGTTACTTCTCCAAAAGGACGGATTAATATCCTTGAAATCAACCCCACCTAAACATATACTCCCGTCATAAGAATCATAAAATTTTAATAATATCTTAAGTAACGTGGTCTTACCGCTGCCGCTATTTCCAACAATCGCAGTAACCTCACCTTCATTGATTTCCAAATTTATGTTTTTCAATGCAAACTCGTCCGCGCCGCCTGGATAATTGAAATACAACTGATTGATTTTTATACTTTTGTCCGATGGTAATGTTGTTAAACACGTTTTGTCATGATTTTCCTCATTGGGAACTTGATGTACTTCGTTCAACCTTTCAATACTTATTTTAGCATCTTGAGCACTTTGAACAAAAGAAATAATCTGTTCAATTGGGCTATTTAGTTGACCAAGTATGTATTGAATTGCCAACATGGCGCCAAATGTCAAACCACCATTGATTACTAATTTGGCAACTAAAAAAGTTATAATTACATCTTTTGCTTGATTGATAAATAAGCTACCAGATTGCTGAAACTGATTATATGTTAGTGTCTTAAAATTAAGTTTAAAAATATCAACCTGAACATTCTCCCATTCCCATCTTTTCGCTTGTTCGGCATTATTCAGCCTTATTTCCTGCATACCTTGAATTAGCTGGATAGTCAGGCTATTTTCACGAGAATAATTATGAAAAGATTGATAATTTATTTTCCTTCTAAGCGAAAGGAATAAATAAATCCAACACATGTAAACTATTGTACTAACTATAAATATTAAAAACAACGTACGGTTATATTTAACTAGAATTACTGAAAAAATGAATAAGTTAAAAAAAGAAAACAATGTATTTAAAACCGATCCGCTTAAAAACGTTTGGATTTGTTTATTATCGTTAATACGTTGCAATGTATCTCCCGAGTGATGAATGTCAAAATAAGCAATAGGGAGATTTGTTAATTTAATCCAGAAATCCGACAATATTGAGATATTTATAATCATCGAAATATTAAGTAATAGTCGATTGCGAAGAAAATCGACTATAGTTCTACTAAATATTAACATTAGTTGACCCAAAAGCACAAGAACTATGAAATTTAAATTTTTAGTATCAATTCCATTATCAACTAAACTTTGCGTAAAAAAGGGAAATACAAATTGCAATATTGATGTAATAAAAAGAGAAATAAATACCTGGATTATCTGCCATCTTGTAAGTTTTAGGTATTGCAATATTCGTCTCCAGCCAATTCCATTTTCTTTATCTCCCTCCATTTTATAGAAATTATCAGTCGGCCTAAGTACAAGGATCGTTCCTAAACACTCGTTTTGAGTCCTATCTGTACTACACCAGCATTTCAACAATTCGTCCTTGTTAATAATGAGTAGCCCTCTACTAGGATCTACAATTTTTAATTTATTTTTTCGATTTAGTCTTTTTGAAGGTATTAATATCACAAAATGATTTTGATTCCAATGCAGGATACTGGGAGAGTGTATTTCCTTTATAAGATCGTCGTAAGTCAATTGAGCGCCAAAACTTTCAAAGCCAATAGCCTGAGCAGCCTCCATTATCCCCAACATAGATACTCCATCTTTATTGAAACCTGCTATCTCTTTTAATCGAGATGTATTATAATACCTTCCATAATACTTTGATATCATTTTTAGGCAAGTCACACCACAATCCATGGCGTTAAGTTGTTTATAAATAGGAAAGTAAAACATAATGCTTATACAACTAAAATTAGATTATACAGTAAATATGGTATCTTTTCAAGATAAAATCATAAATTTAACTGTTATATCCATTATTTAATGACAATGCTAACCAATATTGAGTTTATAATGGATGTTAATGAACTTTCAATTGAATCGTCGCTAGACGATTAATCAAGATCCGTCAAATTCATAACCCTGCTAGCAGTTATGCTTTCAACTGACCCCTCCAAGAATTTTTGACGTTTTTTATGAAAGAATAGTGTTGCAGCTTGTTTCTGACCCCCAAACATAATTTATGAATTAACGGATTGTGTTATCAATACTTTGAATTAGCAATAAAACAGAAATGCCTAATCCCATGATTTTAAAAACATTAAGCAACGATGTATTTGCTTGAAAGTCAGATAAAAAAGAAGTGTTTAATGAGGAGGTAACAAATATGATAATATTCTATTCAATATTACCGGAACGTTCAACAAATCAAGTGAACACATATTCGATGAATATACTATTAGATTGATTTACTTATCTCTATAAAAATCACAATTAAAGATATACATTTTGTGGTTATAAAACAACGCCGGTTCATATTAAAGTTACTTTGATTATAAGTAACTTAAGTCCTTTGGACGATTGCTATAAACAGTACCGAAAATATTACACTTTATGAACCAATGCAACTCTTTGGATTAAGGTAATAATCATAAATCCGCCGTATTTTTTATAGATGATTGAGGATAATTCAATAAATCATCATGACTTTCATACCGCTTAGATATCGTTATTGTAATAATATCAATAAGTAAATGTTGCTTTTTTTCTGCCCATACGAAAATCTTCCATTTCGCTAAAATAAAGGAAAATAGCACCCGTGGATATATACGCAGAATCGAATCAATATAAATTACCGATTGCTATCCAATAGCTAGCAATGTGTCACATAGGCAAATGCGCTTCAAATGCCAATAATATTAATTTATTATTTTAAATTTAGCACCATATTAATAGTGATACTTAAGTTTAACCATTTAACGTTTTAGAAAATGAAAAATAACGTTCAATTATCAAGGGAACAACTAAAAAGAATTGTCGGAGGGAAAACCTCAACAGGCGATGTGGAGTGTGGTTATCAAGCGGGAGGTGCAACATGTCCTATGAACTTGTGCTGTAGTGCTTTTGGATACTGTGGAAACACTATATTTTACTGCGGATATAGGGAAGCAGATGCTAACTGTCAATGTCAAAGCGGCCCATGCTTAAGTACTTGTTAGTATTAAATGCTCTGGGAAATCGTTTTCAAAAATCAATCAACTATACGTGTTTACTTCTAAAATTTTCATTTAATGAAATGTTATCCTTGGTCTGCTCTTTTGATTCGGTTTCCCTTTTATTAATTAAGCCCATTCTGTATGATATCGATAGGCCGCCATACAAATGAATAAATACTTCATTACATAATAGATTTCTATCCGTATTAATTGGTTAAATTACCTTTGGTTATGATGTCGCCTTTACCCTTTTCAAAGCGATAATCGGTAAAAGTTTCATTGCTTATAAATGATGTTCCATCCAGGGCAGTGCCATCAGCCTTATTTAACCAACATTTTTTATTGCTGTAAATTATCTTTTTAATCGAATCGTAAAACAGCTCGTCCGACTTTAAGACATCACCGGCAGGATTGCTTACCACTACGTTTTTACGCAACTCGATCAGTTTATCGTTATTGCTGGTGATGGCATAATCGGACACGACAGTGCATAGGATATGGTTTTCCGGATTATCTTTGGTTTTATTCAGATTTTCCTCGAAAAAAGTAATCTTTACCCCTTTTGGCATTTCGTAGAAAGGAAGGGATATAGTATGGTGAAGCATTAAAGGCGCTAATACCCGCGCTTTAACCTTAGCGGAGTCGCTGTAAATTACCTCGGCACCCTTGGTGGTATCCACATGGGTATTTGATTCCATCGCCGAAATTTGTTTAACCTTATTTAAATCATTCTCACAGCCCTGCAGCAGCATGGCAATTAACCATGCTGGTAAGAATATTCCGGCTAACCATTTCGGTTGCTTCATGCTGCAAATTAATCAAACTTGTATTTCTGGAACCATTTATCGTTAATGGTAAACCCTAAGTGCAGGTTATAATAGGTTTCGCGCACCAGGCCATTGTCAAGCGTGCCCCTGCGGCCTACCTCTGCCGATATATTGACTTTGTAGATACTTGTGCGCCTTTCGCTGGATATAGGCAAACCAAAGCCAAATGTTGCCGCGTATTGCTTAATATCGGTTCCGTTGGTATTGATATAGGTTTTATCGTATTTTAAGCCAAAGCGGTAATCAACCCAGGCTAAGTAATTGTTGATCGCATCGATATTGGGGGTAATTTGCCCGCCGATGGCAAAGCTTTGGCTGTTTTGTAAACCGGCATTTACACCTAAGATAGATAAATTTGACCATTGGCCGGTTTTAAAATCGGCACCGATCATAAATTTACCATCTTTTTGGTAAGCGATACCGAACCTGTGGATAAGTGGCAATTTAATTTTACCGGAGGTTGATGTGCTTATAAGACTATCCCTGGCTATATCGGCAGTACCATCGGATGCCAGAAAGTATTGGCTTACGATGAATTTGCTATTGGCACTGATGCTTGACGAGGACGAGCCCGAATAAGCGATGGTGAAGCGCCTTGTTTCGCTCACTTTGATATTATACTGCAAACCGTAATCAAAATTTAAACCACCCGCGGTAAAACTGTTTTCCATTTTTGAATTAATGGTTGTAGCCAATTCCGGAAATTCGGTTGAGCGGTATTGCTTTTCGCTGCCAAAAATATAGGCTACGTTAAAGCCCAGGTTTAAATTTTCGCCCAAACCAAAACCGTACCCGATATAAGCTTTCGACAAGCCGCCCTCACCGGAGTATATGCTGTTAACTACAGTGCTGGTATCTATACCGCCCGATGAAGCCCTGTTTAAAGGCACCGAGCTTTGCTGGCGGTAATTGTAGCCCAAATTGGAATAAGGCAATAAACCGAAGCTTACCGCCGAATGCCTGCTTACCGGAATTGCAAAGGCAATGTGGCTTAACCTGAAGTTGGTGCTGGTTTGGGAGCCAACAGTGCTGGTTCGTAAAGAGGTAAAGCTGCCAAAGGCGCCAATATCAATAGTGGTTAAGCTAATGGAACTATATGACGCCGGATTCATTACGTTAATATCATTATAAGCGCTTGCATTACCGCCTAGCTTCCGCACCGCTGTACTGATGCCCCCCATGCCCCGGGTTTGCGGTAAAAGGGCTTCGTCAATATCGCCTATTCCATATTTTGAATAGGGGGAGCTTGTGGTAGCGTTACTTTGCGCAAATACGCTTATTGCCGAGGCAGAAAATAGAAATACTAAAAAAAACTTGATATAATTAATCATTATGCTGTTGTATAACTGCGTTTAATCCACTTAAAACCAAATGAGGTTCAATTTTTATGTGAGCGGCAAAGATGCTATTTTTCAATAGAGTATCAAAAAAAATAGAATCGCCCCCGGTTAGTAATATATTCATTGGAGCCCCTGTATTAAAATAGCTTTGTATAAAGCCGTCAACTTCAAACCGGATGCCGTTTTGCACGCCAGACCGGATAGCTGTTTGGGTATCGTCGCCACTATTTGCATTAAATTGCATATCCGCTTCGAGCAAGGGCAGGGCAGCGGTATAATAATTTAAAGCTTTATAACGCATGTTTAAACCCGGCGATATACTCCCTCCAAAATAATTTCCCTCTTTATCTACCCAATCATAAGTAATACAAGTGCCTGCATCTATAACCATATTACTGCTGCCCGGATAAAGAGCCCTGGCCCCGGCAACTGCCGCTAACCTGTCAGCCCCAAGGGTTTGCGGCGTGCGGTAATGGTTTTTGATGGATTTAGCCATAGTTGCCTTAAACTTAACCACCTGCAGGCGCGTACTCAAATAGGCCTCCCAGGTTTCGGTATGCTGTTTTTTTACTGTTGAGAGGATGGCCTTAAGCGGTTTAAAATCATTTAAAACATCATCAATGAGCTGGTTATCAATATCGACGTAACTTTTGGTCCAAATTAATTCACTAAAGCTAAAAACCGCTATTTTAGTAAATGAGTTACCAATATCAATAACCAGGTTAGCCATCAGGCTTTCACAAACGATAATATGGATTCAAAAATTGCAAGCCCATCTTCGTTTGCCAAAAGGCTGTCGGCCGCACGCTCAGGGTGGGGCATCATGCCGAATACGTTACGGTTTTTATTGCATACCCCGGCTATGTTTTCAATTGATCCGTTTGGATTTGAAGCCGATGAGATATTGCCACCGGCATCGCAGTAGCGGAAAAGCACCTGCTCGCGGTCATTCAGTTCTTTAATGGTATCCGCATCGGCAAAAAAGTTACCCTCGCCATGTGCTATAGGTATCTTTAGCGCCTTATCGGCGTCAACCTGTGATGTTAACATGGAGTTTGAAGTTTGCGACTTCAGGTAAATATTATTGCAGATAAACTTACGGCTCTGGTTATGCAGCAGGGCCCCGGGTACCAAACCGGCTTCGGCCAGTATCTGGAAACCGTTGCAGATACCCCATACATATCCACCTTTGGCTGCAAAGCTGATCACCTCGCGCATAATGGGCGAAAAGCGTGCTATGGCGCCGGAGCGTAAATAGTCGCCAAAGGAAAACCCACCGGGCAGGATTACAAAATCAACATCTTGCAGATCATGATCTTTGTGCCAAAGCTGCACAACTTGCTGACCCATAATTTTCTCCAATACATAAATGATATCTTGATCACAATTGGAGCCAGGAAAAATGACTACGCCGAACTTCATGTTACAAAACTAATACAAGCAGGCACATTTGCACGAAATTAAAAGTTAAAAATTGTTAAACTGGAAGTAAATGATGCCTATAATTAATAAAAGATACAGGGTTTCGTAAAACCAGCGCTTGGTAGCATATAAAAAGTAGTAGGCCATCATGGTGCAGGCGGGTATGGCGCATAAAATAAAATGGCTTAACCTGAAGTTTGTTTTTACATAAAAGGAGAGTGCGGTAATAATAAAAATCACCGTGAGTAATTGGAAAGCCTTGCGTATTTGAACGTAGCTTTTAAAGAAATTTCCCCTCAGCCTAAAAATCCCAAGCGCCAAAATTACAATTACCGGGATCAATACAATATATTGATAATAGTTGATATTTACCTTATTAGGAAAGCTGTGGCCCAGCGGAAGCCATATTTTATAAAACTGATCGATGCGGTCATTCATGTAGTAAAAAACCGCCAGGAAAAAGAATATAGTAATAAAGCCCATCAAAACGGAAACCCATTCGCGCCAGTTAAAGGGCCTGAAGATAACAAGCCCCACCCAAACGGCTAAAAACATATAGATATAAGGGAAATAAATGAGGGTGCCTATCCCCACTATCATGCCCAGATCGAATGTTGTTGTTTTAGCGCTGGTAGGGTCGTAAAGCTTTAGCAGCTTATCAATCATCCACAATATCAAAAAGTTACAAATTAACGGCGGGCTAAGTATTAAAAAGTCGGTAAATAAGGCCGATACGGTAACGTACATTAGCGCGGGCAAAAAAGTAGGCCTGCCCAACAGGCTATATTTGTTAACCATTTGGTTGAGCCAAAGGGCCTGAATAAAAATCATTACCGCCGCTATTAATAAATTATTAACCGGGGTAAAAAAGTTTTCGTAATTAACCGGGATAAGCAGGCGTGCAAAGGGCTCAACAAAAGTAAATTCGATATGGTTAGGCGGCAAGACTAAATAGCTTATACGCAACACGATCAGAACGATGCCGAGCCAAAGAATATTAAATGGATTAAGCGCTCTGAAAACGTTGATCATGTGGTTTGAACTATTTGCAGCAATATTAGCAGAAAAACAGCGAAGCTAAAAGCAAGTTACGCCGTTAGATCAATTTAAGCCCTGGTTTTAAAACCAGTACCTGGCAGTTGGTGCCTACCGCGCATACTTTTTTACCATGTTTTCAATAATGGAGGCCGTCTCGTCAGGAAAATTTACTTTGATGATATTATCGTCTTCTACCCAGGCTTTTATTTTAGCTACAAAAGTGTCGTCTATCTCGTGGATAACAGGCACACCTAACCTTGATGCCGCCAAAGCGTTGCATTGCTGCTCATATTGATCTTTCATCGGAATCATCACCACTTTTTTTTGCAGAAACAGCGCCTCTGCCGGTCCTTCAAAGCCGCCACCCGTCAATAAGCCCTCACAACTGGCCATGCTTTGATTAAAGGATTCGTTATTAACCGGGTTAACCTGCACATTACCTTCCTGATAGGTTGTCTTCTGCCTTTTTGAAAATATCTGCCAGGGTACATCTATTTGTTTCAGGTATTTTACCAGGGTGCGGTCGTCATAAGCGGGCAGATACACCGTATAATGGCCCCTATGGCTCGGCTCCAGGTTGCGGATCTGGCTGCGGATAACGGGGGTATGGATAAAATCATCGTACCTGTCAAAATGAAACCCGATGTGATCATCTGTTGGCGAATAGTATTTAAAAATCAGTTCGGCAAAATTCCACTTGGCAGGGCGGGGCGTTTTTTTTGATATAAAAGAACATTGATGGCTCAGGGAAACTGACTTAACTTTTTGAAGGCGGCAGGCCCATGCTGTTACAGGTTCAAAATCGTTCACAATCAAATCATACTGCTTAAGCGGAATACTACGCATGTCGTGCCAAAGCTGGCGCAGATCCATGAGCTTAAAGGTGGCCCACTTATCAATACCGCCGGTTTTGCCAAAAACGTAACTGGCACCGTGCAACCGGTATTTAAGCGGCTGCGGTAACGACATCTCGGCCTCGGTACCGCTTACCAATAAATCCAGCTCACCGTATTGTTGCAACAGAGGGACAATTTCGCGGGCGCGGCTGATATGGCCATTGCCCGTTCCCTGTATCGCGTATAGTATTTTCATTAGCTTGTTATCCAAAAGGCCCCGCAAAGATAGGTACCTTTAACCAGATTAATTGCTTTATTACCCTTTGGCATCCGTAAAATCCTTATCTTCTATTCGCTGTTAAGAAATTAGCGCCATCAATTTGCCCATTCCATTCGTGAAAATTAGTTTCCATTAGTGGAATTCGTGCCTATTTAATTAGTTTCCTGCTTAAAACGCTCCAAAAGGTCCAGCACATTCATTTTAGCATCCAGATCTTCCGAATCCGTTTTATCGTCATCCTCGGCTTCTGTTTTAAAATCATCCGGTTGGTATTTATAAATGCTCCAGGTATTATTTTGATATTCCAACGCCGTCAGGCTCTCCACCCAATCGCCGGAGTTGAGGTACAATACCGAGCCGTCCCTGTCTTCGCCCTTAATTTCCCTGATTTCTGCGTGATGGATATGCCCGCATATCACATAATCATAGCCTTTATCTACGGCCAGGTCGGCAGCGGTTTGCTCAAAATGATTGATAAATTTAACGGCGTCCTTAAAGCGGGCCTTTACCTTTTGCGAGAAACTCATTTTAGGCCGGCCAAGCAATCTGAGGCACCAGTTTACCATACTGTTAATCAGGATCAGGGTATCATACCCAACTGCGCCCAGTTTAGCCAGCCATTTGGAGTGCTGCATAGTAACATCAAAAATATCACCATGAAATATCCAGGCCTTTTTGCCGTCGATATTTAACAACACCTTATTTAGCAACTGGAAACTGCCCAGGTTAAAATCGGCAAACTTGCGCAGCATCTCATCGTGATTACCGGTGAGATAATATACCGGGATTCCTTCGGCTACAAATTTCAGAATGCGGCGTAATACCTTGGTATGCGCTTCCGGAAAATACGATTTACTAAACTGCCATATATCTATAATATCGCCATTCAGGATCAAAATTTTTGGCTTGATGCTTTTTAGGTACTTCAGCAACTCGCGGGCTTGGCAACCGTAGGTACCCAGGTGCACATCAGAAATAACAACAATATCAACTTCGCGCTTTACCATTCAATATTGGGAGGGGGGACAAAATATTAAGGGTGCATATTTAGTCCGGTTTAAAAAACCGGTTAAATAGTGGAAGTTGCCTTGCTGATAATTAATCGTCGTCTTCGTCGTCATCATTAACTTTGAGCTCAAAGGGGCTGAAGTAAAAAATGCCAACTAAAACTAACAGCAAGCCAACTTCAAACACATGGATAAATTCCTGATTCATCTTAGTAAGTGTTAAGTGCAAATATCTGATTAGCAGATTATCTGAATGTTAAGACGCTGTTAATTATGAAAAGTTTCAAGCCGACTTAATTTTTTTTTCAATGCGCTCCAATTGCTTTAAATGGTGTTTGGTATGAATGCCAATAAACTTAAACCACTGTTTTGCATTGAGCAAACCCAGCCGCGGATGCTTTATTTTGCTAAAGCTGGATGACTTGTTAATAACAGGAATTAACTGATCCATGCGGTTTTTTAATTTGATGATGAGATTACGGGCCTCTTCTTTACCTATATTGTTAACTGCGGCCTCTATTTTGGCAGGAGCTTTGATTTTAAATGGTGGAAAACGACCGGCAAAAAAAATGAGCATGGCAAACCACCCGAGCCTTTTGTTGTCTACCTTACCGGTTCCGTTGGTGCATTTTTCAATGGCGATCAACGAGCCGAGATCAGCCTGTAAAATATGCGAATACACCTCGCCGTATGACCATCCGCCACCCGGTGGCATTGCATTAAATTGATCGTCGGGAATGGTATCCAAACGGCGGCGATATTCTTTCAGCGTATCTTCAATCAGTTTTTTATCGGCGGCTATACTCATAATAACAAAGCTAATTCATTTAAATGGGTTATTTGTATCGGTACGTCGGCCGGTTTATCCAGCCCCATGGGGTTAAAATAAATGGCATCCATGCCGAAGCCTTGTGCACCCCGTATATCGGCCTCAATGCTGTCGCCAATCATTAAACTTTCGTGTTTTTGTGCACCGCCCAGTTTAAGCGCGTGTTCAAAAATTGCTTTATCCGGTTTATTAACGCCCACTACTTCGGATATGATCACATTGTCAAAATACCGGCCTATATCAGTTTTAATTACCTTCAGTTCGGTAGATTCTTTAAAGCCGTTGGATATTAAATGCAGCCGGTAGCGTTGCTGAAGGTATTGCAATGTTTCGTGAGCACCGGGGAACAGGTTGGTTTTTGTAGGGCAAATACGTACATAGTCGTCTTCAAACTGAAGGGGTATTACATCATGGCTAACGCCCAGATCCAGAAAAGTTTTTTTAAACCGGGTTTCGCGCAGGGTTTCTTTGCTGATGCGGCCCAGATGATAATCAGCCCAAAGCTGATGATTATTACGGGTATAAGTTTCGATAAACAGCTCGGCCGAGTTTAAGCCCAGTTGATGCAGTTTGTAAACGGCAAATAACTCATGAAGGGTTTCTTCGGCATTCCGGTCAAAATCCCAGATGGTATGGTCAAGATCAAAAAAGAGGTGCTTGTATTTGAGGGAAGATGCAGAAGGCATATTTAATATTATTGAACAGGCGACGATGCCGGATACAAAGCTACAACTTGAACGGGAATTACAGAGCGTTTACCCTGTTATTAGCGAAGGCAGAAAAAGTTTATTTGTTAGTCTCTTGTTGGTTAGTTTCTGACCGGATTTTTTTACCAGGTCAACCGATACTTCAATAGCTTGCGCAATTTGTTCATCAGGGAAGTCAAATTGAATGATGAGATTTTTCACTAATTTGATTTGTACTTCCTCACGAGCCTGTTCGCGACCTTCTTCACGAGCTTTATTAACCGCATAATCAAGAACATTCTGATTATCCCATTTGTATTTTAAGCGGCTATCGTACATCGTTTTTTTCTTAACAGGGCTTAAGAGATAAGGGGCATTAATCTATTTATTTAATTCCGATCTGATTTTTTTTACCAGGTCCACCGATACTTCAGCGGCACTTGCAGCCTGTTCAGTAGATAAGCCAATGTGAGCAATAAGATTTTTGACTAATTTAACGCGTTCTTCTTCACGGGCCTTAACCGCATAATCAAGAACATTCTGATTGTCCCATTTGTATTTTAAGCTGCTATCGTACATCGTTTTTTCAGGGTTTGAAAGAGATAAAGAAAAATGGATGTGTTAATCTATTTATTCAGTTCCGATCGGATTTTCTTTACTAAGTCCACAGATAGCTCAGCTGCGCTTGCGGCTTGTTCATCAGATAAGCCAATTTGAGCAATAAGGTTTTTAACTAATTGGATTTGTGCTTCTTCGCGACCTTTCTTTAGCCCCCTTTCAACACCTTTTTCAATGCCTTCTTCAATACCCTCTTCTCGTCCCTTTTCACGAGCCTTATTAACCGCATAATCAAGAACATTCTGATTGTCCCATTTGTATTTTAAGCTGCTATCGTACATCGTTTTTTCCTCCTTGCTTAAGTTACTATATTCGGCTATGCTAAATAGTTTTTCAAATATGGGTTTCCGCAGGTAAACCGGTATTTTATCCATGCTACTCATGTTTTTTAACACATATAGCCATCTGTCTAAGTCAGTCGCCAGTTCGTTTTCCCTTTTTACAAATTTAACTAATTCTATATAGGTATAACCCAGCTTATCGTAAAATATTTCGCCAGTGTGCCTGTTACACAAGCAAATATCATACAGATATTCTTGTTGCGGGCCGTTCTCTAAGGTAAAATCCTCTAATAAGGCAATCAGATATACTTCCGTCAGGTTGTATCCCCATGCTTTCCGGTTACCTTTAGGAGCCTGATCACTGATGAGGCGGGATGTATAAAACAGGGCCCGTTCTTTGAAGTATCCTTGCCTGCCCCGCTGCACTTCAATTAAAAATTGCTCTCCGTTTATCCCTGTGCACAACAAATCAAATATGGCAGCGCCCTCATCTTTCAGGTCGCCGGGATGTTCGTTCTTGTTGTATATCAGGTCTGCGATGTGCTTACGGCCTCTGAACACCTCGTTTAAAAAAGCAATGAGCAAATCTTTGTTAGGTTCGCTGCCAAAAATTTTCTTAAACGCAAAATCAACTAAAGGATCGATGTATCTTGTGGTTACTGGAGTGTTATTTTGAGGCATCAATCAAATATAAAATTTATCCTTTTGGTTTGATGTTTGCCCCTATATAATTTGTCGCTTAATCGATAAATATGGCTGTATGACGAATAGCGTGGGTAAAATAGTTATAGTTTGTCCGCTGGAATTCCAAGCCGTAATTTGTAATAGAATAAAATCCCATTTACTTTGCTGCTTTTTTGATGAAAAATAAACCAGTAAATTACAGTTTATAATGACGTACTGTTAAGTTTTTGATTGTCAATACTAAATCCCTCTCCATCATGTCATCCCGACGCGAGGAGGGATCTTTTAAAAGCGGTAAGTATGCATCATATTAGGTGCGCTGATTATCAATGTGCTATCTTTGCTCCGACAATCAGTATTCTTAAATTAGAGCATCGGCACGCTCAATCGCCGCGCGAAGGGCTGTTACTTTTGTCTTGACACAAAAGGTAACCAAAAAGTCAAGACTGCCCGATCCTTCCACCCACAAGCCAAACCCGGCCCGGCGTGCAGTCTGGCCTTTGCGCACTTTGCCTGTGCACCGGAGAAGATCATGGAGGTTCAAAACGTCATTGCTATTTTTTTGGCTGGCCGAATCTGTCACTTACGAAGATATAGAATATTGATAATCAAGAGTTAATTAAAAAATACGATCTTAAAACAATAGTGAAATTTCACCAAAAATATCATTAGCAAAATCTTGACTTAGCCTATGATTTACAAATCGAATTTTTAGTGCCTATACAAAACGTAATAGAGCCATAAATATTATAATCCGCGTTTCCGTTTTACAGTTTTGCGCGGTTCGGATTTATCGTCCCATTGGTACTGTTTAGCCATTTTGGCTACCCGTTCCTCAAGAGATTCGGTGGTGAATTTCTCCCGGCCTAAACTATCCACCAGGATGGGGAAGGCAAAAGGGGTAGGCCTTTCTGTATGTTTAATAATTATTTTTTGTTTTTGGATGCGCTGTAAGGCCGCGCGTAACCTAAATTCTTCTAACTGAAAAGCCAGAGCTTCGTTGTAAGCCTGCCGCACCAGTAGGTTGTTGGGCTCATATTCGCTGAACACATCAAATAATAACGACGACGAAGCCTGCAGGTGCCTCCCTTTTACCGGTTGCCCGGGATAGCCGGTAAATATCAATCCTCCGATATGGGCTATATCGCGGAAACGCCGCTTGGCCATCTCGTTAGCGTTCAAGCTGTGCTGTATATCGTCCAGCAGGTTATCAATGGTAAATAAATCTTTTTTCAATGCTTCACGTACCGGAAAATCATCGTCGGTAAGCAGTTCGAAACCATAATCGTTCATGGCGATAGAGAAGCTGGATTTTTTAATTTTCGAGATACGATAGGCCAATAAAGATGCCATCCCTTCGTGCACCAGCCTGCCTTCAAAAGGATAGAAAAATAAATGATGGCCTTCCCGCGATTCAAAAATTTCTATCAAAAACTCGTCGCTGCGCGGCAGATGCGATACGCGGGCCTGTATTTCAAACAAGGGTTTTAAGGCCTTTACCTCTACATCCTGCTCTATACCCTGAGCTACCTCGTCCAGCTTAAACCTCAATACCGCCGACAATTGCGACGACAAAGGCATCCGTCCACCCATCCAGCTTGGGATCATGCCTTTTTTTGCATTTGATTTTTTTACAAAGGCCGTCATTTCTTTAATACGTACAAACTCCAGGCTCCGCCCCGCAAACCAAAAGTTATCGCCCTCTTTCAGCCTCGAAATAAACGACTCTTCGATAGTGCCCAGGCTGCCGCCGCTAAGCCATTTAACACGGATACTCACATCGCTGGTAATGGTGCCTATGCTTAGCCGGTGGCGCATAGCTACCCGGCGGCTATTTACTTTATACAAGCCGTTTTCAACTTCAACCTTTAAAAACTCATCGTACTGGGCCAACGTTTTGCCGCCATTGGTAATAAAATCAAGCAGCTCGTTAAACTCGCTGCGTTTCAGGTCGGCGTAGCAGAAAGTAGTTTTCAACTCCTTAAAAAGCGCATCGGCGCGAAACCCGTCTGATACGGCCAGTGTAACCATATACTGGAGCAATACATCCAGGGCCAATATCACCGGATCGCGGCTTTCATATACGCCGTTTTTGAGGGCTTGTTTCAGCGCGGCTCCTTCCAATAATTCCAGGGAATGCGTAGGTACAAAATAAGCTTTAGAGATAGCACCCGGATGGTGCCCGCTCCGCCCGGCGCGCTGCATAAAACGGGCTACACCTTTGGGGCTGCCAATCTGTACTACGGTATCCACCGGCCTGAAATCAACACCCAGGTCAAGGCTCGATGTGCAAACCACTACTTTCAACGCCTCGTTATGTAAAGCTTGTTCTACCCAGTTTCGGATCTCGTTATCCAGCGAGCCATGGTGCATAGCCATAATACCCGCATATTCCGGATATTGATCTAATATAGCATGGTACCAAATCTCCGACTGGGAACGGGTGTTGGTAAAAATAAGCGTGGTTTTACTTTTAGCTACAATCTCCATTACCTGCGGCAACAGCTTAACGCCGATATGCCCCGCCCAGGAGTAAGTTTCTACATTCTCCGGGATAACGGATTCTATCACAATCTTTTTTTCCAGCTTAGCGCGTACCATTTTGATCTGCTCGGGCGGGATGTTATTGCCCAGCAATACCTCGGCGGCCTGCTCCAGGTTGCCGATAGTGGCGCTGATACCCCATATTTTTAGTCTTGAGTCCGGAGCCGGGAGTCTTGAGTCTTGAGTGGGGAGTTGGGGATTTTTATTGGAAGGCGATAGTTCAACTATGCTATTGCTATTTTGTTCTTTAGTTTTTGAATTGTGGTCGGGCCTATCCCACCAGTTCTCCGTTCCTGGCTCAGGACCCTGAACTCCCGGCTCCAGACTCAAACCTCCAGACTCAGGGCTCCGAACTCCGGACTCCGGACGAAAGACTCCCCACTCATCCCTCAATCCCTTCAACCTTGATAAACCCAGTTCAACCTGTACGCCGCGCTTGGTGCCTAATAGCTCATGCCACTCATCAATAACAACTACTTGCAGGTTTTTAAACAGGTTGGGATAATCCTTTTGGGCCAGCATCAGGTGCAAACTCTCCGGAGTTGTTAGCAGTACTTCCGGGAGTTTTTTACGAAGGGCCTGTTTTTCGGCGGCGGAGGTATCGCCGGTACGGGTGGCAATTTTCCAGGGGATGCCCAGGTCGTCGCATGCGGATTGCATGGCCTTGCGGATATCGTTAGTGAGGGCCCGTAAGGGTGTTATCCAAAGCATCAGCAAACCATTATTTTGCCAGGTTTTATAATCGGTGGGGTGGCGGTTAATATATTCCTCTAAAAAAGGCAGAAACATGGCAAACGTTTTACCGCTTCCGGTAGGTGCGTTAAGCAGGCCCGAATTTCCGGAGAGGTAAACCTCCTCCATCTCACGCTGAAAGGCAAACTGTTCCCAATTTTTATCAAGAAACCATTGGTGGATAATTTGCTGTCCTGGAGTGCGCATCATTAACATACAATGTAAAGAATAATTTGCTTGTATCTAACCAAAATAAAAAAGTCCCGCTATTAAAACGGGACTTTGATTTGACTAATAAACTTTTTGCAGGCAAATTGATTGTTATTTTTTCTCAGGCAATAAAATAAATTTAATCAGGTTGTCGCCGCTTAAATATTTGTTAGCCGTTTCTTTGGTGGTAGCTACGGTAACCTGATCCAGGTTTTTGTTATGATCTAAAACGGCATCAGGGTTTTCCTGGTACATCGCCGTCTGGCTCAGGTGTCCGGCCCAAAAACCGTTTTCCTTTAATTGCACTTCGGTACTCCGTTTATCTTCGGCAACAAACTTTTGAATGTCGGTTTGCTCGGCGCCGTTTTGTTTGATCTTGGCTATCTCTTCCATAGTAGCTGTTATCAGTTTATCTACATTAGCCGGCGCACAGCCAAAGTAAACCGAAATGCTATAACGGCTCAATGGAATTTTAGAATAGGCAACCCTTACACCAGGCGAATAAACGCCGCTTTCCTTTTCGCGCAGGCGCTCAATTAATTTAATCTGCAAAACTTCGCCCAAAGCATCCAATTGAATATTGTTGGCTTCGTTGTAAACGTAATCTCCGCTAAAAATTAACTGCACGGTACCTTTATCGCCTATACCTTTATATACTGTTTTGGTAATTTGTCCGGCGGGGGCATGTATGCCTAAATTTTTATAAGTTTGGTGGCTGTTGGTAGCGGGCAGTCCGCCTAAATATTGCTCCAATAACGGTTTTATTTTTTCAATAGCAAAGCTGCCTGTTATTACAAAGGTTGTCGCGCTGGCATCAGCAAACCGGTCGCGATAAAAGGAATAAGCTTTATCCAGATTAGCAGTGGCCAGCTTTTCGGGAGTCATGGCCATGCGGCGGTAATTGTGATTGCTTATTACGGCTGCAATGGTATCCTGGAAAACGCTGTTAGGATCAAGCCCCCGGTTAACCAACGACGATTTGATTTGTGTTAGTGTTGATTGCCAAATATCGTTATCCTTGCGGGGCTGGGTATAATAAAGATAAACCAGTTGCAGGGCGGTTTCAAAATCTTTTGGAGAAGCGCTACCGTTAACACCCTGTGTTGTTTCGTTAATAAACGGCGATACGCCCACGTTTTTACCCGTCAGCATTTTATCCAGCTTTATTTCGTCAATATCGGCAATACCGCTGCTGTTGATCACGTTAGCGGCAAGGCTTGCGGATATATAGTCGGCATCTGTTACCAGTGATGTGCCGCCAAAGCTGAAGCTATTGATCAGTATCTGGTCGTTTTTAAAATCCGTTGGTTTTAAAATTGCTTTTACACCATTGCCAAAAGTAAGTGTTGTAGTGCCTATGGCAGCATCCTTTTGTTCGGCTACTACCTTGGTACCAGTTGGAATTTTCTCTAACAGGGGTTTATTGCTTACATTATCCACATAAGCGCTAATGTTTTTTGATGCCTCGCTTATCCAGCTTAACAGGGTGGCTTCGTTTGGCAATTTATCTTTTTCCTTTTCAGGAGCCTCTAAAATAACGTCGCGGTTTTGGTCGCTAATAAATTTGCCAGCCAGGGCGTTGATCTCGCTTAACTTGATCTGGCCGATATTCTTTTTGTAGAAATCGTATTCATAATCAATACCCGGTATGGCCTCGCCCTTTAAAAAGTTGGCCTGGTATTCGTTCACAAAATTAACCGATTCGGTTTTGTCTTTTTCTTTCCAGGCGCTTTCTATGCCGGTCATTACCGATAGTTTGGCACGGTCGAGTTCGGTTTGGGTAAAACCAAATTTGCGCGCGCGTTCAGTTTCGGCAACCGCGGCTTTAACTGCTTTTTCCAGTTCGCCGGGTTTGGCAACGGCAACGGTGGTAAAGGCGTTCAGGTTGCCTAAAAAGTCGCCATAGCTGGCACCGGCGTATAACAACGGCGGATCTGCTTTTTGAGTTAACTCGCCTAAGCGCGAACTGAGCATATTGTTGAACAGGATGTTACGGATAGCGTTTAAGTATGCGCCCTGGGTTTTAACCGCACTGCCCGGATGTTTTACTATAATTTGAACAAGCGTATACGGTTGCTCCTTATCGGTTACTATTTTAACCGCCGTGCCCACACTTGGCGGGATGTTATATTTTGTACGGGGCTTTTCGCCGGCCGGATTCTTTAATTCAGAAAAGTTTGCCTTAATCAGTTGCTCTACCCTTTTAGGGTCAAAGTCGCCAACGGCTATAACCGCTTGCAGATCGGGGCGATACCAATCATGGTAAAAGCTTTTAATAGTTTCGGGCTTAAAATTTTTCAGAATTTCTTCTTTACCGATAGGTAAACGCACCGCATATCTTGAATTATTTAAAAGAACTGGAAAAGTTAATTTCGACATCCTTTCTTGTGCGTTCTTTCCGCGAAGGCGCTCCTCTTCCAAAACTACGCCACGCTCGCTGTTAATTTCGTCGGTATCAAAACTCACCATGCCTGCCCAATTAGACAGAATGTCAAATCCTTTTTCAAATATTTTAACGCTGTCGGTAGGTAAAGGCAATTGATAAACGGTTTCATCAAATGAGGTGTAAGCATTTAGGTCGGCGCCAAATTTTATACCCGATTTTTGCAGGTAGTTCACCAATTCGTTTTTGGGGAAATCCCTGGTGCCATTAAATGCCATGTGCTCGGTAAAGTGGGCAAGGCCTTGTTGTTCATCGGTTTCCAATACAGAGCCTGCTTTATTAACGAGGTACAGGTCGGCCCTGTTTTTGGGTTGCACGTTCTTGCGGATATAATAAGTTAAGCCGTTAGGCAGCTTGCCGATAATTACCGCCGGATCGACAGGCAGTGCATTAGCGCTTAGCTGATTTTTAGCTGGTATGGGCTTGCTCCTGGGTGATGTAGCAGGCTTGGGCTTAACCTGCGCGAAGCCGCCGTTTGTGGCTATACTTAAGGCAAGTAAGATAGCCAATGATAACCGGTAATTTAATTTCATAAAATTGAATGTGATTTTTTATCTAAAGATGCAAAACGAACATCTTAGTTACAACAAAATGAAATTTATTTAAATAAGAGCAATGTGTTTTTTACAATATCCCGGTTAACTACCGGCCATTTTTTAAATAAACATTGATTATTACCTTAAATGAGCGATATTTAGCCAGAAGCTAAAAATACAAAGTTGACAGACAGTTCGCCACGGCACCGTTTATGGAAAAGTTTTAAACGCAACAAGTTAGCGTTGGCCGGATTACTATTTATTGTTTTATCTGTTTTAGCAGCTGTGTTGGGGTATTTAATTACGCCCGATTCCAGCCCCCAAGCCAATAACATGTTGTTGCAGTTGAGCATCAAAAAGCCAGGCGCGCAGTTCACTTTATTGCGTATACGCAAGGCCGAGAATGTTGAAAAAGTTAACTTTTTCAGTAAAATGCTTTTCGGCCAGGTTGATGCTTATCGCAGCGTACCCATTACCGGCTATCGTTTCGATAAGGATTCGATTGAGGTTGATCAATACATCGGCAGCGAAGATAAACCAGAGAAAGTTTCCTTTAATATTTACGAAGTGGTTTTGGGCCGCAAAGTTACCAGGGATAGCCAGGGTGTTATGATAACCCCGAACGGGATAAGGGTAGATAAAGCGGCAAGCGAAGCTCTACGTAAACGCTTTCGCGAGCAGGTACGGCAGCAAATTATTCAAAAAAAATACTGGTTCGGCACCGATCTTTATGGGCGCGACCTATTGAGCCGCGTTATTTTAGGAGCACGTATTTCGTTGTCGGTTGGTTTGGTAGCCGTTATCATCAGCTTATTTCTGGGTGTGTTTATAGGTGCCACAGCCGGATATTATGGTGGTCGGATTGACGATGCCCTGAGCTGGGTTATGAATGTTTTGTGGGCCCTGCCTGCTTTACTGCTGGTTATTGCTATTTCGTTTGCTTTAGGTAAAGGCCTGTGGCAAATTTACATAGCAGTAGGCATATCCATGTGGGTTGATGTGGCCCGCCTGGTACGCGGGCAGGTAATGAGCATTAAGCAATTTGAATTTGTAGAAGCCGCGCACGCCTTAGGCTTTAATAATTACCGCATCATCCGCAGGCATATATTACCTAATATTGTAGGGCCTATCCTGGTGCTGGCATCATCAAACTTTGCCTCGGCCATCCTGCTGGAAGCCGGTTTAAGTTTCCTGGGCTTTGGCGCCCAGCCACCAACACCTACCTGGGGAGGGATGATCAAGGAACATTATGGATACATTATTATGGACGATGCCTACCTGGCCATATTACCCGGATTGGCCATTATGCTGATGGTATATGCTTTTAACCTGGTTACCATAGGCCTGCGCGACGCATTTGATATTAAATCGGAAAATGTGCGGATATAGTTATTTTTGTACTTTAGTTATCACATCTACTTAATGCAAAGTTTCGACAACAAAAATAATGGTGAAGACGAACTGATCAGGCTGCTGCTTAAACGGCAGTCGGAATTAAATTCGTTGCTCGAAGTAACCAGGGCCATCAATAAAAATACCTCTACACAGGTATTGATAGGCATGCTCGAAGTTATTTTGAAAAGTTACCTTAACGTAGGTAAACTTCGCTTTATGATAGAAAAATTTGGCAGCTATTATTGTGTGTCAAAATACGGCGGCGAATTTGAGTCCAACTCGGCCCTGTTTAAATCAAGTAATAAGTTAAGCAAGTTTAAACTTCCGGCCAAACTATCATCGCATAAGGATCCGGTATTGGCGGGTTATGATTATTTTATCCCCATCCATCATAAGAGTAAGCTGTTAGCCTTCGCGCTGATAGGCGATTATAATACCACGGATGAAATGATCAGTAATGATCTCAATTTCATCCAAACGATTATGAACGTGATTGTGGTGGCGCTTGAAAATAAAAAACTTTTTAGAGAGCGTATAGAAGCGGAACGCTTTCAGCGTGAGATGGAACTGGCCGTAGAGGTGCAAAATATGCTGATCCCCATCAGGCTCCATAAAGAAACAGGCGTTGAAATTGGCGCGCGTTATCTGCCGCATCAAAATATTGGCGGCGATTACTTTGATTTTATCCGCCTGAACGATAAGGAATTTATGTGGTGCATTGCCGATGTATCCGGTAAAGGAATATCGGCTGCATTGCTGATGGCTAATTTCCAGGCCAGTTTGCGCGCCTGGGCCACTGTTGAGGATGATTTGACCAATATTGTTGAACGGCTTAATCAAATTGTGATCAAGATAACCAAGGGCGAAAAATTTATTACTTTATTCCTGGCAAAATATAATGAGGAAACCAGACGTTTAAATTTTATTAACGCGGGGCATAACCCTTCGTTGCTTTATTCAAGCGGCGAAGCCATCCAGCTTAAGCTGGGTACCACCATGATAGGCGCTTTTGAAACATTGCCGTTTATTAACCAGGGGGAAATAGATGTGGAGCCCGGATCGTTAATCGTAAATTACACTGATGGGCTGCTGGATTACGAACCGGCTGATGTTGCTATCTGGAACGAAGATATATTAATGGATATACTGATAGCGAACGGCGAGCTCAGCCCCGATAAGTTTAACCAGAAATTATTGAATGAATTGAGCTCGAGGGTGAAATCGAAACAGATAGATGATATTACGTTGTTAACTTTACGTATTTTTTAGTAAGATGCTTTTAGCCAGATTTCAATATGAATTACTCGAAGCCGGGTGTGACGAAGCCGGCCGCGGCTGCCTTGCAGGCCCCGTATTTGCTGCCGCGGTAATTTTACCGCCCGATTTTGAGCACGGGCTATTGAACGACTCCAAGCAGATTGACGAACAAACACGTTATGAGTTACGTGCTGAGATTGAGCAAAAGGCCGTAGCCTTTGCTGTAGCATCCGTTGATAATGAAGAGATAGACGAGATCAATATTTTAAATGCATCGTTTTTGGCCATGCACCGCGCTATCGACCAGCTGCATATTGCACCGGAATTGCTGATTATTGATGGCAACCGTTTTAATAAATATAGGGCAATACCCCACCATTGTATCATTCAGGGCGATGGAAAATATTTTAGTATAGCGGCCGCGTCTATTTTAGCCAAAACATACCGGGACGATTATATGAAGAAAATTGCGCTGGAGCATCCCGAGTACGACTGGCATACCAACAAAGGATATCCAACCATCAAGCACCGTAATATGGTGGTGGAATTAGGTTATACGCCATATCATCGCCGTACATTCCGGGTAACTGATCCTCAACTGGCTTTATTTTAAATATTGCTTTGATTAGCCCATCCGGCTTGGTATTTTTGTTTACGCGGCAATAAACCTTGTGAAGATATTAATACTTAGTAATCGTGTTCCCTTTCCACAAAATGGCGGCTACCCTATTGTGGTACGCAATACGATTTTGGGCTTAGTGAATGAGGGGCACGATGTAACCGTTTTTACATTAAACAATAAAAAGCACCGCATCAGTTTAGAAGATGATGACGATTTGATCCGTAAGATCCGTTATCAAACTTACGACATCAATATCAGCATCTCTGCGTGGGAGTTTATCCTGAACCTGCTGGGCCGCCGCACCTACAACGTTGACCGCTTTTACGACATCGGCTTTGAACGCCTGCTACTTACCGAATTGAAGAACGAGGAATACGATATCATCCAGTTTGAGGGCCTGTTTATGTCGGCTTATCTGCCGGCCATCCGCAAGAATAGTACAGCCAAGCTGGTGTATCGTGCACATAATATCGAACACCTGATATGGCAGCGCCTGGCCGAACAAAAGAGCGATCCGATAAAAAAAACATATTTAAACCTGCTCGCAAAACGCATTAAAAGGTACGAATTAAAATACCTGAATAATTTTGATGCTATAGCTACCTTAACCGAACAGGATAAGCAACTGATGCTCCAATACCAAACTAAGGTGCCTATCCAGGTATTGCCGGTGGGGATTGATCTGTCGCGATACAAGCCCGACTATAGTAAAACGGAATTTCCGAGCTTGTTTTTTTTGGGCGCCCTGGATTGGATGCCTAACCGGGAAGGTGTTGAATGGTTCCTGGATAATTTTTCAAGAGACATTACCGATGGCGATCTACGAGTAAAGTTTTACGTGGGCGGCCGTAACACGCCCGAATCGTTTGACGACTATGAAGTGATGGGGAAAATATTTATCCAGGGTGAAGTGGACGACGCGCTCGAATTTGTAAATAGTAAATCAATCATGGTAGTGCCCCTGCTATCTGGCGGCGGCATGCGGGTTAAAATAGTTGAAGGCATGGCTATGCAGAAATGCATTATCACCACAACGCTTGGCGCCGAAGGCTTAAATTACCAGAATGGTTATCATATTTTAATTGCTGACGACCGCCAGGAATTTTATGATGCCATTAAACATTGCATTGGCGACGAAGAATTTTGCAGGCGGATAGGTTTAAATGCCCGCCGATTGATTGAGCAACAGCATGATACTAATGTGGTTACCGTTCAATTTATAAAATTTTATCAGCAACTTCTGCAAAGCTGATTTCCGCCCAATTTTGTTACTTTTGCGGCATAATTACAACACTTTCATGAAGAATACTGCTTTAACCGATACACACATTAATTTAGGCGCTAAAATGGTGCCCTTTGCAGGTTATAACATGCCTGTACAATATGCAGGTATAAACGCCGAGCACGAAACCGTACGTAAAGCAGTAGGCGTTTTTGACGTAAGCCACATGGGCGAATTTATCCTGAAGGGAGACCACGCCCTGGACCTGATTCAAAAGGTAACCAGCAACGATGCTTCTAAGCTGTACGATGGCAAAGTACAATATTCATGCTTGCCTAATGAGGATGGCGGCATTGTTGATGATTTGCTGGTGTACCGTGTTGATGCTAAAACCTACATGCTGGTGGTAAACGCGTCTAACATCGAAAAGGATTGGGATTGGATATCCAAATACAACACCTTTGGCGTTGATATGAAAAACATATCCGACCGCACTTCTTTACTGGCCATCCAGGGCCCTAAAGCGGCCGAAGCCTTGCAAAGCCTTACCGACCTTGACCTGGCATCAATGGAATACTATACTTTTAGCAAAGGTAAATTTGCCGGTGTTGATAATGTATTGGTATCAGCCACCGGATATACCGGGGCAGGCGGCTTTGAGGTGTACTTTGATAATGAGTATGCCGAAGAGATATGGAAGGCGATTTTTAAGGCAGGCGAACCTTTCGGTATTAAACCGATAGGTTTAGGTGCACGTGATACCCTGCGCTTAGAGATGGGCTTTTGCTTATACGGCAATGACATCGATGATACTACATCGCCACTGGAAGCCGGACTGGGCTGGGTTACCAAATTTAATAAAGAGTTTACCAATTCGGCCGCCTTACAGGCACAAAAACAAGCCGGTGTGAGCCGCAGACTGGTAGGTATTGAAATGATTGATCGCGGTATACCGCGCCATGATTATGAAATAACCGATGCCGATGGTAATACCATAGGTAAAGTAACCTCCGGAACACAATCGCCATCATTACAGAAACCAATCGGCATGGGCTATGTAAATACTGAATTTGCTAAGGAAGGTACCGAGATCTATATCAAAATACGCGATAATCAAATAAAGGCGAAGGTTGCCAAACCTCCTTTTTATAAATAACATACTCACCCGCATTGCCCTCTCCTTTTTGGGGAGGGCCTTTTTTATGATATGAAGAATTTAGAGGTTTGCTTAACACCGGCATTGCTGCCCCTGTTTAATATTGAAGGTAGCATTGTAGTGGTGATTGATATTTTCAGGGCCACATCTTCCATTTGCTATGGTATTGAAAACGGCGCGGAAGCCATTATCCCCGTTGCCGAAGTGGCTGAATGTGCCGCCTACCGCGAAAAGGGCCTGGATTATTTATTGGCCGCCGAGCGTGATGGCAAAGTGGTTGACGGGTTTGACTTTGGCAATTCGCCCTTTTCATATACCGCCGAAAAAGTTAGCGGCAAAACGGTAGTGCTTACTACAACCAATGGTACGCACGCGCTCCATATGTCAATCAAAGCCAAACGTATTGTAATAGGGTCGTTTTTAAATTTAACCTCGCTTTGTAACTGGCTTAAACAACAGCCCGAAAATATACTATTGGTTTGCGCAGGCTGGAAAAACAACTTTAACCTGGAAGATACCCTTTTTGCCGGTGCCGTAGCCGAACAATTAAAAGCCGATGCCTATAAATGGGATGATGCCACTATTGCCGCCAATGATTTGTATCAGTTAGCCCAACACGATCTGAACGTTTACCTCAAAAAGTCATCGCACGGCGAGCGCATGAAGCAGCTGGGGATTATGGAGGATATTGATTTTTGTTTAAATGTAGATATCACTACTGCTATCCCGGTGCTGGAGGGGGAGAAGCTGGTGAAACTACATTGAATGCGGCATCATTGATGTCACAGCGATCATACCTAAAAAAGCGAACGCTATAAACACAAGATATACAATCATAATAATACCCAACATCTTAAAATACGACTGTAACCTGTGGATGCCTCCGTCCATTAAGCCACCATCGCTATAAGTCAGCGCCTTTTGCGTACGGGTAGCAAACTGGAATAAAAATAGATGAAGTACAAATATTACCGCTGCAATAACCAAATAGAGCACTGATACAGAAGTGCCAACCGCACCGGGCATCATAGATGTTGCGGGGCTGAGTCTGCTTAGCATTGTAAAAATACTACCGATAAATATTGCTAACAGTGCAATAAACCCGGCTACAATAAAACCGAGAATACTGAGAAATTTAGCCCATTTATCTGCTTTTAATAGATAGCTGATGGCGATAGGACTAAAATAACGCCGTTTTCAACAGGTGCAAGTTCAGGAGATTCGAAAGCATTATCCATGAGTAGGTTTTTTTTGAAAGATAAACAATTTCAATATCATACTTGTAAACTGTATAATATTTTACTAAACCCGGATAGCAGAAGCTTTTTTGGCGTCCCTCAATTTAATATATCTTTTTAAAGCCAGGTACAATATACCGCCCAATATTATGATGGGCCAAGCGCCAATTAAACTAAAAAACAGACCTTGTAAAAAATCCCATCCGCCAGAAAGGGCACTTTTAAATTTATAGACAAAGCCGTCGCCGTTATTTACCACTATTGATTTTGAATAAAACGTAATATCCAGTGAACTGTAGGCAACCTGCTTATTCATGTAATTTAATTGCCCCTGGGTTGATTCGATATCGCTCCTGATCTCTGTCAGCTTATTCTCTATCTGCAAAATATCTTCCATTTTGCCAGCTTTATTTAACAAAGCCAGATAACGGCCTTCCAGTTTCCGCTTATTATCCAGCCGGGATCTGATATCGATATATTCGGTAGTAACATCCCTGACACGCACATTTTTCGAATCAATCCTATCTGCCGTTCCCGAAATGGCATCTAACACAGAATCGAAATTTTTAGATGGGATACGCGCCTTAAGTACATATTCTTTTCTGCCGGTATTTTCATCTTTCGATTGGTTGTCTTCCGCAACATAACCTCCGGCTTTGTTTACAGCGTTAATGATAAGCCCCCTGGTTTTAGACAGATCTCCGGCCTCAAATTGAATATCGCCTTCTTTGATTATTTTCTTAACCGTATCAATACCCGGGCTTTGTTGTGTTGGTGGCGCCGTTAATCTCACGTCGGTAATTTTAACTGCGGTGTTACCCACCGATCCGCCAACAGCCTTTTCAGCAGCCATGTCATATTTTGCTACGTCTTTATCTGCACTCATCAAAGGTTCTGGAAATGATACCACATTTTTAGACTTTTGATTTCCGCAAGCGGATAGCATTAAAGCGATCATGATGGTGAGGGCTGTAGTTTTCATGGCTGATCTATTTTAGTTTCTCGTTGTTTTTATGCCTGTCCGCATCACGGATCTTTTTCTTAATCATGTTTTGTTCCAAAGCATCTGTCAGATCAATACCGGTTTGGTTAGCCAGGCAGATCAATACAAAAAGCACATCGGCCATCTCGTCGGCCAGGTTAACCTCCTCATCCGATTTTTTGAACGATTGCTCGCCATACTTTCGGGCCATAATACGGGCAACCTCGCCAACCTCTTCCATTAAAATGGCAGTATTGGTCAGTTCGTTAAAATAGCGGATACCTGTTGTGTTTATCCACTGGTCAACTAATTTTTGAGCTTCTTCAATTGTCATGATGCGTTGTTATTGATAAGATGCAATAATAGGAGGAATTCCATAAGATTAATAAACATCAGAATACAACCCGCTGATATTCCAGTGAGGGCTTGCCCAAATTAATAACGATGCCCAGCCTTATGCCGGATGCCTTGAGATAGTTGAGCGTTTGTTTGATGTAAGGTTCGCCAATATAATTGGCCTGTTTTATTTCAAGAATGATGGTATTATAAGCAATAAAATCAGCAACAAAAAAATGCTTCAATGTTTGTTCCTTATACCGGATAGTGAAAGGCTTCTCCCGATGATAAAGCACGCCAAGCTGCTTAAATTCAAGTTCCAGGGCATCTTTATAAACAACCTCCTTAAACCCATGCCCCAGCGCATTATGTACCTCAAAACAAGCCCCAATTATTTTGTATGATTCGTCCTTAAACAGTATATCAGCCACAGCAAAATGTCAATATATTTTATAATAACTCAAAAGATTATTCGCGATCACTTTAATAAAATAGAATTCGCACTAAAAAAATTCGCACTCCAGCATTCGTGAAAATTCGCTCCTATTCGTGTAATTCGTGCTCCACTAACATTAGTGAAAATTCGATTCAATTCGTGAAATTAGTGCTTCATTATTATTCCTTCTCTTTTGTATCCATCACTATCGTCACCGGTCCGTCGTTCAATAAATCAATTTTCATATCGGCGCCAAAAATGCCCGTGGCTATCTTTTTATTCAATAGTTTTTCCAACTCCTTTACCATTTGCTCATATAATGGAATGGCCTTATCTGGCTTAGCCGCCCGGATAAACGATGGACGGTTCCCTTTTTTTGTTTGGGCAAACAGCGTAAATTGAGATATTAAAAGGACATTGCCGTTTACATCTGCTAAAGCCTTGTTCATTAAATGGTTTTCGTCGCTAAAAATGCGCATGTTCACCATTTTTTGAGCCAGCCATGCTACGTCTTCGCCGGTATCGGCATCCTCTATTCCTAACAAAACCAATAAGCCAATTTGTATCTGGCCGGTAATGTTCCCTGTTACTGTGCACGATGCACGGCTTACACGCTGAATAACTGCTCTCATCAATTTATACCTTAATTTTAATTAATAACTTTGGTTAATGCGCACCGGGTTTTTATTGCTGATTATTCTATCATTCGCCGCTTGCAAACCGGATAGAAAGGTAAACACTTCCTTTTACTATTGGAAAACTGTTTACAGGCAAAATGCTGTAGAAAACGCTTATCTGCAACACCTGCATACGCGCCAGCTTTATGTACGCATTATGGATGTTGATATGGGAGAGAACGGGGCCGACCCGATTCCGGTATCACCCATCATTTTCCAGGATAAACTGGCCGATACTATCCAGATTATCCCAGTGGTGTTTATTGTAAATGATGTTTTAAGGAGCACAACACCTGGTAAGCTGAACATCCTGGCAAATAAAATAAAAACCTTTGTTGATGGCAAGGTACAACAAGCAGGAAAAGCTGGATATCAGGAACTACAGATAGATTGCGACTGGACTACGCAGACCCGCGAAAATTACTTTTACCTGCTTAAGCAGATCAAACCCTTACTGGCAGGTAAAAAGCTTTCGGTAACGCTGAGGCTTCACCAGGTTAAAAATCAAAAAACAAGCGGCATCCCTCCGGCAGATGGGGTTTTACTGATGTGTTACAACATGGGCAACCTGCGTAAATACGGCCCACAAAATTCTATTATCGAGGTGAGCGAGCTTAAAAAATACCTGGGCGAAAACCTTGCAGCTTATCCCATGGCAATGGATATCGGCCTGCCTTTATTTAGCTGGGCTGTAGTTTTTAGAAATAAGCAGTACATAGGGATTGATAAACGGATATTTTTTGATATTTTAAACCATCAAAAGGAGTTTGCATCTGGCGGAGGCAATTTGTACACTGCCAAAACAGATTTGCCTGCTTATGGTTTACAAAGTGGCGACGAGGTAAGGTGGGAAAATTCGGACGCTAAAAACATACAAACCATTACAGCATACATTGGTCGCTTTTTAAAGCCCGGTAATGTTAAGGTATTGTATTTCCATTTAGATGAAGCTATTGTTAAAAAGTATACTTATGAAGAGCTGGAAAACACCGCTCATTTATTGCGTTAGTTTGATGGCTTGCTTTGTGGCAGGCATTGCTATTGACCTGGCCTGTGGCGGCGAAGTTGACCCCTACGACTATTATGTGTCTTTTTTTCACAATAATGTGCAGGGGGGAAAAGATAACAGGCCCTTTTATTTTACCAGCTACCAGTTTTTATACGATAATAAAGAGCCCCTTAGCGAAGCCGATGTTAACGCCGGCGAATGGGCCGCCTATTTTGGCAAGGATGTAAGCGCCGATGATGTAGCCCGGGCCATGTATCATTTAGATGCTCACACCGAGGCGGCTTTGGCGGAAGGGTATTTAAAAACAGGCGAAAAGTTGCCGGATACGCTTTCTAAAAATACTTTTTTGCGAGCCTTGCTTCTTAAAAAAAACAGCAGTGCTTTAAAGTATTATCGCTTTGCTAAATCTGCAGAGAAATTGGCCAATACCGGTTTTGACCAATGGAACCCAACGCCCATCGACACAATTGGGTTACTGACCGCCGGAAATACGGCACTGAAAAACGCTTTGCTTGAAAAAGATAAATTTATACAGCTTAGATACTTTTACCAAGCCCAGCGGCTAATGCATTATGGCAAGGATTATACAATTGCCCTCAGGATATATGATAAGTACATAGCGGCTTTTGCTTCCCAAAGCCATGTACGAGGCTGGGCTCTTGCTCTAAAAGCAGGCGAGAAACGCTGGCTTAAAGATACTGTGCAGGCAGCTTATTTATTCTCCAGGATATTTGACGAATATCCCGAAAGGCGTGTACAGGCCTATCAAAATTACAAATACATTCACGTTACAAGCAATAAACCATTGGCGCTTTGCACCAATAACAACGAGCGGGCTTCCATTTACGCTATAGAGGGTTTTGGGAACCCCGACCTCAATTTAGAATACTTACAGCAGGTTTATCATTACGCCCCATCTTCTGCCACGGTAGGCGTTTTATTAGTGCGCGAAATCAATAAGCTGGAAGAGGGTTATCTTACCCATAAGTTATTAAATGCGAACACGGCTTTTACAAGCGGATTTTATACCGAGCGAGGCGACCAAAAGCAACCCGGGCGATTGATACACATGGCCAAGCTGATTGCCTTTTGCAAGCAGTTAGTGGCCGAACGCAAGTACCCCGATTATAACATCGGCAATTTAGCCGGTGCTTACCTGGCCTGGATGGAGAGTGATAACGCCAATGGCTTTGCCTGGCTAAGGGCATTGAATAATGAGCAGCTAAGCCCGGCGATGAATGATCAGAAAGAAATTATCCGCTTATTATTGATTTCTCAGAACATCCAAAAACTGAACGAAATTAATGAAGCACAGCTTTTACCCGCCTTAAAGTGGCTGGATGAGAAAACAAAGGCAGAAGTGAAGCGGAATACTTCGGGCGATTATATTGATAACGATGACCATAAGTTTGCTATTACCGCACGTAACTTTTATCAGCAGATATTAGCTCCGGCTTATTTACAACAAGGCGATACCACCAGGGCAGCCCTTGCACTGTTTAAAAGCGCGGGCGATTACGTGATGACTGATTTCTGGGAAAACAATTTGCATTCGTCACAGATCAGCAGGCTTATCCGCTGGAAAAAGACACCACCCGCAGTTCCCTATTTAAATTTTTTAGCCAGCAAACTCAACCTGCTTAAACTCAATTACCTAAACGAATTGCTGGGCACCGCCTATCTGCGTGAGCACCGGTACGGCAAAGCCATTGCAGCCTTTAAATTGGTGGATGTTGTGGCTTTAAACAAATATCCCGACGATTATTACAAAGGCGATCCGTTTATTGACCGGATTAATGATTATCCTAAAGTACTACGGTACGGTAAAACAAAGGGCTTCAATAAGCTACAGTTCGCTATGGCGATGAATACCCTGGAGCAAAAAATTAAAACCGATACCCTAAATGCGCCATCCTACTATTACCGTTATGCCACCGGACTGTACAATACATCACATTACGGCAATGCCTGGTATTTAATTTCGTACACCTGGTCATCGGCAGATTTTGGGCGACAGCAAAAATATAGCTACGATACTGATTATGTTAAAACGGAAAATGCCGAAAAGTATTATTTGCTGGCGCGATCGTTGAGCAATAACGAAGAGTTTAAAGCCAAGTGCACCTTTATGGCGGCAAAATGCAGGCAAAAACAAGCTGTTATACCCAACTTTTTTATGACAGATTATACACAAGCCGAAAAAAAATACCTGCATCAGCTACGTAGCAGCCAATATTTTGATGAGCTTAAAGATAAATACCGCAAAACAGCTATTTACAAAAAAGCTATCGGAGAGTGTAGCTATCTTAAAGATTTTGTATTGATGAGCCAATAAACCTGATTAGGGCGGAAGAAACAAGAGTCAAGAAGCAAGAAACAAGAAACACAGACCCAGAACTGTTGATTTCTACACTCTTGATCCATTTATATTTAATTCAGAAACATCCTGCTTAGCAATCGGTACTAAAACTAAGCGCGCGTGTCGTTACCATGATACATACTTAAGTAGCTGTCGTATCTGGATGGCTCGATTTCGCCGGTTTCAACGGCGGCTAAAACAGCACAGCCAGGCTCGTTGATATGGCGGCAATTTTTAAACCGGCAATTTTCCATATGTGTTCTTATTTCTGGAAATAGCCGTCCCAATTCCTGCTGTTCAATGTCAACAATACCAAATTCGCGTATGCCAGGTGTATCAATAATAAAACCGCCAAAGGGCAGTTCATACATCTCGGCAAAGGTTGTGGTATGCATCCCTTTGTCGTGCCATTCCGAAACCTCGGTTGTACGCAAGCTCAGTTCGGGCAGAATATTATTGATCAGGCTTGATTTGCCCACGCCCGAATGGCCCGAAAATAAGCTCGTTTTATCCTGCAATACCTCAATCACCTGGTTCACGTTGATGTTTTTGGTGGCCGAGATCTGGTAGCAAGGGTAGCCCAGGTTCTCATAAATGGCGCGATAATCCGCCAGTATCTCCAAACCCTCGTCGCTAAACAAATCAAGCTTGTTGAATATCAGCCTTGCGGGGATATGATAAGCCTCGGCAGTAACCAAAAAGCGATCGATAAAGCCAAGCGATGTACGCGGCGAAGCTAAAGTAACCACCAAAAAAGCCTGATCTAAATTAGCCGCGATAATTTGGGCCTGCCTTGACAGATTAATGGATTTACGGATAATGTAATTTTTCCGTTCGTGCAGTTTGGTAATTACGCCGGTTTGTTGCTCGGGTTCCATTTCAAAATCTACCACATCCCCAACGGCTAAGGGGTTAGTAGTGGTAATACCCTTAATCCTGAATTTGCCTTTGATACGGCAATCCAGCTTGTGCCCTTCAGGCGTTTGCACCTGGTACCAACTTCCGGTCGACTTTGTAATTAATCCTTGCATTAAGTTTGCAAAGATAGCAGGATAGCATCAAGATTTTAGAATCAGGATGGAAGAGTTTCTTAAGTCAAATACAGACACGCCGATAGTTAACAGATCGTTATCAACAGCAACCAAGGAACGCCCGTTTCTCAGCTTATGCTTTTTTTTTCCGGGCCTGCACATATCCTCTAAACGAAATCGGATCGCGGCTGTTGCTGGTAATCTGCAAAGTAGCATAGCCGTCCTTGCCAACCGATAAATACATTTTTTGAACATCCTTGGCATTCCGGGTATTAAAAACGATTTCCCAACTATTCTTTTTTTCGGCCATGTTGTAATCAAACTGGGTAGTTGTAAACATAACACCACCATCCTGCGGATTAATAGGTGCTATATAAGCCCGGCCAAAGTAAGGCAGGTAAGCCACCAGGCTATCTTTACTTACAGTTAAATCATAATCCGGCGTAATGTACCGGCTACCGCCGCGCATGGGTTGTGCAAACTCGGCCTTAAAAACATAATTTCTTGACTCCACAAGCCCCTTTACTTCTGCCTCTTTTTGGGCCGACTTTTCTTTCCGTGTAGTTTGTGCAAAACTTGTATTGAATAAAAAAGAAACCAGGACGATCAGGAATGCCTGTTTAGCCCATTTTTTTACAAGAATTTCCATTTTTAAGAGTTTACAACAGGTAAAACGTATATTATTACAGATTGTTTTTCAGCGCCTTAGGATGTTTCCATCCTGCCGATGCCCGCATTCAATCAAATTTACAAAATGGAAGCCAAACGGCGAATTAATGATACATAAATACCGTAAAATCGTCTTCAACATAGTCATCCAGCATAATACATTTAGCGCTCAATGTACGGCAATAAGAGAGGATAACTTGCGGATTATAGGCTACAATCAACTCATTCACAGGGATAGATCTCAATAAATTAAAGCCCAAACCCAGTTTACAGTTTTCATATAACCGGGCAATGGCTTTGAAAACAAAATCAGGGTCGGCACTGTGGTAGCTCAGCGAGCCGCAGGCTATGGTATAACCGCATATGGGTAATTTGCTATACATAAAGTTTCCGGGTAAAAACGTTACGCGCGGGTTGTGGCCATAGCGTAGCTCGGCCTCCTCTAACAATTCGGGTATTTGCTCCATCCCCCAATAGCTGATGTCGGTAAAATTCTGATCTAAATATCCAAACAGATCGCCGTAACCGCAACCGGCATCTAACATGCTACAGCCCCTTAAATCGGCAACGGTGCTTAAAGCTTCAAACCGTACAGACTGGCTCTTTTTATCCAGCCAACCTAAAGCTTTACTATCCTGGCTGCCATGTAAAACAATCATATCCCTATGGTAACGAAATATCGAGGCGGAATCAATCAGAGAATTCATCGATTTAAAGATAATATATATCCACGTAATTATGATGGCAAAGACTTTTATAGCAGCCGTTTCTCGTTGCACTTAACGTTAAACCCGGAAAAGTTGCTCAAATTGAAACCTGCCGGAAGTATTGCATAGTTGTGCAATACTTCATTAACCATGATCGGCATTATTTGTAACTTGCTTACAAAATATTACTGATAACTATATGTCATGTTTAGGAGTTCTTTTTTCGCTCGGCGCAGACGAAGTAAAAAAATTAAAAGATATTAAAACGGATCAGGATCGGTTAAACTACTTGCAGGAGGAAGTAGAGCAAAACTATTTCGATCAATATCCCCAACGATTAGCGGAGCTTGATAAATCATGGGATGCCTTGCATCGTAGCCTCACCGACGGAAAGCTTGAATATAACAACGGCAATTTTCCGCTGAGCCATGTTATCCTGGGTGGAGAAATTTTATATGCCGAAGATGATTATATTATGGTACTCAAAACTCCTGAACAGGTAAAGCAAATTGCCCATGCGGTAAATATCACCGGCAAAGCGTTTTTGGATAAGGGGTATCAGCAAATTGATGCCGCGGAATATGGATTCCCATTAACTGATGAAGATCTGGAATATACCTGGCTGTGGTTTGATGGAACAAAGGAGTTTTGGAAACTGGCGGCTGAAGAAAACAGGTACGTTTTATTTACGGCCGATCAATAGTTGAATGCCGGTATCAGTCAGAATTTATAAAATTGTAAATCCTTCATTCTGAAACGATTTTAAAACCTGCCGGATATTAAATAATGCAAGCCGTTTTAAACAAAGTTTATCATAACTTAATATATCTTTGGCTTCAAAATTGAAAATCGCATTTTATGGCAAAAGCATCTGAAGTTAAAGTAGGAAATATATTACGTTACAACGGCGAACTGGTAACCGTTACAGAGGTAATGCATCGTACACCAGGTAAAGGAGGGGCCTTCTATTTGGATAAATTCCGGAATATTAAAACCGGTAAAATTGTAGAGGCACGTTTAGGTACCGACGAACAGGTGGAGATCTGTAGGGTAGAAACAAACGACTTTCAATACCTGTATGAAGATAACGACTTTATGGTGATCATGGATAACACAACTTTCGATCAGTTTAATATCCCCAAAACCCTGTTTGGCCCGGCTGTAAGATTTCTGAAAGAAGGAATGAACGTGATTGTTTCTTTTGAAAGCGAAGAACCGATTATGGCGCAAGTGCCCAACAACGTAGAACTTGAAATTACCTATGCCGAACCGGCTGTTAAAGGTGATACCTCATCGGGCGCGCTAAAAACCGCAACAACAGAAACCGGTATAGAAATTAAGGTTCCCCTTTTTGTAAACCAGGGAGATAAAATAAAGGTGGATACACGCACCGGAGAATATCTTGAACGTGTGAAGTAATAGCTGCCTATTAAGCATGTTCAGGCCGGGATATGCATCATACGATGTATATCCCGGCCTGAAAAAGCAGGCGTGGGCATCGTCAATTACCATTCAACCTAAGTAGAAATAGTAAAAGCAATGTGCTGATGCCAATTAAAACTGCTATACCAATGCCTTAAGCCGATGGGGCAATGTACCTTTATCATAGCAACTAAAATTCGCTAACGTACGTCGCGAATGGCATTCCGTTTCTCAGGTATGCTTACTCTACTCAACAACGTAACGGGTAATGAGCTTGCCAATCATAGCCTGATATAGCCCAAAGTATCCAGATCATCAATGGACTTGGCAAGGTGCGTTTTGCCATCTTTTAGCAAATATACGGTGTCGCTTATTTCAAGCAGGTGTTTATACATGTGGTCGGTTATCAAAATTCCTTTATGTTCTTTTTGCGCGGTTAAAAACACTTTGATATTTTCTATCTGTATGGGATTGAGATGCGTAAAAGGCTCATCAAGCATAGCGAATTGTGAGGGCGTTTTCGCGATAATGTAGATCTCGAGCATCCGCCATTGCCCTCCGGAAAGCTGGGTTACTTTAAGATCCAGTTCAAATTGGGGGAACCAATTGATGAAGTCGTTGCGGGCTAAGCCAAAATCATCCAAAACTTGTTTCACCCTGAGCGAGCGTGGGATAAAATTAAACTGGGGCAAGTATAAAAGCAGGTGCGGATGCGAGCGAGCATTGCTTACCACGTGCCCATCAAAGCGAATAGAGTTGCTTGAAGCGTTTAAATTACCTGAAATGATTTTCATCAAACAGGTTTTACCTTCTCCGTTCCGGCCGAGCAAGCCGGTTATTTTACCTGTTTCGCACTTAAGATAAATATCTGAAAACACCCTGTGCAGGCCGAAATCAAGCTGCACCCCATCTGTTTCGAGTGTATGGATCATTTGAAATGATAAGCTGTAATAAATAAGCTAAAGGAAACGATCATGTCGAAAACAGAAGTTGCCACTAATAGTTTTTGTTTTGAAATGCCCAGGTTCTGATAGTAATATAGCTCACGTTTTTTATTATGAATTGCGAGATAAAATATCATAAACAAGGCTACAACCTTAAACCAAAATAACATCGGAAATATTTTATGAGCAAGGTTATCATAGAAAAATGCAAGTCCAATGCAACTGAGGGTCACTAAAAAATTAGCTAAAAATATATCCTGGTAAAATCGTCCGATCAATTTCAAGCTATGCATCAATGAAGATAGTGATATTTGTTTAATGTTGAAAATAGTTAGGATATTGATTATCAGACAAAGTAACCTATCGAAATTATAGAAGCAGGTGTAAAGTAAAGGGTCTTAATTTCTTATCGGTGCGCTTTTTACACCCCGTCCGCTTTTTGCTCGGCAAGCCTCTTACTTCGTTTATCACTAAAATATTTCCTTACTGGGATATCGTAAATTATCATCACTAAGTACGCTGCCCCAACCAGCAGGATTAGCCCGCTAATGATGATAAGCGTTAGTTGCATTGTCCCGGGCTTATGGCTGGTGTAATAGTTGCCGAACATCCATAATACGGCATAATGCGTCATGTACAAGGGGTAGGAGATCTTTCCCGAAAAAATGCAAATTTTTTTAAAGCCGGGTGTTAAAGTAGCCCCGGCCCCCAAAACAATCAGTAAAGGGAAATAAAGTAGTACTACCAAGGGTTCTGAAAACCAGTTTAATTTGGTGAATGGCATGATAAGGGCCAGTACCAGCAATAGCGCCAGGCCAATAAAACCCAATTTGTTTTTGATGATCCATTTGGAACGGTAAACAAGCAACCCTGCTAAAAAAGAATAGGATATTCGGACGCTTCCGTCCCAAAAAGTGGGGCCACTCCAGCCGCCCATTAAATTGCCTGAATGGTAACAAACCAAGCAAATAGCTATTGCCGAGAGCAGGGTGAACAACAGCAGGTAGCGACGGCTTATCCGGTAAAGCACAAATGCGTAAACAATATTGGCAATATATTCCCAAAACAGCGACCATGATGGTGCATTGAAGCTGAACAGGTTAAAACCACGATCAGCTATAACAGGTAACGGGATAAGCAGCAGAGAGCAAACAAACGCCAGGGCGATTTTGCCGGCGCTATATAACTCGGGATGGCCGCCAAATGGGTCCAATAAAAATGCCAGCAGTCCCATTACCGATCCGGCCACCACCAGCGGATGCAGCCTGATGATCCTTGATTTAAAAAATTCAAGGACACCCATTTTGGCGATACGGTTATCATAAGCATACCCTATCACAAATCCCGAAAGGCAGAAGAAGAAATCCACAGCCAAAAAACCATGCCCGATAAAGTTCTTGCTGTAATCAGCGTAGGCCCACTCCATAAAATGAAATGTTACAACGCCCAGGGCTGCAACGCCTCTTAACCCGTCAAGAATATCGAAATGTTGTTTGGTTTGCAAAATAATGGGGGTAGCTTTATTCGTATCCATTTGACATATCTTATAGGCATTCAACAGCGATACGCTTGGTTTGTTGTTTAGCCAGGTTATCAAAATGCATATTGATCCGAAGTTTGGAAACTTCGGATAGCGAGGCAGAAAAATGCTGTCGTAAACACCCCTGATTGGTTGATAGCATTTCAATTTTTATTGAAAGAAGCCCGGAACTCCAATGGAGTAATATGTGTTTTGGTCTTAAAAAGGCGGCTGAGCGATTGCGAATGTTCAAACCCCAACTTGTAAGCAATTTCAGCAACCGAAAGATTGGTAATGGTCAGTTGTTCTTTTGCCTTTTCGATGAGTTTTCTATGGATATGCTGCTGTGCGTTTTGCCCGGTAATCACGCGCAGCATATCGCTGAGGTAGCTCGGCGACATCGCCAGTTGTTCTGCCAGGTATTGAACCGACGGGATGCCCTGTTCGGAGTTGATGTAATTATCCAGAACAGTTTCCAGTTTTTGCAGCGGGTCTGTATGAATGGCTTTGCGGGTGATGAACTGCCGTTTGTAATACCGGTTGCTGTAGTTGAGTAACAGCTCGATCTGAGAGATCAGCACATCCTGGCTGAGATCATCTATGGGAAGGTTCAGCTCGGTTTCCATACTTTTAAGGGTGGTGATGATCGTGGTTTTTTCTGCCTCGGACAGATGCAGTGCTTCGTTGGCGGAGTAAGAAAAAAAACCGTAGTGTTTGATCTTTTTGGCCAGGGGATAGCCTAACAAAAAATCGGGATGGATGAATAGGCTGTAACCTGAATATGGTCCGTTATGCTCGCTTCCGCCCATAAGCTGATTGGGCGCGGCAAACAGCATTCCACCTTCATCAAAGTCATAATAACCCTGTCCGTATTTTACTTTTCCGCTGACCTTGGCGGTGTAAGTGATCTTATAAAAGCTGGTGATCAAAGATTCGGCAGGAAAATTCACTTCTATGTTGTTATGCATGCCGTTAACAATGCTGATCAACGGGTGCAGCGGCTTCGGTAAGCCGAATGCCGCGTGCACTTCTGACAATGAATTGAATTTATGTGGTTGCGTTACCATGGTATGTTTACATTTTCCCAGCGGGTGAAAGTACCTGAAGGATCGTCCGGTCCGAACAAGGCAACCCTTACCACTTCACGGGAGCCGTCTTCGATCGACTCCGTACCTTCAAAGTTATTAAGTGCAGTACTTGTAAACCCCGGAGACACTAAGTTAACTTTAATATTGGTGTTTTCCAGTTCGATCATCATGGCCAGGGTAATGGCATTTAGCGCCGTTTTTGAAGCAGCATAACCCGGACTGAAAATAGCACGGTAAGGGAAAGCAGGATCGGCGTTTGTTGTGAGCGATCCTACGCCGCTGGAAACGTTCACTATGCGCGGCGCGGCTGATTGGCGCAACAAGGGTAACATAGCTTGATAAACGGCCAATACGCCGAAGACATTGGTTTCCCAAATAGAGCGGACTTCGTCCAGTGAAATATTGCTTGCCCTGCTGATCTTAGAGAATTCCAGCAACGACATATTACCCTTTCTGGTATTCGAGATGGCGGCGTTATTGACCAGCAGATCCAGATAACCAAATTTTTCCCGAATTAATGCTGCTGCGGCTTTGATGGACGCCTGATCGGTTACGTCTATCTGTACAGCAATAGCGCCATCACCGATTGCTGCAGCCGCAAGTTCACCTTTGGCCAGTTCTCTGGAGCCCAATAATACAAGGTGTCCAGTCTCTACCAACTCTTTTGCGACTTGCAGCCCGACACCCTGGTTAGCCCCGGTAACGAGCGCTAAGCGTTTGTTTTTTGTTTCGTTTTTCATACCGCAAAGTTCAATACCTGGAGTAAGATGGCTGTAACCAAAGTCGGGAATATTGTAACTGAAATGAGTTTATAATACGTCCACAAAACAGCAAACGGAATCGCTCTTACTTTTGCTTAGCCGCCATTCGAGATACTTTTTTATGATTTAAAATCAGATAGGCGGGAACAGTAGAAGAGTTTCTTTAAAAAGGTTAACGTAACACCACTTAGTTCAAAAATTACATCATTTATTCAGATTGCTGAAGTATTGATAAGTTAATCGAACTCTTAATTTAACAATCAAAACCTCCTTTACTATGATGTTTGAACCGAAAAATTTATAAGCCCAAATTCGCTATTAACCGCAAATCTGATAAGAAATAGTTCGAGATTTGTAAAGTAGCCACCACTACATTAACCCTTCAGATTAAGTTCTGAGGGTTTTTTTGTTTACGGTAGTCGGAGACTACGGGCATATTGATCCGAAGTTTGGAAACTTCGGATAGCGGGGGGGGGGAATTTAATTGAAAAAACTTAACTTTTTACTCCGAAATAAGCAGAATTTTTAATCCGGGTCCACCATTTCCTGATTAAATTACTAAACTGATAAAAATTTAAGTGTAGGTTTTTTTGCCGATTTGCCAAGAAAAATTCGCTGAGTGTGCTCTCTTATTGACTTCAGACTTAGCCCCCGATACATTTACCTATAGTAATTTCAATAAAGTGTGATGCAGACGGTTTAGGTATCATTTACTTGCATTGAGATATAGGATCAGTAATTTTACAATGCGGGTAGGCCGTAAAAAAAGCCGGTTGTTAGCGCAACCAGCTTTCTCTAAAATAGTCCATAAATGAACCTATTTTTGTTTAGGAAATCAAAAGTAGCATTAAATAATGAAAGCATGATGGATTATGCAAAGGGATAGCAGGCAAGCGTAAAACCTACTCCACCAGCCAATATGTTAAATCATAATAATTTAGAGATGTTAACTGACGTATTGCACTTATTAGGTTCTATTGCGTTAGTCACACATGCAGTCGGAAACTTAATAAATCGTTTAAAGTAAAACGATTACACCAGCGCTCATAACCATTAGTTATGGGCGCTTTTCATTTTTAAGGTATCTAGTTAAGAGCAGAAAAATAGCATGGTTGCGCGTTAGAAGTAAGCGAGCTATATAACAAATTAAGATTGATTAAAACTAGTGATAAAACCCAATGCTGGCGCACGCCTGTGGCGTGTGCCTTTAACGAATCTTTGTATAAACGAACTTCGCGGAATGTTGTTAATCACACCGTCAACCAACTGAATTTCGACTCATTCGGTATTCTGTTCACTTAAACGGTTTCGGGCATATTGCGGAACGCGCGACACGCGCGCACCAGCGATGGGCGCCAAAGCCTTGTGAAGCATACTAACCAGCCGCACTTCGTGCTGCCTCTGCTTAGACCCTCGCTCAACTCGCAAGGATTGCTCCCAGATATTATATATATTAGTAAAAAATAAGCAATAACATGGCTGTATTTAATCTGTTTTCCAAACGACAAAAAGCACTGACAGAAGAGCCATCAGATATATTAATTTACGATAAGCTTCCAAGTCCTTTCAGAGTGCAAGTAGTCCATATTATTAACGATGCATTTGGAACTTTTGTCGGTTATAGTATCGATCCCGTTGAAATGCTTTGCAAAGAAATCCATGATATATTATGTCGTGAATACGGCTTGTTTGATTTAAATGTTTCTCGGGGATACCAAGAAAGAATTGAAGAGCATATATTGAGAGAGAAAGATATAAACCGAGTACTTGATTCGATTGAGCTGTGTTTCAGAGCGGTAGCCAAAGTTATAACCTCTGACCACAACTATCAAACCTCTACGACGCGTAAACTTGAAGCCAACGAAGCTATAGAAGAATTAAACCAACGGTTCAAGGAACATGCAATTGGATATCAATATGAGGATGGTGAATTAATTAAAGTGGATTCAACTTACATTCATTCTGAGATCGTAAAACCTACTTTGAGCTTACTACATAATTCAACATTTTCAGGAGCCAATGAAGAGTATTTAAAAGCACATGAGCATTATAGACATGGAAGGAATAAAGAGTGTCTCGCCGAGTGTTTAAAAACATTTGAAAGTACGATGAAAATCATTTGTAAAGCGAAGGGCTGGTCATATGATGAAAAAGACACATCATCAACCCTCATTAAGGTCTGCTTGAACAATGATCTTATTCCAAGTTACATGCAAAGTCAATTAACTTCATTGAGAAGCCTTTTAGAAAGTGGAATACCTACAATTCGAAATAGAATTGGTGGTCATGGACAAGGTTCTATCCCGATCACTGCAGATGATGAAACCACAAGGTATACCCTTAACCTAACTGGCAGTAATGTCATTTACTTAATCGAATTAAGTAAATTGTAGATGCCTTGCTATTAGTATTTTAATAACTAAGTATATTTATATACGTACTATCCTACCCTCTACCTTCAGACGGTTTGCTTCAGTTCGTAGGGGCACACATTGTTGCCAATTATCGCATAAAATTATCTTAGCAACCTAACGACTACTATGAACTTTCAAAGTTATCAAACCGACGAAAACACGAGTTATCAATCTTATCGTTTTCCAACCTGCAATCTAGTTAACCCAATTACTCACTTCGGAGATGCTGTGCAGGAACTTAACTACAGGTTTGACTTAATGACAAAAGAGGCGATGCCTGATTACCAACAATTAAAAAGTAGTACTAAACTTGAGTGGGCCATCAGGTCTAAGGCCATGGCTAAACAACGTTGGAAGCAAGAATACCTTAAAATAGAACAAGCTGCATTACCAACTGATTTGCTACAGTTACTACAAGAAAGGAAGAAGAAGGCACAGAAGAAAATTGTTGCAAGATTAATATTCGATACTGATTTATTAATATGTACGCCGATTCATGCTTGGCTAAAATTCCGAATGCCGTATAGTAGATTGATTTCTGAATATCATGCGAAGGAGTTTGCTGGTAAGGTTTATCCAGCAATGATGCATCTTAAAGATGATGGTGAGTTTGAGTTCTTCGGAGTAACTGATATGTCACCAGCCGAAATAAAGGTTGCGATAGCGAAGAAACATAAAGTAATCGGTGACTTCATCGGTGATGAGAACTATTGGCATTGCTTTTTCAGAACAGAATCGGGAATACGGGGTAAAGAGGCACCACATTTAGGCCAACCGCATATACACTACATATCCAGTGCTTGGGGCATCAGTCGTAATGATATAATTAAAAATCTATCATCCTATAGGTACTCCCTTAAAGCTGAAACCATACCATTTACACCAAGGACGTGACCAATCTGACCCCTACACAAAGAAAACCGAATCATTATCATGCCTCACTTTAACTGCGCTGCTCGCTATTTAGCATATCCCCAACCAGAAAGAACAGCTAGAAACTTTAATATTTTTATCTTTGTTACACATTATCTCATTTAGTGATCTTAATTGCCATCCTCTATAAGTGTGAGCAGAACTTTATAAGCTGTTTTTTTCTCCCAGCGCGCTATTAACCAGGCAATAAAGCTCAACGTGAAGATATCGCTATTTTCTATCCCGCCAAGCAGGTCTAAAACCGCCTTTCTATACCCCGTTTCAGAAGTTACATCAGGTTTTAGCAGGTGTTTTTCAACCAGCTTCAGAAACAATAGAACGCGCTCCTCCGAAGTTTTCAGCAGGTACTTCTTATACCGGCGCCGGAAGCTGCTGATCCGGGACGTGGCAAGCTCGATGTTAGAGAACTGTGCCTGCACCAAAATTTCCATCAGGTTTTTTCGAATGGTCCATAACATGCCCATTTTTCTTTCATACCAGGCATCAGCACGCGTTAACAAAGTCAGCTGCTTCAAACTTCCCCGGTCATTGCAAAGCGCTAAAAACATGGTCAGGCATATTCGTATATCTTCGATGTCTTCCGGTTTAAACCTGTGCTTTGTATTGGAGAGCGATTTCTGTAATAGCGCGATCGCATCGTCGGCAAAGCCTGTAAAGAACAGATTGAGCGCGGCGAGTAACTGATGGCGTAAATAAAACAGCGCATAATAGTGACTATCCGTCAGCATTAGATCCATCATTTGCTTAAGATAAGGCGCACTACCTTCAAAATTTTTTCGTCTTAAATGAAAGTTCGCCAAAAAATATAAGATGGATATATGGTAAAAAAGATAGGACTGATTTTTATCCGGCTGGCCTTGCATAAATTGATCCGTTCGGTTGATATAGCGCTCTATCAATCCATAATTCTGCTGTATCGCAGCGTATTCATTCGCGATGAAAAGAATTTGGTAAATGGATTTATAGGTCATCAGATCCTGTCCGGAGATTTTGAACTTCCGGATCGTCGTTATCATCAGGGTCGTCAAATTAACGATTTTTCCATTCAGATGGATTTCCTGTAGTTCCTGCCTCAAAAAAGCATAGGCCATATTGAGTTTAGCCTCGCGTTGCATGTGTAGCTGATTCTGCAGGAAGCGCGCGGTCAAAGCTTCGAGGTTCTCGGCACCTGGCAAATGTGCGTACTGTACCTTCAACTGCAAGAGCTCATTCAGCAAATTAAACTGCTCTAACTGTTCAGCCAGGCGTTCTGCCTTATCCAAACATTTGAACGCTATCTTGACCACATGATTTTCCAATAAAAAACGCCCCACCACCAGCAGGCGCAAAGCGTCATAGGTATCAGAATGATTGCTCTCAAAGGTTTTCTGCGATAAGAATAGCAATAAGTTATCCTGTAGCCTTTTATGTAAGGCATAGTATGCATCATTATTTTTTTTCGGGTCGTAGAGCTTTTTTAAATTATCTATATCGTCAGTTTCTATCAAATCAAGTAACTGCAGATTTTTTACATCGCCCCTTTTGTTTTTCCGTTGTAAAAACTGCCTGAATAGCTTTTTATCCGTATTATTGAGCAAGTTAATCAACTCCGGCAGTGATTCCATATAGCTATATTGAGAGGTATAAAAGTACAATAATCCTTAAATTATATCGTCAGTAATTTTCAAATTCTACTTTTTTTAGGTCTGTTTTACATCCGACATTTGCTTTCATATTAATCATTAAAACAGAATAAAAATGGAACCGCTACAACCAAGAACAGAAGAAAATTCACCGTTTGTAAAATATGGTGAAAACGTTAGAAACCCGTTTAAACCAACTGCTGCATTTATTGGCGCTTCGTGGTTTGCCTTACTAATAGGCACTATGGGATATTGCATTGGCTTATGGAACGCAAGTATGGCGTTGAACGAGAAAGGTTATTATTTTACCATTTTATTATTTGGCTTATTCGCAGTGATCTCTGTACAAAAAAGCGTAAGGGACAGGGCCGAGGGACTTGCCGTTACTGATCTTTACTACGGAATTAGTTGGTTTGCCACTATTGCAGCAATGCTCCTGTTGACGATAGGCCTTTGGAATGCAAATATGGCGCTAAGTGAGAAAGGTTTTTACTCTATGGCATTCTGCCTCAGCATGTTTTCGGCCATTGCCGTACAAAAGAATACCCGCGACGCAAAGATGGTTAAGGATAAAGAGCTGTAACGTAGCGGTTACCACCCCGCAGCGCCTTGCCCAGCAAGCCTGCGGGGTTTATTGATGTGCCGTAAATTTAAAAACTTCTAAACCGATCGGTCAATGGTTCGAGCCCATTAGTTCCCACAAAAAGAAACCACCAGGTTTTTATTTAGAAAATTTTTATAAGCCTTCAGAACGGCCTGAAGGCTTTTTGTAGTTGCAAAATATAGATTATGGTAGTGCGAAAGACAGTGCATCGTTTGTCGTCATTTTGGGCATTCATTAAGCTCTTTTGATATCGAAGCCCTGTAAATAAGATACCTTCCATTGACCGCTTTCCTTTGTTACGTTGAATTTATAGGTAACGGTTCTCCAATCAGGAGATACATCTTTAGGAAGGCTGCCCCAGGTCCAGTACATTTTACCGTTTTCTTTGTTTAATTCAATAATATGCACATCAACTAAACTATAGGCGTTAGGATGGTCATAAGGTACATCCTGGCAATCGCACCAGGGATCGGCATCAGTATGGAAACCAAAAGGCGGTATTTCTCCTGTTGAAAAAGGTGCGATCTTCTTTTCTTTCATCTTCCTATCAAGTACCTGGATGATTTGGTTGTAGTTATTGATAAACTCTTTAGAAAAAAAACCTGTAGTTTTCAAACTATCGTCAACTCCTTTAAGCTTACCCAGATCAAAGCCTGTAACTGTACTATCCTGTCGATTTACCACAAATGGAAGTAAATCCGGAACTCCTTTTCCACCCTCGGCCCATACAAGCAAGTTACGGATAAGTTTTTGAATCTCCTGTTTATCCTTTGTGGTATCTGATGTTGCGGACGCATTAACTTTCAAAATCGCTTTAACTTGCGTTTTAGTTGCTTTTGGTTTACTGTTTTTATTACAGCCTAATAAACAAACGATTAAAGCTGCGAGGGCAAATCTTAGAGAGGTCATTTTAAAATATTAAAGGTTTTCGACACCTAAATATAGCTTTCAAATTGCAAGTCGAGAAACAAACTACATGATAATCGTCCGAAATTAATGAGATCCGCATTTTTTGGGTTTGTGGTTATTAAGAATATTCATTTTGATAAAGTTTTAATCCTTTAGTGAGGATAGACAATTTGAAGCATTTTTAATTCCGGTCTGAATCTGCCCAACTTTTCAAATCATGGAAAAAATATTGTGTTATAAATAAAGCCCGCACCACGATAGGCCCAATGCTCCCGCTGATCAATTTGTCGTATCTACTACCTCTATTTAAGGTTTGAGGCATTTTTGTTTTTCGGTGCCGTAGACTATCGGCATGGCTGATCCGAAGTTTCTACCTTCGGCCAAGGGCTGTCAAAGGAAAAAGCCTCTCAGATTAACTTCTGAGAGATTTTGTTTTTAGTTAAGGATTCCCTGCGTCTGCTTGCACTTATAAAGCAGTTGCTATTTGTAGTATTAACAATTTAGCAAACTGGCAATTAATACCTTAGCGATACAGCGCGGCAAAACAGATATAGCCATTTAGAAGCATAAAAATAAAAGATGGCAATGATAGTAAAAGTCCATCTTGCATTTTAATTCGTACTCCAAATCCAATTAACATCAATAAAGCAAGGCCGCCCGAAGCGGCCACAAGCAGAGGCTGCCAAATCAAACCAACGAGGAGTCCGGCTCCACCCAGAAATTGCAGGTAGCCTATAAGTCTCCTGTATTTGTCGAGATTGTAACGAAGGAACTCTTCTTCCATGCCGGAGTTTGTAAAAAAGCTAATTCCATAATACAGAAATGAAATAGCAGAAACTATTGTTAGTATAGTGAGCAGCATTAAGTTAAATTAACCCGGAATGAACGCCGGCTACAAACAAACACAGAAGAAGTAATATTGCCGACGGAACAAATTTTGACCATGGGTTTTTAACTTTAAAATGCGCTACCTGGGCACATGCCATGAGTGCGGCCATTGATAGGGCTGGTATCAATATTAAACCCGGGTGCCATATACCGCAAACCAAAAGTGTTGATAGCGATATTTTTGCTGCACCAACAAAGTTTCTTAGCAGGTCGGGGATTTCGTACTGTTTAAACTCTTTTACAATATTATCATAACGGAAAATCCATACATATGACACAGAAAGTGCAATGATGATCTGGGCGCAATTTGAAAGCGTATTCATAAAAAATTGTTTTAAAACGTGAGATGATAATTACAACAGGGTTTCGCTTTTAGGATGCTGTTGTTTCTTTTGTGCGCTAAATAAGCCCCATGCAAAGCCAACATACAATACTGTAACCAGTATGGTGAGTATGATAAGATCTAAATTTTCCATGTTAACTTGTCTTTTTAAGGTTAAAGTAAATCAGCAAGCCCACCATGGTGGGTGGCCATAGGCCAATAAACAGAGCACGGTCATGGTCTTTTAAAATAATGTAGTAGTACTCCGAAATGAATATGATGGCAATGATCATAATTAATATCGCGAATTCGATTTTAGAAATTTTATTCATTTGATTTTTATATAGTTTTAATACGATGGTTTATTGGGCTTTAAAGAATATAAAAATTAGCAGGGCAGAAAAATGACCTGGTTTCTAAACCCGAAAACTTAAGATGGAATAAGAAGACAGATCGTTGCCAGGATCATAAACAACTGGCAAAGAGATGGACAGGAACCGTTTATTCCTGTTTAAAATAAATTAGAACTTGAAGAGGAGAACTATAGGTTTTATAAGTTAAACAAGTTACAGATAAGCTTTATAAAAATCAAGGAATATTGGTACTATAATATTAAAAAGTATTTCAGGGTGTACTTGCAATGATTTGCTTTAGTCTGCTGCGGTTATAAATAACCGGCTAATAATCAATTTCATGCCGGATAAATCCTTACTAAACGCGTTTTCGCCTCTGTAAAATCCGGCAATATAATTTCCATCTTGTCGGTATTGACGTTCACCCGCTTCAAGGGGTATAACATGGCATCAAACTGTGGGTGATCCCAAGCCTTTATTATTTGAAGGCTAACAGCAACTTAAAAAAAAGTTAAGCCAGCTATTTTTAAAACCAAACTGCTAATTTATTTTAATCAACCTTTTAGTACTTACCGTATTCCCCTGCTTCAACTGGATAAGATACACGCCCATTGCCGCGCCAGACAGATCAACCAGCGTTGAGTAATCCTTTTCGCTTTTAACAGCAGTAAAGGCTTTATACAATTTGCCGCTTTGTTCGTTGAGTATCCGTACATTGATATTGTTGCTTACATCGGCACTGCTAAAACTAACGCTAACATAACTCACCGACGGGTTAGGGTATAGCTTTAAAGTATTCAATTCATTTTTGCTAACCGTGTTGGGGCTTGTTAAAGCTTCGTTATTTACGGGGAACGCATTGAAGCTTCGGCCTACCGCCATTAACCCGGTAACAGGTATTACAAATACCGGTGTTTCGGTTACCGCTACTTGTAGCTTACCGTTAATTACCCTGGCGTATTGCATATCCATGCTGTCGGCCCCAATTTTTAAGGTATACACTTTGGCAGAATCAGTGCCCGGTAAATCAAGTGAATAACTGGCAGTTCGTCCTTTTTCATCGGGCACTACCAAAACATAGGCCGGGTTTCCGTTTAAATCGTATTGGTCAACTATCGGGTCGGCATTCAGGGTTTGTTTAAAGCTGTATTCGCCTAACAGCTTGTTGGTTTGATAAAGGTAATCTGCCGCCGGGCGACGGGTTTTATTGTCGTTGATTAAGCCTGATGAGCCAAACTGAATGGGATTGAGGGCATTATCATCATACATCTGGTAAAAAAACACCCTGTCCACCCCGTTACGCGCGTATAGTAGGGATGAGCGTAGTATCCAGTCGGCCTGGGTTTGCAAAGGGATTTTGTTACCTATCTGGATGGCTTTGTAAGGGCTGCCCTGGTTCAGGTCATAACCTACCTCGGTAACCCAAACGGGCATGTCTCCGGCAACCTCATGCGCCATTTGAACAAAACACTGGGCCGATTTCGCGGTGAAAGGGTCAACCTCGGGTGCCATACCACGGGTCGGCGTTCCGTTTTGCGAATTATTGGCATCGTTTGAGTACAGGTGATAGTTAATCACATCCCAGCAAAGGTTCACCGAGCCATCAGCATGATAGCCACGATGCTGCTTACACCAGTCAACCATACCACGCACATAACCCGGATCGGCATGGGATAACCCGCACATTACTACTTTGATAGACGGATCGGCATTTTTCACGCCCACACCCGGCCCCATGGTATTTTTATTACCATCGTAAAAAGCAGACAGGTTGGCGGCATACTCATAGGCGGTTTGAAAACCTTTGCGGCCTTTCCACCATTTATCGCGTTCGTTGTCGCACTCAATATATTTAATCAGGCCCATGCCTTTTTTAATCACATTAACCTGATCACCAGTCCAGCGCTGGGTACCGTTTACGCTAAGCAAGGCGCTATCAACCTGCAGGTTTGAACCATAGCGCGCCACATATTGAAACGCCGTTTTGGCTTGCTCAATGTATGATGCCGGGTCGGCAAAATCTTTACCGTATTTTAAAGGGACGCTCTCGCTATCTTTTAAACTATCCGGGTAGCTGTCAACCATCCAGCCTGGCAGCTGCTTTAGGTCGGCCAAAACCTCAATACCATTATCCTTACAAAACTGGTATATGGCATCGTAATTCCAGCCGCCGTTGCGGGTGGGGTTGTAGGTGTAGCTGCCCTGGTCAGTCTCCAGTTTTTCCCAATCCATATAGTGCCTCACCTGCGTAAACGATTTGAGCGCCCTGATCTGCCCCGAATCTATTTTGGTAGGATCGATGGCACCGTTCTCAAAGTTCCACTCAAAGGCGTTGATGCCAAAAAACTGTTTGAGTTTGGTTGGCCTTTGTACCATGGGTGGTATGGCATTTGGCGCTTTGTAGCTACCGTACAATTCCATTTCGGTAGGGTAGCCGCCGTTACTGTTGATCACCAGGAATTTAATATCGTTAATAGTACTGTCTAAATTAAACTGCGCATCGCCGGTGGTTGCCCTATCGGGATAAGGGCCGAGCCAGGTATTGTAGCTAAACCCTTTAAATACACCAACGTTAATACGTTTACCCTGGCTGTTAATGATGGCCAAGGTCATGGGCTTATCTAAGCCGCCGTGGTAACTAAAAAATTTAACTTTGGATAAGGTGATCTTTTCGCCGTCGGCAACAGGATATACGGCATCAAAATTAGCTATCAGTTTACCCCAGCCAGTATTCACATCCACATCTGTAATGCCATCGGTTAAAGCATCCAAACCGCTGTTTACATTATTTAACTGGTACCAACGGCTGGCGGTAATGGGTATTTTAACCAGGCTATCTGGATCCGCAGCAGGAGGCGTAACAACAGGCGGCGGTGTGGTAACAGGTGTCGCGCTGGTATCGGGGTAACCATAAACAAATATTTTCTGGGGGATATTATTGCCAAATTTATGTACTACAACGGCATCGGCATCAATAGGGATGTTATAGAAATGATCTCCCCAAACCATGTAACTTGGGCCAGTAAAGGTGGCCAATAAAGTTTTTGTGGTGCCTTTTAAAGCATAAATAAGTGCTGGTTGTGTTTCAAATACGCCCTGGTAATCATACAACGATATTTTAGTAACCTTGCCCGGTGTGGCCAGGGATAAAGTAACATCTACCCACACATCGTTGCCTGTCCATGCGGCCGCAACCAGGGTATCCAGGCTATCGCTCAGCCAGGGAGCATAATTTTGCCCGGTATTTTGGCTTACCGTATAGCCCGAAAACCTGAGGCGCTGTTCGGTTTGGGCAAAACAAAGCTGGGTAATGCACATCAGTACTAAAAACATCTTAAATAACAATTGCTTACCGGAAGTGACACAGATAGCCATCATCATAATTTAGTTTAACGTTAAAAATGGCAGATACGAGAAAGGTTGATTGGTTGTGTATTTATACGGGCTGTATAAAAACATGTTTCAATATCATGTTTAATATGGTATACTCATAGTTGTGTTTTAAAAAAGAAACAGAGCATACATGGGAAGCTACGGGGGGAATCAAACGGATGGCTTGTTAACTAAATATATAGTATAATAATAGAAACTAACGCCATTAATTAATCCATTGTTATATTAAGACAAAGCTTTCCAGTGACAAGCAATAGATACTATCTTGCAAAAAACTAACATTGTTGGAATACTTCTTATTCTGATAGGAATAGGCATACTTATCATTGGGGCAGGCATGTTTGCTTATCGCGGTCGATCCCTTACTCCGATCGTGAGCAAACTGGGGATGTAATCCATTCATGTCTTGGTTGCCAACTATTATAGTAGGCATTACAATTATAATAATTAAACGTAACTAACATGTGCTATTTAAGGCGGTTTGCAAATCTCACTTACAGCAAATGCGCGGTTTCAACTCAAAAAAGAGGGTTGATAATATTTTGAATTTATTGTTTTAATTCAGGTTTCTAAAAATTTCGCGTATTTCTTTAATAAAAGTGAATTCATAAAAAACAATAGCATACACAAACTCATCTCGCACCGTAACATTTCTTTTTTCCAATTCATCCTTAAGATCAATCCATTGCCTGTCGGGAATTGTTCCCGCTCTAAACAATTTGCTTTTAAAGTCTTTAGTTATAACCCTGATAGAGCCAGGCATTTTGTACGGCTGCTCAAATACAATTTGCTGAATATTTGATAAGGCATAAATTCTGGATACCCAAAACATATTATGATTTTTTACAACGAAATAGTTATCTGAAAGATCAAAATAAAAAACATACCACGAACCAAGCTTGAAGGCACCCAGGCCGATACCTAAAAGCAAAATCAATAAACCCAAATGGCCAATGTGATTTATGCCGATATAAATAAGCAGGCCGATAAAACACCACAATAAAAAAGATCTGTAATTTAACCAGGCTTTACCCTTATAGCTTACAAACTGCTCATCTTTAACACCGGGTTCATTCGGTTGTTGGTGTTCCGCTGCCTCGCCAATAATGTGGTGTCTTATAAATTGCTTTATTTCGGGCGTATTGGCGTACATTTCATCCAGAAAATACCGCGTCCTTTCATCTTTAAATTTCAGCATTACTCCCTCCTTTTGGTCGCTAAACAGATACGGCTTTTTGCCTGTCAGGGAGATTTCCTCCAAATTACTCCAGTAGTAGGTTGTTAAACCAAATTTGATATAGTTGTTGTTAAGCCGGATTGATGGCGCGCTTTTGATATAGGCATGTATGGTATAAGTCGTCAAAATGATAATTCCAACGAACATCACGAGCATCCCGAAGTCTTCACCGTAAAATTGATTTGTATGTTTGTTATGGTCGGTTAGGCCTATTTCCAATACAGCAAAGCCCATTAAAAAATAAAACAAACAGAAGCCAAATAAGGCCAGATAGAACATCACAAAGCTTCTTTTGCTGGCTATATCTGTTGGCATCTTGCAGATTAATTGTTATGAATAGAAGGCAATACGTTAGACCAGCAAACCCAGCTGATTAGAAATTCCCCTTCAAGCGCTTATTGATTCTTTTCCTTTTTATAATCCTTATGAACGATTAAAAAGCTGGCGCGTTCTTCTTTATGGAAGGGGATATCCCAGTTACCCTGGTAGGTGATTTTGATGGGGAGCAGCTCGCCGTCAAAGTTGCTGCATTCGATATTCATCTGCACGTTAAAATCGATCAGGAAGTTTTTAAATTTCATATCGATGTAACGGCCCAGAATCTGGAAGGTGCGGGTATCAAAAATGGTGGTCACTTCTTTGATGATCACATCATCATCACTAATGCTCGGCTTGGGTATCACCTTAAATCGATACACGGGTATACTATCTAAATAAGTTCCGCGGGCAAATTGGTAAGTATAAAACTGTCTCAGCTCCGGCGAAAATATCTCTGTTTTTCCACTTATAAAAGGAATGCCGGGCACTTTGCGTCCGGTGGTAAATACCAGGGTTTTTAGCTTGGCCTTATACCCTTCGTTCTTGCCACCGATGGCAGGGGAATCACCGCTGGTAAAATCGGAATTATAGGCGTTCATAAAAATGTAATCGAACATCTCTACAGTGTACAACTCATATTTGCCATTCTTTTTATAAACGTCGCCACTATCGCGCTTGGCTACAAACTCCATTTTATAGGCGCCCTTATTGTTGTGATGTATTTTGCGATAAATTTTACCCGATACCTTGTTCTTTTTATCGTAAGTATAAATCCGGTTCTCGGCGTTAAAGCTATAGCGTTTCATATTACGGAAGGCCTGGTAAAAGCCGGTATCGTTGAGCATGGCATCTATAAAATCCTGCGCGTTAAGCTTGTGGGCTTTAATATTAACCAGGTTGGTATCAATGGTGATAGACCTGATGGTATCCGGATTAAATCGGTTAATCTGTTGCGCAAAGCCCGTTGTGCCGATTAAAAGCATGATAGCGGTCAGGAATTTCTTCATTTATCGGGGATTCAAATTATACAATCATACTAAAAACGACTTGATAAATAAATGATTAACGTTACTTATCGCCTAATTACCTAATTCTTTAAGGGCCAGGTAAGCCATTAAGCCGGTACTCAATTCGAGCGCATTCTCTTCTATATCAAAGGTTGGTGTGTGTACCGACGAGGTAATTCCACGCGCTTCGTTGCGCGTACCCAAGCGGTAAAAGCACGAATCGGCAACCTGGCTGTAATAGGCAAAATCCTCGGCGGCCATCCAGATATCCAGGTCGAGCACATTCTCTTTGCCTAAATAATCTTCGGCGTGGGCACGTGTAGCGGCAGTAAGCTTCTCCTCGTTAATCAGGAACGGATAACCATTCATGATATTGAAATCGCAGCTGCCACCCATACTTTCGGCAATGCCTTCGGCCATTTTCTTCATTTTTTGGTGGGCCTCCTTGCGCCAGGCTTCGTCCAGCGTACGGAAGGTGCCTTCCAGGTAAACCTCGTTAGGTATCACATTGGTTGCCCCATTGGCAATTACCTTACCAAAGGATAGTACCGACGGCAGTTTTGGATCGGCGGTGCGGCTTACAATAGTTTGCAGCGCCACCAGGATGTGGGCGGTAATAATAACCGGGTCTATGTTTTGCTGAGGTTGCGCACCATGGCCCCCCTTGCCTTTTACAGTAACATAAATCTCATCCGTAGAGGCCATGTATTTACCTGCCCTAAAACCCACTTTACCGGCATCAATCAAAGGCATTACATGCTGGCCGAATACGGCCTGCGGTTTGGGGTTTTCCAATACGCCTTCTTTAATCATCAGGCTTGCTCCTCCAGGTAGTTTTTCTTCGGCGGGTTGAAAGATAAATTTAACGGTACCGGCAAATTCATTTTTCAACTCGGATAATATTTTAGCAGTGCCTAATAATGATGACGTATGTACATCATGGCCGCAGGCGTGCATTACTCCCGGATTAGTTGATTTATAAGGAACATCATTAGCCTCTACAATAGGCAGCGCATCCATATCGGCCCGTAGTGCAATCACCCTGTCGGACGGTTTGCCACCTTTAAGCAGGGCTACCAAACCGGTATCAGCCATGTGCTCGTAAGGAATACCCAGGGCATCCAGTTGGGCGGCAACAAAAGCCGATGTTTGATGCTCATTGAAGGATAGCTCCGGATTAGCATGTAAATGACGGCGGTTGCCTACCACATCATTAAAAATGGTTTTGGATAGTTCCTGTATTTTTTCTTTAATCATTGGTATTTCCAATTTTGGGCAGATTGATCTTTTCGGAGATGATGAACAAGCTTGGGAATTGAGAGCGCAGTTGCTCCAATAGTTTAGAAGCTTCCAGCCGGGTACGGAAATCGCCCGCGCGAACTTTAAAATTAGGTTCGCTGTAAATAATGTACGTTTTTAATTCCGGGTAAAGCTCATTGAATTTAGATTGAGCATTATAGGCTTCACTGCGGTTTGAGCCCGAAAATATCTGCACCCGGTACCCAGTACCCGAGGCCGGTGCATAAACGCCGGTATTGGCTCCGGCAGGCGCCTTACTCAATGCGATACGCAACGCTATCAGGCTATCAATCCGGGCATCTTTAACAACTGTAACCTTGCCCGGTGTTTGCGCCATCGTAGCGGCCGATATCAGCATAAAAAAAGCAATACCATACCTTAATGCTTTACAGCGCAAAAAGGATATGGTATTGCTATCTTTCATTTTATAATTTAAGCATTATAAATCTCCCCGATAGGGAAATTTTTTAATTTGTAAAGTCATCCCTACCGGGGAGGGTTGGGTGGGGGCCTTAGGCCACACCTACACCATGACAGTTTTTAAACTTTTTACCGCTACCACAAGGGCAAGGATCGTTACGGCCAATTTTTTGTTCGGCCTTTACTGGCATTTGCTTTTGAACTTCGCGGGTATCATCAACCAAGGTTGGTACGCCGTTGGTTTCGTGAGCCAGCTCCGGTTTTGATGTACGCATGTTACGCATATCGGTTTTTGGCTGAGGCCTTGCTTCCTGCACTTCCTCTTCCTGTTGCATCGGGATGCCACCTCGGAACAAGAAACTTACAATTTCTTTATTCACATTGGCCAGCATCTGGCGGAACAGTTCAAAAGCTTCAAACTTATAAACCAATAAAGGGTCCTTTTGTTCGTACACCGCATTTTGAACAGATTGTTTCAACTCGTCCATCTCGCGCAAGTGCTCTTTCCAGGCATCATCGATAAAGGTAAGCGTTACATTCTTCTCGAACGATTTAAACACTTCCTGCCCATGGTTATCAATCGCCTTCTTTAACGGAACGGCAATCTGTAAGCCGTGTATGCCGTCGGTAAATGGTACTATAATGTTTTCAATTCCCTGGCGGTTATCATAAACATCCTTTAACACAGGGTAGGCCTGGTTGGCAATAGCCTCAGCCTTACGCTTATAAAAATCGGTTACCTGGTGGAATGTTTTATCGGTTAATTTATTGGCAGAAAGACTGGCAAATTCATCTTCGCTGATGTCCACATCAAGCGAGAATAGGCGGATCACTTCCAGTTTAAATCCTTCGTAATTATTTTCGCCTTTATACTCGGCAACTACATCGTCAGCTACATCAAAAATGGTGTTGCTCAAATCAACATCCAGACGTTCGCCAAATAAAGCATTTTTACGTTTGGTATAAATTACGGTACGCTGCGAGTTCATCACGTCGTCATATTCCAGCAAGCGCTTACGGATGCCAAAGTTATTTTCTTCCACCTTCTTTTGAGCCCGCTCGATAGAATTGGTGATCATGGAGTGCTGAATTACCTCGCCCTCTTCAATTCCCATTTTTACCATCAGGCTGGAAATCCGTTCTGAACCGAATAAACGCATCAGATCATCTTCCAACGACACGAAGAACTGTGAAGACCCTGGATCGCCCTGACGACCGGCACGACCACGCAACTGGCGGTCAACACGGCGCGACTCATGGCGCTCGGTACCTACAATGGCTAAACCACCAACATCCTTAACGCCTTCGCCCAGCTTAATATCCGTACCACGGCCAGCCATGTTGGTAGCAATGGTAACGGTGCCACTTTTACCGGCTTCGGCCACAATATCGGCTTCTTTTTGGTGCATTTTGGCGTTCAGTACATTGTGCTTAATACCGCGTAGTTTCAACATGCGGCTCAGCAATTCAGAAATTTCCACCGAGGTGGTACCTACCAGCACCGGGCGACCGGCCCGTGGTTCAAGCTGGCCCGTTAACGGGTTTGGAGCAGGTATTAAACTTCCTTTACCATCTAACTGAGGCACGGGCTTTCCGGCGCTGTCAAATTTAACAACCGGCTTGCCGGCGCTCATTTTTATTTTGCCTTCTTTATCCTTTTCGTACTGCGGCTCGTAATGCGAGTATGGGAATACTAAAGTTTGAATTTCGCCAGCAACGGCGTTGTATTTTTCGCGCACGGTACGATAAACCAGATCCTGGTAATCGCTACGGCTGGTTGGCGTATTGGTTGGTATTTCAACCACATCCAGTTTGTATATTTCCCAAAACTCACCGGCTTCGGTTACGGCAGTACCCGTCATACCGCAAAGCTTGTGGTACATCCTGAAGTAGTTTTGTAAAGTAACGGTAGCAAAAGTTTGTGATGCATCCTCAACTTTAACGTTTTCCTTAGCTTCAATAGCCTGGTGCAAACCATCCGAGTAACGGCGACCATCTAAAACACGGCCTGTTTGCTCATCTACAATCTTAACTTTGCCCTCGTCCAAAATGTATTCAACATCTTTTTCAAACAAAGTATAAGCCTTTAGTAATTGGTTAATGGAGTGGATCCGTTCAGACTTGATAGAAAAATCGCGCATCAGGGCATCCTTCTTAGCAACTTTTTCTTCGATAGTTAAAGCTGATTTTTCAATATCAGCAACCTCGCCGCCCACATCAGGCATCACAAAAAAGTGAGGATCTTCGCCCGAAGTTGTGATCAACTCGATACCTTTCTCGCTTAGTTCAACCTGGTTGTTTTTTTCGTCGATGATGAAATATAACTCGGCATCAACCTTCGGCATTTCCTTTGCCGAATCCTGCATATAGTAATTCTCGGTTTTTTGCAGAATGGTTTTGTTACCACCCTCGCTTAAAAACTTAATTAAGGCTTTGTTTTTTGGCAAACCGCGGTGCGCACGCAATAGGGCCAGTCCACCATCTTCAACGCCGGTTTTACCATCGTTAATCAGTTTCTTGGCTTCATTTAATACACCCAAAACATAATTTTTTTGTGTATTCACCAAACGCTCTATACGTGGTTTAAGTTCATAAAACTCATGCTCATCGCCACGCGGAATAGGGCCTGAGATGATCAGCGGTGTACGGGCGTCGTCAATTAAAACTGAATCCACCTCATCAACCATGGCATAATGCAGTTTGCGTTGCACCAATTCTTCGGGGCTACGTGTCATATTGTCACGCAGGTAGTCAAAACCGAACTCGTTATTGGTACCAAAGGTAATATCGGCTAAGTAAGCATTGCGGCGTTCCTCGCTGTTGGGCTCGTGCCTGTCAATACAATCAACAGATAAGCCATGAAACTCATATAACGGGCCCATCCACTCCGAGTCACGTCGGGCCAGGTAATCGTTCACAGTTACAATGTGTACGCCTTCGCCGGCAATGGCATTTAAATAAGCAGGTAACGTAGCAACCAGCGTTTTACCTTCACCAGTGGCCATTTCGGCAATTTTACCCTGGTGCAATACCACACCACCTAATAACTGCACATCGTAATGTACCATGTTCCAGGTAACTTCGTTACCGGCAGCAATCCAACTGTTATGGTGTACGGCTTTATCGCCATTGATAATTACATTCTTTTTTATGGCGGCCAATTCGCGGTCAAACGGCGTTGCGGTAACCTCAATAGTTTTATTTTCGGTAAAACGTTTAGCGGTTTCTTTAACAACGGCAAAGGCTTCGGGCAGTATTTGCAATAATATTACCTCTAACTCTTTGTTACGGTCTTTTTCTATCTTGTCAATCTGGGTATACAGGTCAACCTTTTCGCTAACATCCAAATCCGGATTTTCGGCCTGGGTTTTAACTGATTGTAACGCAGCATCAATATCAGCCAAGCCGTTTTTGATCCTCTCTTTAAAATCAAGGGTTTTTGCCCTTAATTCATCGTTACTTAACGTGCCTAATTTGGCAAACTCCGCTTTTATTTTTTCAACTATAGGTTGTATAGTCTTAACATCTCTGTCCGACTTGTTCCCAAAAAGCTTACTGATAAATCCCAACATGCTGTGTATTTTGATAATAAATTAAGGCTAAGGCAACAATTGAGCCATAGCAGGTTAAAAGCCATTATGACAGGCTAAATTACGCTTTATAGATGAAATTACAGGTAGTTTTTGTTTAATAGTGTGTTAATCTGGGTTTGAAGGTGTTAATAAGTCGGCAGGCGATCATAGCCGGGCGCAACTAATCGGTAGTTAAATTCGGTTGATTGACGGAACCAGCGTTTCAGATGATTGGTGAAATTAGTTTCTATTCGTGTATTAATTATCATTCTTCCTCGTTTTCATCACCAAACTCATCATCATCGTCAAAATCGTTAAAAAAACGCTCATCATCATTAAACCTCAGCTCTTCCAGCTTTTCCTGCTCGGGCGTGCTGGTATCAAATCGGATAGCCCAATTATCCGGGATATCGTAAGTTTTATCGAAACCACGGATCCAATCCACAAAAACCAAGCGGAACTCTTCAATCTTTTCGCGCATCAGCTGTACATAATCCTCTTCGTTTATATTAACCATCTCCGCAAAGGATATGGCGTTAAACATATCTTGGACGGCCAGCTTGATCAATACTGCGTTTTGCATTCTTAAAGTGTATATGCCTCCGCCTTCTGCCCCGGCAATTTTTGCTTGTATTAAAGCCGCGTTAGTCCACATTTGCCCCGCCAGGGATTCCTTCATTTCATCTTCCTTTAATGCGTCGGCAATAATTTCAACCAACTCAAATATTTCTTGAGATTTACGGTAAACAGGCAAGTGTTCGTATTTTTCCCGACGCATTTGGCTTTTTTATTACAAAGAAAAATAAAATAGTTAAATGTAGCTGACGGTTTTAACCACAAAAGAAGAATAAAAAACATCGGCCAAAATAATGAGCCGTAAAGGTAGAATGACCAAGTCCGCCGAGCGAAGAAAAAACCATTGAACCGTGATATCAGGCCTAACGTAGATATTACATAAAAGAAAAGGGAACTTAAATGCCTGAATTTAAGCTACCTCCGATTACCATCAATAATGGTGATTTCAGCATTGAGCAATTAGACTTTGATCCCAAATCTTACAGCCCAATTAAAATCATTTGATCCCGCTATAATTCCCGAGCCTCAAAAGTATTTCCTTGCCTAATATCGCCACTATCAAAACCTTTTTTAAACCAGTAAGCCCGTTGCTCAGATGTGCCGTGGGTAAAACTATCCGGCGATACGTGTCCGGTAGCCTGTTTTTGCAGTCGGTCATCGCCGATGGCATGTGCGGCGTTGAGCACCGAGTCGATATCTGAGCGCTCAATTACAATTCCTTTTCCGGGAGCCTGTTCATAATGTGCCCAAACCCCGGCATAAAAATCGGCCTGCAGCTCAAGTTTAACTGATAGTTTATTGTATTCGCTCTGGCTTAAGCGGCTACGGGCCTGGTCCATCTGTGCCGAAACGCCTAACAAGTTTTGAACATGGTGGCCCACTTCGTGCGCTATTACATACGCTTCTGCCGCCAGTCCGGGTGCATGGAAACGATTTTGTAAGTCGTTAAAAAAGGCCGTATCCAGGTAAACCTTACTGTCCGCAGGGCAATAAAACGGGCCTGTGGCCGAGCTGGCAAAACCACAACCGGCTTCTACACCTTCGCTATATAAATAAAGTTTAGGTTTAATGTAAGTTTTACCCTGCGCCCGGAACAGGCTGTCCCATACGTCTTCGGTACCGGCTAAAACTACCCCGATAAATTTGCGCTGCATACTCTTCGGGCCGTATTGGGTGCTTTGCTGCCGCGATGAATCGGAACCGGTTTGGTTGATAGATTGTGTAGGATTAGTACCGGTAAACAGGTAAAATAAAAAACCAATAATACCTAAGATACCACCGCCAAAAGCCAAACCCTTGCCGCCGCTTCCGTTACCATCTTCTACATTTCCGCTTTCGCGGCCACCAAACCACTTCATAATAATTCATTTTAATTAAAATTATTAACCGCAAGTACTGGTGATTGTTTTGCTTGAAATTAATGAAGATGTAAATAAGCCCGGTAAAATATCATGCGGCAAAAACCAGAGTTGCCTGGTAACTGGCAATTTGGTTTATAGAAGACATCATTATAAGTAACGGACCCGGCGGGCCGAAAAAAATAGGGATGACGTTTGAACCTTCGCAGACTGTGAGGTGCAGAAAGAAAAGTGCGCAAAAGCCTGACTGCACGCCGGGCCAGGAGTTGGCCTGTGGGCGGAAGGATCGGGCAGTCTTGATTTTTTTGGTTACTTTTTGTATCAAGACAAAAAGTGACAAGCCCCTTCCCGCGGCAATTGAGCGGGCCGATGATCTAAATTATGAATACTGATTATTAACGCAAAATAAGCGATTGACAATCAGCGCACCCGATATGCTGCATGCTTATCGCGCGCAAAAGGTCTCTCCTCACGTCGGGATGACATGACGGATAGAAATTTAGCATTGATAATCAATAGCTTACATAGACATCATTATAAAGCTCTGGGTACGCAGGGAATGCGCTTCACCAGCTTTAAACGCATGGGGATAGTATTGCTAAAGGATAACAGATTGATGGTGGAATCGCCCGCAGTGCTGAGCTTAAAGCTTTCATCATACGCACCGAAACGGAAACAACCTCCCTCTTTTTTCAGCGTATAATCCGCATTACAGAAAAAACCGTTCAGGTGCAGGGTATCGCTTTTTTGTTCGTAGGTACCTTTGGCATATTCCTGCCAGCGGCCCTTGTTCATACAGGTATCAGCACCATAGTTTACCTTACTTACCGACGCAATGCACACATAAAAGGAATCGCAGCTGAACCTGAAATTATACAGGGCATAACTAACCAGTTGCTTCTGCTTTTCAACGGTATCCTGTTTCCATTCGCCTTGTATAATGGCGGTACCTTTACCCTGGTAATTGGGGTTAAAACTACAGGAGGGGAAGAGAAGCAGGAAGCAGCAGGCAAGAAGCAAGGAGCTTAAAGCCAGTGATGTAAAAGGTGAACGGCGGAAAGTTTTACGCATATTAATGAAAAGCCCTCCCCAAAAAGGGGAGGGTTAGGTGGGGGCGTTTATTTTAAACCGCCAATCATATCTTCGGGTTTAACCCATTCGTCAAACTGCTCGTTGGTTAATAAACCTAAGCCGATAGCAGCTTCGCGCAGCGATTTATTCTCTTTTAAGGCGTACTTGGCAATTTTGGCAGCATTCTCATACCCAATATGCGGGTTGAGGGCCGTAACCAGCATCAACGAGTTTTCAAGGTGCTTTTTAATACCATCGTAATTAGGCTCAATGCCTTTGGCGCAATGGTCGTTAAAAGATACGCAGGCATCACCAATCAGGCGGGCCGACTGTAAAAAATTAGCTGCCATTACCGGCTTAAATACGTTAAGCTCATAGTGGCCGTTTGAGCCTCCGATAGATATAGTTACATCGTTACCCATTACCTGTGCGGCAACCATGGTTACGGCCTCGTTTTGGGTAGGGTTAACCTTGCCCGGCATAATTGACGATCCCGGCTCGTTATCCGGAATGTGGATCTCGCCGATGCCTGAACGCGGGCCCGAGGCCAGCATACGGATATCGTTAGCAATCTTCATTAACGATACCGCTATTTGTTTTAAAGCGCCATGTGTTTCCACAATGGCATCATGAGCGGCTAAAGCTTCAAACTTATTTTCGGCAGTACGGAAAGGCAGGTTGGTAAATTGGGCAATGTATTCGGCCACCTTAACATCGTAACCCTTAGGGGTGTTAATGCCTGTACCTACGGCAGTTCCGCCAAGGGCCAATTCCGAAAGGTGATCAAGCGTGTTCCTCAACGCTCTTAAACCATGCTCCAACTGAGATACATAACCCGAAAACTCCTGGCCCAGGGTAAGCGGCGTAGCATCCATTAAGTGGGTACGGCCTATCTTAACTACATTCTTAAATTTTTCCGAACGCTCTTTTAGCGTATCGCGCAGTTTTTCAACACCCGGTATGGTTACATCCATCACCATTTTATAGGCGGCGATGTGCATAGCGGTAGGGTAGGTATCGTTTGATGATTGCGATTTATTGACATCATCATTCGGGTGGATAAAGGTTTTGCCTTCGCCCAGTTTGTTGCCTTGCAGTACATGCGCGCGGTTGGCAATCACCTCGTTCACGTTCATGTTTGATTGCGTGCCCGATCCGGTTTGCCATATCACCAACGGAAATTCAGCAGCCAGTTCCCCGGCTAAAATTTCGTCACAAACCTGTGCTATCTGGTCGCGTTTTTCGGCAGGCAATACACCACAATCGGTATTGGTATATGCCGCGGCCTTTTTTAAATAAGCAAACGCTGCGATAATCTCCTTAGGCATAGATGCCTCAGGGCCTATTTTAAAATTGTTGCGAGAGCGCTCGGTTTGTGCGCCCCAGTATTTATCGGCAGGTACTTGTACCTCGCCCATGGTGTCGTGTTCAGTTCTGAAACTCATGGTGTTAAATTTGGGCCAAATATAGGGGGATTACACCAAATATTTTTTACTGAATATCACGATTTCGCCGCTACTAATTTGATTTCACCGATTGTTGAAAAGAAACTATAGTTCCTCGTTAGCTACCAGCAAAAAAACCACACTGTTTAAACGGCGTACTGCAAAGTGGGCCTGGGTTTCAAACGGCGGCAAATTATAGGTTTTGTTATACTCCGACAGAAACAAAAACATATCGCCGGGTTTATCTACTGTTAATAAATGCTTTGCCAAGCCCTCTTTTTCGGCGGCAAAGGCTTCTAACTTTTGAGCTTCGGTTAAGGCAAATATCCACCTGGTATTTTCTATAGCTGTGTTATGCATTATTTCGCCTAAAGTAGCTACTGTATCTTTAACCAATTTCTTTACGTCTTGCCTTTCCATAGCGCCAAAGCTATCATTTAATTATGGTTAATGGGTTTTTATTAATGAAGGGGCGATTTCGCGTTTTACGAATTTTTTTCTAACTTCACTAAGTTTTCCAAGTCGAAACATGGTTATTATCACAAAAGGTGTAATTCATTTATTTGCAAACAAACATCCCCGTTCATTAATTGCACTAAATGAATGGTTTGCCAAATCAAAAAAATCAGATTGGAATAGCTTGCCGGATGTAAAACAGTCTTTTAACTCGGTAGATTATATAGGTAACGATAGGTATGTATTTGACATAGCCGGGAATAATTACCGGCTTATTGCCATGATTCATTTTGATATCAGAACCATTTACATACGTGGAATTTTCACACATCCGGAATATGATGAACTAAACAAGAGAGGGAAATTAAATCAACTTTAATTATGGAGCGTATTGAAAACAACAGCGATTACTATATTGCTTTATCTAAAATTGAAAGTTTTATTGCCAGGGGATTCGATAATCTAAGCGTAAAAGAAACTAAAGAATTGGAAACATTGTCTTTATTGGTTGAGCAATTTGAAACCGATAAGTATCCAATGCCTATGCAAGCTTCCATAACGGATGTACTGCAAAATATAATGCACGAGAAAAAAATGAACAAATCACAACTTTCCGCTTTTCTTGAAATTCCAAATTCAACACTAAGTTCTATTCTTAACGGCAAGAAGAAGATCAATATGGGTATTGCCAAAAAATTACATTCAAAACTTCACATTGATGGCAATTTAATTCTGGAAACAGTATAGGACTCATCAGTCAAACTGATGCTTCTCCAAATCATGCTCTGCCTGGCGGCTAATCAGCTGCCTTCGTTTCTCCGCCTCGGTACTCACATCATGAGCATGTACGTCATCCGTGGCAGCAACTGCTTTATCCCGTTCTTTATTGGCAAAATGCGTGTCCGACTCTTCAATCCGCGAAAGCGCCACATCGTACGATCCCTTGGGCGACATTAGCTTCACAAATACCGGTAAACACTCAAAAAGAATAAACAGGTAAGCGATAAACGATTGCGCCAGATAAGTATCCAGGTCGCGCTTGCCATCTGCCCTGTAAGCCAATTGGCCGAGCGCCCAGTTACGGTCGGCAAAACCGGCCACATTTGATAGGCTGTCCAGTTGATGCTCCGAAAAAAGTTTAACGTTGTTCAGTCCATCGTATTCTTTGCGCTGGTTTAAATAGCCGTCCATTTTATCCAGGTTATCCTGCACTACTTTCAGCCTGTCTTGTTTTTCCTGCAAAACGCCTTGCTTTTGCTTGGCGTAGGTTCCATATCCTTTAATGCCCGATGTTTGGTTGCTTTTATCGCCAAAAACCTCCTGGTTTAACTGGTAGCGCGAGCGGTTGATATCTTTGGTGAGCGAGTCTCGCTCCTTTTTCATGTCGTTATTTTTGAGCAGCTCCTGCCCGTACTTTTCGTTGTAGGCCTTTTGCAGGGTATCAATTTTACTGCGCTGCCCGTTAAGGTAAGATGTTTTAAGTTTCTGGCGGATCTCTTTATCAAAAATTTTGAGCTCCAGCGGGCGCGATATAACCACACCAATCATAATAGCCAGCAAAATCCGCGGCGATGCCTGTAGTATTTGTTGGTTGGTTGTACCCTGTTTATTGATACTACCCACAATATAGCGGTCCATATTAAAAATAGCCAACCCCCAGATGATGCCGAACAAAATGGCGAACGCCACCGCAAAATCGTTCCCGCTAAAAACAAAATACATGGCGTAGCCACCAGAAAGGGAGGCAAACAGAGCCGTAAAAAATATGGTGGCACCTATGCCCACATACTTGTTATGTTCGATGGGGTATTTTTTCAGCGTATCTACGTGGGCGCCGGAGCAAAACCAAAAAAAACGTGTAATCTTCTTCATTCCTTACTTAGTGCAACCAATATTACACCTGTTACTATTAAACGCCCACTATGTTTGTTTGTTACAGATCAAATTACGAAATATAGCCCGGCCAAGCAATCTGCTTTGTGTTATAAAATCAATAACTTTGCCCAACAAATTAGATATACATGAAAGAAATAAGCGTACAGGAACTTAAAGAAAAAATGGACAAAGGTGAAGATTTTCAGCTGATTGATGTGCGTGAAGATTTTGAGTACGAAATGTCAAACCTGGGCGGTACTTTAATTCCCCTTGCCGGGATCCTGATCGAGTCGGAAAAAATAGCAAAAGATAAACCTGTTATTATGCAATGCCGCAGCGGCAAACGCAGCGCCGTAGCTATTATGCAGCTTGAGCAAAAAGGGTTTACCAATTTGTATAATTTAACGGGGGGAATTTTGGCCTGGGCCGATGAAATTGACCCTTCAATGCAGGTATACTAATGTGGTTTAAAGTACTGTTAAACGTATTATACAACGTTTGCATTTTTTTGTGCCTGCTGTTTGGTTATTATAGCATTAAAAACAGCAACTGGGCCTATTTGTTGGGGGCAATTTTTTTGTGTGCAATGGTGATTATCTTTAAAATAAGGCTGATCAAAGACATTAAAAGCACACAGAAAAAGCTGTAACTTCAACAAAAAAAACAAAAGATGTTTATAGCAATTCTCGGCATCATTGTGCTCATCGCGGGCATGGTGATCAAACGTAGCCCGTCGCCCAATAGTCATTATTCGGGCATTATTACCATTGTTGGGGTAGTTATTGTGGTAATCGGTTTGTTCAGCTCCTCGGTTAAGGTTATTGAGCAGGGTACGGTAGGCGTACAGTCGTTATTTGGCAAGGTACAAAATGATGTACTGGAAAGCGGGCTGCACATTATTGATCCAGTGGTTGATGTAACCACCTTCGATTCGCGCACCCAAAACTATACCATGAGCGCGCAAACTACCGAAGGTCAAAAAAGCGGTGACGATGCCATCCGCGTATTATCATCGGATGGTTTGGAAGTAACGGTAGACCTTACTGTTTTATACCGCGTAATCCCTTACAAAACCCCCTACATCCTCCAAAACATCGGTATCGATTATGTGGACAAAATAGTGCGCCCTGTGGCGCGTACCGCCATACGCGACAATGCTGTTTACTATGAAGCCGTGGCGCTTTACTCCACCCGGAGAGAAGAGTTCCAAAACAAAATACAAAAAGCCATCAGCGCCAGCTTTGCCAAAAACGGAATTGAGCTGCAACAGTTACTGGTACGCAACATCACCCTCCCGGCATCGGTAAAAGCCAGTATCGAATCAAAGATCAATGCCGAGCAGGATGCTCAAAAAATGCAATTTGTACTGCAAAAGGAAAAGCAGGAAGCCGAACGTAAAAGGGTAGAAGCACAGGGTATAGCCGATTATCAAAAGATATTATCTACCGGCCTATCAGACAAGCAATTGCAATACGAAACCATTAAGGCTCAAAAAGAAATTGCCCTTTCGCCAAATGCTAAGGTAATTATCCTCGGTAATGGCAAAGGAGCGCCAATTATTTTAGGCAAGGATTAGCACTGTGATTTTAATCTTGCTTCGAAAATCTTGAGCCTGAATTAACAGGGCGACAATTGTACTTTCAATATAAAACAAAAGGCCCATCTCCAATCAGATGGGCCTTTTGTTTTATACTTTATACAACCGTTTTTTACGGCCCGCGCCGGATATTATGCTCCCTAACGGATATTCGCCAGGCAGACTTAAATCGCGCCCAAAAGCAGCTACCCCTTTAATCCTAATCCGGCATCATTATTCAGCACCCATTTACCATCTTTAAATTCAGGTAAAACATAGGGGTTATTTGTAGTGAGAAAAGGGCCGTCCAAATCGGCCCAATCGCATAATGGGGCTAAAGCCGCCGCGGCCAGGGTAGCGCAGCTGGTTTCGCTCATGCATCCTATCATGGTTTTTAAACCCAATTCTTTCGCCTTTAAAATCATCTGGTGCCCTTCATACATCCCGGCCGATTTCATGAGCTTTACGTTAATGCCGTGATAAACCCCCTTCGCCCTGGCTACATCCGGTAAGCGCTGTACAGCTTCATCGCCAATTAATGGTATGGGGCTGCGCTCGGTGAGCCAGGCATTACCATCAATATCGGTTTTCAACATGGGTTGCTCTATCAGCAATACGCCTTGCTCTTGCAGCCAATAGGTCATGTCCAAACTTTGCTGCCGGTCCGTCCACCCCTGGTTGGCATCAACAAATAAAGGCACGTCGGTTACGCTACGGATGGTTTTAATCAGTTCCTGGTCACTATCCCGGCCCAGCTTTACCTTAATCACTTTAAAACCTTCTGCCTGCTTTACTTTCTGGACAATTACATCCAGCGTATCAATCCCTATGGTAAATGATGTTACCGGCATCAACGCCGGATTGCTTCCCATCAATTGCCAGCAAGGCTGTTGCTTCATCTTGCCGTCCAAATCGTGCAGGGCAATATCAATCGCGGCTTTAATAGCAGGATGGCCAGCCTCAATCTCATCCAGATAACTGTTAATATAAGCAAAATCAAAAGGGTATTTAAACTGAGCCACATCAACTTTTTGTAAAAATGCTGTAGCTGTTTGGTGGCTTTCGCCCATATACGGAACCATAGATGCTTCGCCATGCCCTGTGTATCCCTCATGCTCTATTTGCAGCAGCATAACAGGGGTTGATGTACGCGAGAATTTGGCAATAGTGAACGTGTGTTTCAGTTCGAGCTCAAAGGGTTTGTAAGTCAGTTTCATGTTAAAACCAAATCTAAAAATTTCGTTTTAACCGTGGTGGCTATCTTTAAAAATAAATAATTGTTGCCAGGGGAAGTTATTAGCTTGACAAAAAAATTACTTCAATAAAAATTTTGAACCCTATCTTTGCGGCAATGTCAGTAAAATTATACCAGCCATTCGATACGTTCAATTTTAGCAATAACAAGTGTTTCCTTACCGGCGAAACCCTTCAATCATCCGAAGAAAAAATTCAGGTTTTCCCGGCCTGGCTGATGAGCCGGTACGACTTGCAGGATCAGCCCTTTAAATTGCTGGATGAAAGCATGGCCACCTACAAGGATTTAAAGATACCTTGTTCGGCAACCGTGAACGAACGATACCTTGAGCCATTAGAGCAGGAGATAGCCGAGGCCTTTGACGGTGGCTTTGAGGGCGTACAGGCGATTGACCAACTGAAGCTTTTTCAATGGGCAGGAAAACTGCTTTACGGCATTATTTTTAACGAGATACAAATGGCTATCCGCCAATCGCATGCCCAGGGCGATGAGTTTAATATATCGCAATCCATCATTCATAAGTTTAGTAACCTGCACCTGATGCTGCAAAGCATTAATTTGCCTTTGGTATTTGAAGAGTTTAAACCCTTCAGCCTGTTTTTATTTAAGGTTAACAATCCCGAAAATGAGTTTGCTTACCGCGATGAAATTAATACGCTCACATTTTCTATCCGTTTAAAAGATTTTGGCTTAATTATTTCGTTACAGGATAACGGGGCCAACCGCAATTATCACAGGCAGATTTTAGAAAAGATAGAGGGCAAAACACTGCACCCCATCCAGTTTGAAGAATTTAGCGGCAGGATATTTTATTCGGCCTACTTGTTTAACCGCTTGCCCGAGTATAATATATTGCCTGTAGGCGAGGAGATTTATATTGAGGCGATGTCGTTAAAGGGTATGAGCACTAAGCCATTGTTTGACGATTGGCTGGGCAAAACATACGGACAGGTATTGGAAAGTTTTTGGAAACGATGGGGCTTCCTGTTGTTCGAGATCATCAAAAACCCTGAGCATCCCATGACTTTCCTGCTGGACGAGGATGAAAACTTTATCCCCGCCGAAAATATTGAGTTAGGGCTTTAACTTAAAGTGCTCAGGTGGTGGAAAAACGCCGGTACCACACGTGGGTATAGCGCTATGGTAACTATTATTCCGCAAATGGCGCCATAAAAGTGAGCGTCGTGATTAATGCTGCCGATGGCCTGCCTCGAAGCATATACGCAATAAACAAGGTACAGCGCGCCAAATACAATGGCCGGGACATGGATGGGTAAAAAAATCAGCCCCATCTGTGCAAACGGAAAAAACAAGATAGAACTAAATACCACCGCGCTGATAGCGCCCGAAGCACCCAAACTGCGGTACCAATAATCTTCTTTGTGTTTTAAAACGGTTGGCATATCGCTTAAAATCAAACTGACTGTATAAAGCAGACCAAATTGCCAATGCCCTATCACTGTTTCTAACTGAAAAGCAAAAAAGTAATACGACATCATGTTGAAAATGAGATGAGGCCAATCGCGGTGAATTAATCCACTGGTTAAAAGAGTATAAACATACTCGCCCCGGGACACGCTGTAAGGCTGTAGTATAAACCTGCTGTACAATTCATCGCTGTAAAAAGCCAGTAAACTAAAAATCAAGGTAATAGCAAATATGGCTGATGCCACCGGTGCGTAAGTTAAATAAACTGAAAATTGATCCACTATACGTAATAAGTTAACTACTGCAATGATACAGGTTTTTAACTGGAAATATTTTCAAACCAACAAGTGTGTAAAACAAAAGTCCCCGCATCCGGAGATCCGGAGCGGGGACTTTTGTTTTGAGATGCAAGAAATAAGATAAAAACTGTAGAAACCTAACAGGATTTTATCCTGCCTCAGGCATCTTGCGTCCTGTTTCTTACTTCCTGCTTCTATCTACTACCAGTAAATAGAATATAAAGCCACCAGGATACCACAAATTAATATGGAACCGGCCACAAATGCTGGGTGTGCTTTAAACATTTTGGTATCCACTTCCAGAGCATTAACCTTATCGCCTTTGCTGTTTTCAATCATGCTGATGATGTACATAAACACAATACAGATCACAAACACAAAGCCCATACGGTCAAGGAAAGGGATCTCGTAAACACCCGCGTCGGTCATTTTAGAAAAACCGCTTGGCGCCAGGAATGATAAGTTAACCCAACCCGGTAACAATTTAAACATAACCGAGAGGATAAAACCGCCTATGGTTGCAAAAAGAGCCGCGTTTGAAGTTGTTTTACGCCAGAAGAAACCTAAAATAAACATGGCAAAGATACCCGGAGATACAAAGCCCGTATATTCCTGAATGTACTGGAAACCACCTTTTTTATCGATGCCTAAATACGGTGAAATTATGATCCCTAAAAACATAGCTACAACAACTGAAACTTTACCAACAACAACCAGATTTTTTTCGGAAGCATCGTTTTTAAAGCTGTTCTTGTAAATATCCAGGGTAAATATAGTAGCAATACTGTTTACCTTACCAGCTAAGGATGCTACCACAGCAGCCGTTAATGCCGCAAAAGATAAACCCTTCATGTAAGTTGGCAATAAATCGAGTAATACCGGATAGGCATTATCCGGATTCAGCTCGCCGTTGTGCATCATCTCTTTCTGGAAAAGATCTTGTTTATACAATACATAGGCTGCAATACCAGGTAATACCACAATAACCGGCATCATTAGTTTAAGGAAAGCCGCAAATAAGATACCGCCACGGGCTGTTTTTAAATCGGCACCAAGGGCGCGTTGGGTAATGTATTGATTACAGCCCCAGTAATTTAAATTCACAATCCACATACCACCAACCAGCACGGTTAAACCAGGAAGATCCATATAGCTGGGATTATCCTTTTTAAAGATCATGTGAAAGTGATCGTTAGCGTGCGATGCCATTAACTTGAAACCGCTGATAGGGCCGGAGCTACCAAAATGTTGTGCTACCAAATCCAAAGCGATATAAGTTGTTACCAATCCGCCCAAAATTAAAAAGAACACCTGGATAACATCAGTATAACCAATTACCTTCATCCCGCCCAACGCGATGATAATAGCGAATATGGCCAAACCATACATACAAACCGTGAAGTTTACACCCGAAATACTGCTTACAGCTAAAGCGCCCAGGTACAAGATAGAAGTAAGGTTAACAACCACATATAATAACAGCCAGAAGATAGCCATAATCATGGCCACAGTACCATTATAACGTTGTTTTAAAAATTGCGGCATCGTAAAGATCTTGTTCTTCAGATACACCGGAATAAAGAAAACGGCTACAATGATCAGCGTAAGCGATGCCATCCACTCATAAGTTGAAATAGCCAGGCCCATTTTAAAGCCCGAACCGCTCATCCCTATAAATTGCTCGGCAGAAATATTGGATGCAATTAACGATGCACCAATAGCCCACCAGGTTAAGGATCCTTCGGCCAAAAAGTAATCGTGTGATGTTGCGTTAACATTCTTTTTGCGCTGGTATACCCACCAGCCGTACAAGGCGACAATTAAAAAGTAAACGAGAAATACAATGTAATCACCGGTTTGAAGTCTTTTCATATTTGTTATTTAGGTTTTAAGCGTTTATTCAACAATTATAAATTAAATATAATTGTTAATCAAGTTTTCTAAATATTCTTGTTTACCGCTTGTTACCGCAGGCTCTCCATTTTCGGCGGCGTAGTTGCGCAGATCCTCCAAACTCAATTTTCCTTCTTCAAACTCTTTGCCCTTGCCACTATCAAACGAAGCGTAACGATCAGAACGGATTTTTCTGTAGTCGGATTTCTGCAGGATATTATCAGCAATGATCAAAGCCCTTGCAAATATATCCATTCCGCCTATATGAGCGTAAAACAAATCGGCAGGGTCAGTCGAGTTCCTGCGGATCTTGGCATCAAAGTTAACACCACCGCCTTGTAAACCGGTACCATCTAAAATTACCAGCATGGCCTCAACAATCTCCGTAATATTATTAGGGAACTGATCGGTATCCCAGCCATTCTGGTAATCGCCACGGTTAGCATCGATAGATCCCAACATGCCTGCATCAGTAGCCACTTGTAATTCATGCTGGAAAGTATGGCCGGCCAGTGTAGCATGGTTAACTTCAAGGTTCAATTTAAAATCGTTCAGCAAATCGTACTGGCGTAAAAAACCAATTACCGTAGCCGAATCATAATCGTACTGGTGTTTGGATGGCTCGCAAGGTTTAGGCTCAATAAAGAAGGTACCTTTAAAGCCTTGTTTGCGGGCATAATCTTTAGCGGCATGTAAAAAAGTTGCAAAATGTTCTTGTTCACGTTTCATGTTAGTGTTCAGCAAGGTCATGTAACCTTCGCGGCCACCCCAAAACACATAATTTTCGCCACCTAAAGCAATGGTAGCATCCAGGGCAGCTTTTACCTGTGCGCCGCCGTGTGCCAGTACATTGAAATCAGGGTTGGTGGTAGCACCGTTCATATACCTGCGGTTTGAAAACAGGTTGGCTGTGCCCCATAATAATTTAACACCGCTATCGGCTTGCTTTTCTTTGGCGTAATCAACCAGGGCTTGCAAGCGTCTTTCGTTATCGGCCACATCATTGGTATAATCAACCACATCCACATCGTGGAAGCAATAGTAAGGCAGGTTAAGTTTGGTTAAAAACTCAAACGCCGCGTCCATTTTATCTTTGGCGCGCTCAACAGCGTCTGTTTTTACATTCCACGGAAAAATGTGGGTAGGCTCGCCAAACGGATCGGCACCATTACCTACAAACGAGTGCCAGTATGCACCCGCAAAACGTAAATGATCTTTTAATGTCTTTCCGGCTACTACGCGGTTTTCATCATACCAGCGAAATGCCAAAGGGTTATCCGTTTGCGGCCCTTCGTACTTAATCTGGCTGATGCCTTTAAAAAATTCCTTTTCTCCTAAAACGATATTTGCCATAATATTTATTTATTATTTGTTACTGGTTATTGTTATTGGTTATTTAGTTACTGAGTTATTGGCTACTGGGTTATTTGTTATTGAGTTGTTTGTTACCGGTTCCGGTTATTTGGTTACTGGATTATGATACCTCGATATTGGGTTATTTGTTATTGAGATAAAGATTATGGTTTCTTAACAGTCAAACAGTTGTTTGTCCAACAAACCTTTCCACTCCTGGTAGATGGCTTCGTAGCCCGGGTTTGAGGGTTCTACCAGTTGGATAGCCTTCATGTTGCTGAAAGCTTCCTGCGGGGTTGTATAAATACCGCAACCTATGCCGGCGCCTAACGCCGCGCCTATGCTGCCGTCGTTTTTGTAAAGTTCTACCGGCACGCCTGTTGCATTAACAAAAGCTTCGGTAAACAAATCGCTTAAAAACAGGTTGGCTTTACCGGCCCTGATGATGGTTGGGTTCATGCCATTTTCACGCATAATATCCAACCCGTACCTGAACGAGAAGGCAATACCCTCCTGCACAGCCCTGAAGATGTGGGCACGGGTATGTAAATTTAAGTCGATGTTTTGAAAGTGTACGCCTACCATTTTATTGTTCAGCATACGCTCGGCACCGTTGCCAAAGGGCAGGATGCGTAAACCATCGCAGCCCAGTTTGATTTGGCGTGCTTCGGTATTCATTTGCTGATAAGTGGTATCGGCTCCAAAAACGGTCTTTGTCCAGCGGTTTAAACTTCCGGTACCGTTAATGCAAAGCAAAACACCGAGCCGTTTTTGCTCGTCGGTATAATTAACGTGGGCAAAGGTGTTTACCCGCGATTCTTTATCATAAGCCAAAACATCGCTTACACCGTAAATAACACCAGAGGTACCCGCCGTTGCTGCTACCTCGCCTGGGTTTAATACATTTAAGGATAAGGCATTATTAGGCTGATCTCCCGCTTTGTAAGCTACCGGGATTCCGGCTCTTAAGCCTAAAGCATCAGCCACCGATTGTTTAAGATGTCCGTGATCTGCAAAAACAGGTTTTATGGCTGCAAACAAATCCTCGCTAAAGCCAAAGTATTCAAGTACCTCAGCAGACAACCGATTGCATAAAAAATCATAAAATATGCCTTCTGACAGGGCCGAAACTGAGGTCGTAATTTCACCGGTAAGTTTCATAGCAATAAAATCGCCGGGCAACATAATTTTATCTGTTTTGGCGTAAATATCGGGCTCGTTGGCTTTAACCCAGGCTAATTTTGAAGCGGTAAAATTACCCGGAGAGTTAAGCAAATGGCTCAAGCAAACTTCGTGGCCAATGTGGTCAAAAGCATCGTTGCCAATTTCAACCGCGCGGCTATCACACCAGATAATGCTATCGCGCAGGCAGTTTTGATCCTTATCAACCAAAACAAGGCCATGCATTTGGTAAGCAATACCAATAGCGCTGATATCTTTAGGATCTAATTGCTTTTTAATTTGTGCTAAAAGGATGGCCTTTTGCACATGCTCCCACCACATTTCGGGCGATTGCTCTGCCCAGCCGGCCTGCCTTGAGGTAATAGCCGACTCTGTTTCGGGGTACTGGGCCGATGCTATACAGGTTTGCAAATCCGCATCAACAACAGACACTTTAATAGACGATGTACCAATATCAATACCGAGAAGTAACATGTACAGGTTTTTTAATTTATAAAAGGTTTTGAAGCACCTTAGTGTTTACTTAACACTAATCAACGGTAAAATTATAGATTAATTTTGAAAATGCAACCGATTGTAATTTTTTATATTTAATTAATATTTGCGTATAATTGATACCTTGCACTGAATATGTGTCCCGCGGAATGAAGAATAAGGAAATTACCATCTACGATATAGCCAAAACGCTCAGTATTTCTCCGGCCACGGTAAGCCGAGGCCTGCGAGACCACCCGGCAATTAACCGTAAAACCAAAAAGAAAATATTGGACATGGCCAAAGAAATGGGCTACCGCTCCAACACTTTTGCCAGCAGTTTGCGTTTAAAACGCACCAATACCATTGGTGTAATTGTACACCGGCTGGACAGCTATTTTGTGGCGATGGTACTGGCCGGAATGGAAAAAGTGGCCAGCGAATTGGGTTACAACCTGATTATAAGCCAATCGCTCGAGAGTGCAGCCAAAGAAGTTACCAATGCCAATACCATGTTTAACAGCCGGGTTGACGGCTTAATGGTTTCGCTGGCCTACGATACCGAAGACATTAGCCACTTTGACGTTTTTATAGATAAGGGTATCCCCTTGTTATTTTTCGACAGGGTATTTACACATAAAAACTGCCCTACGGTAGTTATTGACAATTTTAAATCGGCCTACCAAATTACCACCCACCTCATTGAACAGGGTTGCAAAAGAATTGCCCATGTTACCGGCGATTTAAAACGCAATGTTTATGCCGACAGGTTTAAGGGCTACCGCAAAGCACTGGAGGACGGCGGCCTGGAGTACACCGACGATTTACTGATCATCAACTACCTGAACGAACACATAGGCCACGATGTGGATGCCGCCCAGCAGCTACTGGCCCTGAAGCCCATGCCCGATGGCGTTTTTATTACCAACGATGCCTTTGCTGCCTATTGTATGCGCGAGTTAAAGCAGGCCGGCATTGCTATACCGCAGGATATTGCTATCGTGGGCTTCAATAACGACCCCATCTCGGGCCTGGTTGATCCGAATTTAACTACCATTAACTATCCAAGTTACGAAATGGGCGAAGTGGCTGCAAAAACGTTGATTAACCATTTAAAAGGAGAATCGAATATGATGCTGACCGATTCAATCGTTTTAAAATCAGAATTGATTATTCGCGAATCGTCCTTAAAAAAAGGTTGATCTTCCGTTTTACAAATAATTAAAGGCTATTTGGGGTACCTGAAAATCAATCGGGCTTCAACCTCATCTATTCAGCTATTTTTATAAATTTGCCGCCTGATTATTTTGTGTGGCTTTGTTTGAAGCAGATGGGGCGTATTTCAACAAAAATTCAGTTTCGGCATTGCTTTAGAATTAAGGGATAACATGTTAACAGTAGAAAAAATTGGCGGCACATCCATGAGTGCCCTTCAGGACGTCATCAACAACATCATTTTGTTCAGACGGTCTGGCGAGGAATTGTATAACCGCATTTTTGTTGTTTCGGCATTTTCTGGCGTAACCAACTTATTGCTTGAAAATAAAAAAACGGGCGAACCTGGGGTTTACCACCGCATTGTTAAATACCAGGATTTTCATCACTCGCTCGATGAACTGATCAACAGTTTACAAAAGATCAATAAAAAATATGAACCCCTGGGGCTCGATTTGGTTATAGCTGATAAGTTTATTGAGCAACGCATTCACGATGCCCGCCATTACCTGGATAACCTGGCCAACATATTGGCATCCGGCTATGTAAGTAAAGAAGGAATTTTGCAAGCCGCCCGCGAGATACTGGCTTCTATCGGCGAAACCCATTCGGCCTTTGTATTCACCAATATTTTACAAAGCATGGGTATCAATGCTACTCTTGTTGATCTGAGCGGCTTTCACGATCATAAATCATACACCATCGATCAGCGGATCAAACACACTTTCAGTGATATTGATTTCACCAAAACCATTTGTATTGTAACCGGATACGCCAAAGGAACCGAAGGTATTATGCGCGAGTTTGACCGTGGCTATTCTGAAGTTACCTTTTGCAAAATTGCCGTAGCGGTAAAGCCCGAAGAAGCTATCATCCACAAAGAATATCACCTATGCTCTGCCGACCCTATGTTGGTAGGTATTAATAATTGCGTACCGGTTGGTTTTACCAATTACGATGTTGCCGACCAGCTGGCCGATGTGGGCATGGAGGCAATCCACCCCAAAGCATCAAAGCCACTGGAGATTAACAACATCAATCTTCGCATTAAAAACACGTTTGAGCCTGAGCACCCCGGTACCCTGATCACCAAAGATTATGTAAGCCAACAAAAAAGGGTGGAGGTTATTACCGGAACCACTAAACTGGTAATGATTGATATTTACGATCCGCTGATGGTTGGTAACGTAGGTTCGGATTTCCAGATTATGCAGGTATTTTATAACCTGGGCGTAAGCTATAATTTTAAGGCCACCAGCGCCAACAGCATTTCCATCGTGATATGGGAAAAAGATTTCCATAAACAACTGATACACGACCTGGAAGAAAAATTTGAGAAAGTAACTGTTGAAAAAGTAGCTATGGTTTGTTTAATAGGCTCAAATATCGATCAGCCGGGTTTATTGGCTAAATCGGCAGGTGCATTGGCGGGTAAAAATATCAATATCAAGAGCGCCGGCTTTGCCTTACGCAAAGTTAATATCCAGTTTTTGGTGGCCCGCGAAGATTTTGACGATGCCATTATTGCCTTAAACCATACCATGGCAACGTAATAGTCCATTTAACAAATTGATAAGAATTTAGATAGACGCAACGGCTTAACATTAACTTAACACTAAGCGGTTATCTTTGCGACTCATCAAACTAAGTCATGTCGCTAAACAGTATATTTCAATATTTTGTCCCTAAAGACAGAAAAGTGTTTTTTCCATTATTTGAGCAAGCGGCTAACAATGTAGTGGCCATCGCCACCGTTTTGGTTGAAACCGTAAATTCCAATAACCCAGCTACCCGCGACGAGCTTTACAAACAAATTGACAAACTGGAAAACATTGGCGACGAGCTTACCCACCAGATTTATATTGAACTGGGCAAAAACTTTATAACCCCTTTTGACAGGGAAGATATCCATGCTTTGGCTACAGCTATTGATGATGTGGCCGACAATATTCAAGGTGCCGCCAACCGGATGAACCTTTATCGCATTGATGATTTTACAGTACCCATCCGCAAACTGGCCGATTTGATATTGCAGGGCAGCATTGATATGGAGAAAGCCGTGAGGGAGTTAAAGGATCTGAAAAATGTGAGAAACATTGCCGACTCCTGTATCCGCATCAACAGTGTGGAAAACCAGGCCGATTATGTTTTCGACAGGGCGGTTGCAGATCTTTTTTTATACGAGAAAGACGCCATTAAACTGATTAAATACAAAGAAATTTTAGCTACGCTGGAGAATGCGACAGATATGTGTGAGGACGCAGCTAATGTAATGGAAACCATTTTAGTAAAAAACGCATAAGCGCATGACCTTATTGCTGGTTGTAGTAATCATCTTAGCCATCGTGTTCGATTTTATTAACGGATTTCACGATGCAGCAAACTCTATTGCTACCGTAGTATCTACCAAAGTACTTTCGCCTTTTATGGCGGTGCTATGGGCAGCGGCGTTTAACTTTTTGGCTTACTTTCTTATTAAGGATCATAAAGTAGCCAATACCATCGCCAAAACCGTTCACGAGCATTTTATTACCCTCGACGTTATATTGGCAGGTTTAATTGCCGCCATTACCTGGAACCTCATCACCTGGTGGTTCGGAATTCCTTCAAGTTCATCACATACCTTAATTGGAGGCTTTGCAGGGGCGGGGATGACCAATGCTTTATTTATGCACGAAAACGCCTTTAGCGCAGTAAATTCAGCACCCATTATCAAGATAGTCGCTTTTATATTTTTAGCGCCAATTATCGGTAGCATCATCGGCTTTGCTATCAACATTGCTATATTGCATATCTGCAAAAACGCCCGGCCCGCAAAGGCCGAAGTATGGTTTAAGCGCTTACAACTGGTATCATCAGGCGCTTTAAGCTTTGCACACGGTGGTAACGATGCCCAAAAAGTAATGGGTATTATTTACGTTGCCCTGGTTGCATCAAACGTAGTTGCCAAAGATGCGCCTATGCCCGAGTGGATCCCTCTTGTTTGTTATTCTGCAATCGCTTTCGGCACCATGTCGGGTGGTTGGAAAATCGTAAAAACAATGGGTTCTAAAATCACCAAGGTTACCCCTTTAGAGGGCGTAAGTGCCGAAACGGCCGGTGCAGTTACCTTATTTTTAACCGAGTATTTCGCTATACCTGTTTCTACAACCCATACCATAACCGGTTCTATCATTGGGGTTGGCTTAACTAAAAGGGTATCGGCGGTGCGCTGGGGGGTTACCCTTAACCTGATCTGGGCCTGGATAATTACCATCCCGATATCAGCGTTAATTGCCGGACTGGTTTTTGCTTTGGTAAAAAACTTTTAATAACACTGGCATTACTTTGGATATTAGCGATATTCAAACTTAAATTGAATAGCTTTGTAATAGAAGATAAAAACAACTATATATGAAGATATTACGTTTGCTTACGCTGATTGGTGCATTGATTATAGGTACAGACATCCAGTCGTCCGGCCAGGGATTTCAATCTATACTGCAAAAACTCACCGGGAAATCAACCTCCACAACAACGAAAGGAACACCTACTACGCTCGAAATAGGCTCCGCGTTAAAACAGGCACTGGAACAGGGAACCACCAAAAGCACCGACCAGCTATCTGCCTTAAACGGTTTTTTTGGCAACGCGGCCGTTAAAATACTTTTCCCGCCCGAAGCCCAAAAGGTTGAGAGAACATTAAGATCACTCGGCTTAAACCAATTATGCGATAACGTAATACTCTCGCTCAACCGTGCAGCCGAAGATGCAGCAGGACAAGCAAAACCCATTTTTATAGACGCTGTTAAACAAATGACATTGCAAGATGTAACCAACATTTTGTTAGGCAGCAACGATGCAGCTACACAGTATTTTAAACGCACAACCACTACAGCATTAGCTGATAAATTTAGGCCGGTAATACAAGCGAGCCTCACTAAGGTAGGTGCTACCAAATATTACAACGAGGTGGCTTCAACTTACAATAAAGTACCTTTTGTGAGCAAGGTAAATCCCGATATCAGTGATTATGTTACCCAAAAAGCCATATCCGGTTTGTTTATCCAAATTGCCGCCGAAGAAATTAATATCCGCCAAAACCTGGGAGCTCGTACCACGCCGCTTTTACAAAAGGTTTTCGCTTTCGCGGATAAGAATAAAAAGTAAGCCTTTTATTTATCTGAGTGATGCTATGCGGCTGTATTGCTGCAGATAAGCGCATAAAGCAACATCATTGAGGAGGTACGACGAAGCAACCTCTATACTACACAGGGCAAACTTGCAGAGCCGCTCTATGTAGAGATTGCTTCGTCCCTCGCAATGACGTTCGGGGAAAGAAATCAGAACCCTGATAATCAAATCATTAAACCAATATTATTGCAAGTAACTACCCTGTACAGGCTGAAATTCTAAGGGAATGCTGCTTTCAGAGGCCGCCGCACCGTGCTTCGACTACTGAGCCTGACGAAGTATCAGCACGACACCCTTTTTTGTGCGCGAAAGCTGTCATCCGTAGTTATACCATCCGGTCAACTGAAAAAAAACAAGAATGATGTTTGGAACTTGTAGATTATCAAGCGCAGATAAAAAATGTGCGCAATGGCCCGACTGCACGCCGGGCCGGGTGTTGGCCTCTGGGCGGAAGGATCGGGCAGTCTTGACTTTTTTGGTTACTTTTTGTGTCAAGACAAAAAGTAACAAGCTCTTCCGCGGCGATTGAGCGGGCCGATGTTCTAAATTAAGAATACTGATTTTTGGAGAAAAGATAGTGCATTGATAATCAGCGCACCGAATATAATGCATACTTACCGCTTTTAAAAGGGCCCTCCTCGCGTCGGGATGACATAATGGAGAGAAATTCAGTATTGACAATCAAAAACTTAACAGCACGCCATTGCGAGGAGGTACGACGAAGGAATCTCTATTTAAACAAAATCAGCAGCTGCCCCTTTTCAACCTTATCGGCAGGCTTTATTTTAATGGTTTTCACAACAGCATCAGCCGGTGCCTTAATAATGTTTTCCATTTTCATCGCCTCCAGTACAAAAAGGCTTTCTCCTTTTTTCACCTCATCACCTTCGGCAACCAATACTTTGAGTACCAGGCCTGGCATTGGCGCTTTTATATCGCTTATTTTATTGCTATTCAGATTATTTAATCCAAGTTGCTCCAATAAGGCATCAAACTGGTCTTTAGCCTCAAGGCGGTAAACGTTACCGTTCACCTTTATCGATGCCGTTTTATTGGTTTGATCAAAATCAACTACTTCAACCTGATACGATTGATAACGAAGTAAAACGTGATAATTATTGTTATCGAATTTAACCATATCGGCTGCTATATCGCCGCCGTTCAGGGTTACCTTACCCGATTTGTTTTCCAGCTCGTAATCAAATTTCCCGTTTACCTTAATCTTATACATAGCTATTGTGTTAAAACGTACTGGATTAAATTGGCGCCCATTTTTAGCGCCTTCAGCCTGCTCTCCTGGGTGTCGTTAGCATAAGTACCATAATCCTCCCAACCATTGCCTAAATCGCACTCATAAGTGTAAAAACAAACCAACCTACCCTGGTATATCAGGCCAAATCCCTGTGCCCGCTTGCCATCGTGCTCATGAATTTTGGGCAGTCCATTAGGGAAATCAAACTTTTGATGATAGATAGGATGATTGACAGGCAGCTCAACAAAATTAAGTTCCGGAAAAACCCGCTTCATCTGAATGCGGATGTATTTATCAAGGCCGTAATTATCATCAATATGCAAAAAGCCACCGCCAGTTAAATACTTGCGCAGGTTTTTTACTTCCAGGTCAGAGAAGATCACGTTACCATGCCCGGTTAAAAAAACAAATGGGTAGTTGAACAGTTCGCCGCTTGCCAACTCAACCACCTCGTCTTGCTGCTGAAAGTTGGTTTTTAAATTATCATTACAAAATTTAATCAGGTTGGGTAAGGCTGTGCGGTCACCGTACCAATCGCCACCGCCACTATATTTCACCTTCGCCATTTTGTAGGTAGGCTCGCTAAAACTGCCGAACAGCAGCAGGCAGCAAAGCGGTAAAATGGTTATTAACTTCATCAGCGGTTTAAAAAATTGATCTCGAAGCAAGCTTCCAGTGCGGCCGTTTCTGTTCTTAAACGACTATTTCCTAAAGTTATTGGTTCAAATCCATTTTGCAAAGCATCTTCAATTTCTTTTGGCGAAAAATCACCTTCGGGGCCAATTAAAATCAGGTAGCAGCCCTGTAGCTTTAACAAGCTGCTTAACTCAGCTTTGTCGCCGGGCTCGCAGTGCGCAATAAACTTTTGCCCGTCAAAAGGCTGGTTGATCAGTTTTTGAAACGGTGTAACCTCATTTAATAAGGGATGGTAGGCCTTAAGTGATTGTTTAATAGCAGAAGTGATGATCTTATTCAATCTTTCGGCCTTGGCCTCTTTACGTTCCGAACGCTGGCAAATCATGAGCGAGATCTCGTCGATACCAATTTCGGTGGCTTTTTCTAAAAACCACTCCAGCCTTTCCAGGTTTTTGGTAGGTGCAACCGCAATATGAAGATAATGATTCCGCCTGCCAAATTCGTTCTGAAGCGATAATAACTTGAGTGCTACTTTTTTAGGATGAGCATCAACAATTTCGGCCTCGTACAAACCTCCATGGCCATCAATCAGTTGAACGTGGTCGCCCATTTGCAAACGCAATACCCTAATGCAGTGTTTGCTTTCCTCTTCGCTCAAAAAATAAATAGGCGAATCGGTAATATCAGGTGTATAAAAAAGTTGCATCGGCTTGGCAATTTTTAATGCAGATCTACCGTATCTTCTTCGTCAATCAGTAATTCCAGCTTTACAGATTCGATATTTTGGTCGGATTTTCTCAACACAGTAATATTGTAACCGTTGGCTTCCTTCTGCTCGCCAACTTCGGGTATTTTGCCAAACACATCGCCCAACCAGCCGGATACGGTATCAAAATCGCCATCTTCGGGCAGGTCGTGCGGTAAAAATCCGTTTACATCGTATATCGAAGCCAGCGCATTCACCACAAATTCACGATCGCTTAGTTTTTCAACTATCGGCTTCTCCTCGTCGTACTCATCCTGTATCTCGCCCACCAGTTCCTCAACAATATCCTCCAGGGTAACCATACCCGCGGTACCGCCAAATTCATCAAGCACAATCGCTATCTGGATCCGCTTTTGCTGCAGCTCGGCCATCAGGTTATTGATCTTTTTAGTTTCGGGGATAAAATAGGGTTTACGGATGATGTCCTTCAGGTTAAAATCAACATGGCCTACTATCAACGGCAAAATATCCTTGGCATGTACTATCCCGATGATCTTATCGATGGTTTCATCGTAAACAGGCATCCGCGAATAACCTTCGCTTATAATTTCGTCAAGCAGTTCCTTCTGGCTGCAGTTCATCTCCACGCCCGAAATTTTAGTTCGGGGTACCATGATGTTTTTCACCACACGCTCGTTAAAATCAAACACGTTTTTAATCAGTTCGTGCTCGTTTGAATCGATGGCCCCGCTTTCCTTACCCTGATCCAGCAGATACTGCAATTCTTCCGAACTGTGGTGGGCCTCGTTGCCGTGCACCGCGTTGATACCAAACATCCGGAGTACCAGGTTAGCCACATTGTTGAGCACCCAGATCACCGGCTTAAAAACGGTATAAAAAATACTGAGCGGAACCGAAATGGCCATGGTAACGCCTACAGGGCGCTGTATAGCGAACGATTTGGGAGCCAATTCGCCAAAAACGATGTGCAAAAATGTAATTAAGCTAAAGGCTACAACGTGGCTGGTATTGATGATAAAAGATGAGGTAATAACCACACCAAAAAAGTGAAACAAGTTCAACATCATGGTGGTTACTACCTCTTCGCCGGCCCAGCCCAGCCCAAGCGAAGCAATGGTAATGCCTAATTGCGTAGCGGCCAAAAAGCCGTCAAGGTTATGGGTAATGCTGCGGGCAACTTTAGCCATGCGGCCGCCCGATTTAACCTGTATTTCAATTTGCGACCCCCTTACTTTTACTATAGCAAATTCCGCCGCAACAAAAAATCCGTTGAGCAAAACCAAAAAAATGGTCAGAAATATATGGAAAACACTTATATCTAAATCGGGTGGCGCCATTTAATTATTGATAAGTTGGAAATGTGGCCTTATAAAGGTCCATTGCTTCGGTTATAACCTTGTAGGCATAACGCTGTCCCATCAAATGCTCAATGGTTACGTTTTTACCTTCAAGCTTTTTGTAATCCTGGAAAAATCGTACTATCTCTTTCATGGTATGCGGCGGAAGCTCAGTTAACTCGTTGATGTAATTAACAGACATATCGTTTTTTGCTACCGCAATGATTTTATCATCCTGCTCACCATTATCAATCATGTGCATCACACCGATTACCTGCGCCTCAATGATAGACATGGGGTAAACATCTGCCGAGCAAATTACCAATACGTCAAGCGGATCCTTATCGTCGCAATAGGTTTGGGGTATAAAACCGTAGTTTGCCGGGTACATCACCGATGAAAACAATATTCTGTCCAACTTCAACAGGCCAGACTCCTTGTCTATCTCGTATTTAGCTTTAGATCCTTTTGGTATCTCAATAATAGCGTTAACAATGGTTGGAATATTCTCACCTGGAGAAACCTGGTGCCAAGGGTGTTGTGTACTCATAAATGGATATTATGTATTTGTTTTTATTTCGTCGTTTGTATTCTTCGTCAGCTTACTCTTTAAAAAGGCAAAAATAAGCGGTATAGTTGTTATTACAATTAAACCAATTACAATATACTGTAAATAATTTTTTAAATCAGGATATTTTCTACCTAAGTAATAGCCTGATAACGTTAGGGTTGTAACCCAGGCAACGCTGCCTATCAAATTATATAAACTAAATTTTTTAAAATCAACCCTTACCACGCCGGCAAAAATAGGCGCAAACGTTCTGATGATAGGAAAAAACCTGCCCAAAACCAATGCCATACCACCGTGTTTGTTGTAAAAGCTTTCGGCAATGTGCACGTATCGCTTTTTAAAGAAGAAGGAATCGTCCTTGCTAAACAAAATATGCCCCGTTCGGTATCCAAACCAATAGCCAACGTAGTTGCCTAAAAAACCGGATACAATTAAGCTGGAAACCAATATATAAATGGGGACATTCAATAACCCTGTTGCGCATAATAAACCGGCTAAAAATAAGAGATAGTCGCCCGGTAAAAAAAAACCGAAAAAAACTCCTGTTTCGGCGAAAACAACAACAAGTAACAAGTAAAAGCCGCCCTGACTTATAATAGACTGAGCGTCAGTTAAACTTTGCAGGTGGTCCCAGAAACTTTCCATTCAGATATCAGTAAAATTACAAATATTAAATCAATTTGTATTACTGATATGTATTAAATTAAGTTGGTCAATAAAACCGGGTAAATACCTATCAGGATAGTAACCAGGGCCGATACCGCCAAAACAAAGGTAAAATACCCAGGAACTGCTAATTCGGTGCGCTCGGCAGAGTGGAAGTACATGGCCACAATAACCCTGAAATAATAATAAATACTGATGATGGCATTGATGACGGCGATAACTACCAATGCTATTTGGAATTGCGACAAGGCGCTTGAGAACATGAAGAACTTACCTATAAAACCTGCCGTTAAGGGGATACCAGCCAACGATAACATGGCAATAGTTAATACAAAGGCCAGAAAAGGATTCTTTTTAGCTAAGCCATCAAAGCTGGTAAAGTTATCGCTGCCGGCTTGTTGCTGCACCAATATCAATACCCCAAACGCGATGATAGAGGCGATAGAGTAAGCCGTGGCATATACAAACACCGCATTTGATGAGTTGGCACCTAAAGCTACAATAGCAAACAACATATAGCCTGCGTGTGATATACTCGAAAAAGCCAGCATGCGTTTAAAGCTCTGCTGATAAAGTGCGGTAATGTTCCCGATAAATAAAGTGAGGATTGTGATGACCAGAAGGGTAGGCATCCAAAGATCGGAAACAGGGTTAAAGCAAGTAGCAAACAAACGCAGGAAAGCGGCAAAGCCAGCTGTTTTTACTACGGTTGACATGAAAGCAGTGATCAGGGTAGGGGAGCCTTCGTAAACATCGGGCGTCCAGAAATGGAATGGCGCAGCGCCTACTTTAAAGCATAAACCAACAATGATCAACAAAATCCCAGTAAATAAAAGAGGATCGGCTCCGCGCGGATGCTCGATGATCCAGTTGCGGATGGTTTCCAAATCGAATGATCCGGTAGCGCCATAGATCAGCGTAATACCGAAAAGTAAAAACCCGGTAGAGAAAGCGCCCATTAAAAAGTACTTTAAAGCGGCTTCGTTTGAAGCAAAATCTTTCTTCTTGATACCTGCCAAAATGTATAAACTAACCGACATAATTTCGATGCCGATAAACAACATCGTTAAGTTATGATAGGATAACATCACAATGATACCCGCCAACGAGAACAGGATCACCGCGTAATACTCGGCCACATGCTCGCTTATTCTCTCAAAATAATCTTTTGAAAGCATCAGTATCAATATGGTTGATAAGATGGTGATGGCTGAAAAGGCGATAGCATAGTTATCAAACAGCATCATGCCATGAAAAATAGGACCCACGTTGGCGCCCCATTCGGCAATGGCGCAACCAAGCGCCGCCAATAACCCAACAATAGTAACCGGCAATAAAGCTTTTTTAGCGTTATATAAACCAAGGTACAGAATAACAATTGGTAAAACAGAAATGATTATTAAGGTATTCATGGTTTACTTAACTGAGATTAATTTTTTTTGGTTCACTTGATCAATTAGATTGGTAACGCTCGCTTCAGAGATATGCAGGATAACCTGCGGATAAACACCGATAACAATAATGAGCAGGCAGATAATGCCCAACACTACTTTTTCGGAACCTGTAATATCTGTAAATGTGGCTGTAAGGGTGTTGGTTTCGCCCTGCATTACCTTTTTGTACATCCTGAGCATGTATACGGCACCAAAGATGATAGTTAAGCCTGCCACTGCCGAAAGCCAGATATTATATTGAAAAATGCCGTTTAGCAGTAAAAACTCACCGATAAAGCCGTTGGTTAAAGGTAAGGCTACAGTACCCAGTACGATAATTAAAAAGGCTATGGCAAATTGCGGGGCAACTTTAGCAATACCGCCCATTTGTGTAATATCACGGGTATTTAAACGGCGACTGATGATATCCATGATAAAGAATAAGCCCACCACGTTAATACCGTGGTTAAGCATCTGGATCATGGCACCTTGCACACCCTGCACATTCCAGGCAAAAATACCGGCGGCAATTAAGCCAACGTGCCCGATAGATGAATAAGCTATTAAGCGTTTGCCATCTTTTTGATTAAAGGCGATAAGCGAGGCATAAACTATACCGATAACGGCCAGCACAATGACGGTACAAACCCATCTGTCGAAACCCAGCGGCGATATAGGAATTAACCAGCGGATAACACCGTAGATACCCATCTTCAGCATAATACCGGATAACATCATGGTTCCCGCTGAAGGGGCTTCGGTATAGGTATCGGGTTGCCAGGTATGGAACGGGAATAAAGGCATCTTGATAGCAAAAGCTAAAAAGAAGGCCCAAAACATTACCGACTGCTGTGAGGCATCTAAATTTAGATTATAAAAGGCATCAAGCGCAAATGTTTTACCGGGTGTTTGCAGGTACAGGTAAATGATACCCAGCAGCATAAACAATGAACCGGCAAATGTGTAAATAAAGAATTTTAAAGTGATGCGCACCCTATCTGCTCCGCCCCATAAGGCGCAGATGAAGTAGATAGGCAATAAAGCGGCTTCCCATCCTACATAAAATAAAAAGCCATCTAACGCTGTAAACACAAGTAATAGCCCGGCCTGCATAAACAAAATGAGCGAATACATTACCGGCTGGTTTTTGTACTCGTGCTTGAAGGTAGTCAGGATAATTAGCGGAACCAGGATGGTAGTTAATAAAACCATCACCATGCTGATGCCATCGATACCCGCCTTAAAATGGATACCGAAACTTTCTATCCACGCATAATCAACCGCAAACTGTGTACTGGCATCGGGTATAAACTGAGAAAGCAGGAAGACAGCGACGCCTAATTCTGCAAGGGCAAATAGCAGTGCCACCGTTTTGGCCGCTCCGTTTTTAAACAACAGTGCTGCCAGCGCACCCAGTAATGGTAAAAGAAGTAGAATAATAACCATCATTAATATATTGTAAATGCCTTTAAATTCTGAATAAATTATAAACCAACACGCCAACAATGCCAATTACCATCATAAAGATGTAAAAGCCTACGTTACCGTTTTGCAATAAGCGCAAACCTTTGCTACCCTCGATAGAACCTTTACCCAAGCCGTTCACCAGTCCGTCGATGCCTAACAGATCAACCACTTTATAGAAAAACACGGATAATGCATCCAGCGGCTTGCGGATCACGGTATCGTATAACTCGTCGATATAAAATTTGTGATAGGATAAGCTGGTTAAAGCCGGACGCTCTTCGTTATCCGCAACAGGGATATTCTTGTTGTCACCATATTTAACTGCGGCATAAACCGCCGCCACTATTGCACCTAAAACGGAAATACACATTAAAGTAATTTCAGTCGACCTTGATAAATGATTAACTGTTGCTTCCTGCAAAGCGGTTGATCTTTCAAATACCGGTGCCAGGAAATGCTGAAGCCAGTGATGTCCGCCCATAACTTCGGGAACGCCTATAAAACCGCCCAGGAGAGATAATATAGCCAACACGATTAATGGAAAGGTCATGGAAACGGGAGCTTCGTGGATGTGATGCTCTTGCTCGTGCGTTCCTCTGAATTTACCATAAAAGGTAAGATAGATCATGCGGAACATGTAGAAGGAGGTGCACATCGCAGTAAGTACGCCAACTATCCAAAGTGTTTGGTTATGTGCAAATGTTTCGGCCAATATCTCATCTTTTGAAAAGAAGCCCGCGAAGGGTGGTATCCCGGAGATTGCTAATGTACCAATCAGCATGGTTGCAAAGGTGATGGGCAGTTTTTTTCTTAATCCCCCCATCTTACGCATATCCTGCTCGCCGCTTACCGCGTGGATAACCGAACCGGCGCAAAGGAATAAAAGCGCTTTAAAGAAAGCATGTGTTAACACGTGGAAAAATGCCCCGGTATAGGCGCCTACGCCCAAGCCCAAGAACATATAACCTAATTGTGATACGGTTGAATAAGCCAGTACCTTTTTAATGTCAGTTTGCGTAATCGCGATCAGCGCTGCAAAAACAGCTGTAGTTAAACCGATAATAGCGATGATGTGCATAGTTACCGGCGCCAGCGTAAACAAAATATTGGAGCGGGCTATCATATAAATACCTGCTGTAACCATGGTTGCGGCATGTATTAACGCGGAAACAGGTGTTGGACCGGCCATCGCGTCGGGCAGCCAGGTGAATAAGGGAATCTGTGCGGATTTACCGGTAGCACCTATAAATAATAAGATAGTGATTAAAACCAAGGTGGCATCGCCCGAATGCATCAGCGCAGCTTTATCCCAGATCTCGTTAAACGAAACAGAGCCGAAAGTATGGAAGATCACAAACACGCCCAGTAAAAAACCAAGATCGCCGATGCGGTTCATCACAAAAGCCTTTTTGGCAGCATCCGCATAAGCGGGATTAGTAAACCAGAAACCGATGAGCAGATAAGAGCATAAGCCCACGCCTTCCCAGCCGATAAACATAATTACGTAGTTGGAGCCCAGCACCAGCAGCAGCATAAAAAAGATGAAGAGGTTGAGGTACGAAAAGAATTTACCAAAACCGGCATCATCGTGCATATAGCCTACGGAATAAACATGGATCAGGAAGCCTACACCGGTGATCACCAATAGCATAATAGCGCTTAACTGATCGATCAGGAAAGAGAAGGGGATATTTAAGCTTCCAACTTTAATCCAGTCGAACAGGTCGACATTAACGGCCACTCCTGTAGCGTTGATCTGTAAAAAAGTGGCCACGCTTAAAGCAAACGATAGCAATACAACCGTACTGCCGATAAAACCAATAACACCTTTAGAAAGCGTATTTCGGCCCAGTCCGTTGATAATAAAACCAATTAACGGTAATATTGGAATAAGCCAGATGTAATTATTCATATAAGCCCCCTTTAAATCATCCCCGTAAGGGATGACTTTTTTATTTTTTGTTTTTTTATTTTATACTTTTCTACGAGTACCCTTACTTTATTTAACTCCGCCTATCGGCGATGACCGGTAAAGGATTTACCACTTCAACCTGTTCAGTACGTTAACATCAAGCGAATTGGTGTTCCGGTATATCATCACGATGATGGCTAAACCGATGGCTACTTCGGCGGCAGCTAATGCCATAATGAAGAATACAAATACCTGCCCGCTCGGATCGTTATGATAAACAGAAAAAACAGTAAGCAATAAATTAACCGCGTTTAACATCAGTTCAACCGACATAAATATCACTATGGCGTTACGGCGAAGCATTACCCCCATTACACCGATTGAAAAAATGATGGTGCTTAAGATGATGTAATGGTTAAGCGGTATCGACTGTATGTTTTGTGTTAAAGTTTCCATATCACACGTTTGATTTATCTTTAGTTGCCAATAATACCGCGCCTACCATAGCCGAGAAGAGCAACAGCGAGGATACTTCAAAAGGCAGTAAAAACTCGTTGAACAATACTTTACCCAGATTTTTTACCAAACCTAAATTGTCGTTAGTGAGCGCTACAACGCTTGACGGGTGCACTACCTTAAACGATGCTGCCAGGGTGATTAACAAGCAGCCGCCACCAATAATAGCGGCAAATTTAACCATGCTTGTTTTTACCGGCTCCGAATCCTCATTCAGGTTGAGCAGCATCAGCACAAACAGGAACAGCACCATAATGGCGCCCATGTAAACAATAAAGTTTACGATAGCCAAAAACTGCGCATTCAGTAAAATGTAGTGGATGGTGAACGTAAAAAACGTTAAAATCAAATACAGTACACTGTGAACCGGATTTTTTGAAAAAATAACCAGTAGTGCAAACAGGATGGACAAAAATGCTACAAAGTAAAATAAACTCATTTTATAATTACAAAAATACCTTTGTCCTTTTTTAAGGATGGGCAAAGGTATAAAACTTCCTTATTGATTTAATGGCGCCTCTACCAATTTGTCTTTACCGTAAATAAAATCCTTCCGCAGGTAATTGGATGGTACGATATCTCCGTCAAGATAAATGGCTTCTTTAGGGCAGGCTTCTTCGCACAAGCCGCAGAAAATACAACGCAGCATGTTAATTTCGTAAACAGCCGCGTATTTTTCTTCCCTGTATAGTTTTTCTTCGCCTTTTTGGCGTTCAGCCGCTATCATGGTAATGGCTTCTGCCGGGCATGATAAGGCACACAAACCACAGGCTGTGCAACGTTCGCGCCCTTCTTCGTCGCGCTTCAGCGAATGCATACCGCGAAAGTTTTCAGAGAACTCCCTTTTTTCGTCGGGGTAACTGATGGTAACCGGTTTCCTGAAAAAGTGCTTGCCCGTAATGCGCAAGCCGCTCAGTATGGCAGGAAGATAAGCGCGCTCCCAAAAGTTGAGCGGCTTTACTTCTAATACTTTCCGTTTATTGGTTAATGACTCCATTTTTTAATATCCAAAATGTGTTAAAATAGTACTACCGATGCCAGTTAATACAATGTTGGCTATAGCTAAAGGGATCAGGATCTTCCATCCCAAATCCATTAATTGGTCATAGCGGAAACGCGGGATAGTCCAGCGTACCCACATAAAAAAGAAGATGAAAAATATAATTTTACCAAACAGTACCGCAACACCTATCAGCGCGGCTATGTTAGCGCCAAAGCTACTGCTCGCTAAATCCATAAAAGGATAGTTGTAGCCGCCGAAGTATAAGGTTGACATTACCGCAGATGATACGAACATGTTGATATACTCGGCAAACAGGTAAAAACCCAGTTTCATGGATGAGTACTCGGTATGGTAACCACCAACCAGTTCGGTTTCACACTCCGGTAAATCAAAAGGGGTACGGTTGGTTTCCGCGAAAGCGCAAACAATAAATAATAAGAAGCCCAAAGGCTGTTTAAAAAAGTTCCAGCTAAAATAACCGTCCTTCCAGAAGCCGTGTTGCTGCTCGGTAATTTCTTTAAGGCTTAAAGTACCGGTAATCATCAGCAGCGCTATGATGGATAAGCCCATTGCAATTTCGTAGCTGATATTTTGTGAAGCCGCGCGGATAGCACCCAATAACGAATATTTATTGTTAGATGCCCAGCCACCTATCATTACACCGTAAACTCCGAGGGATACTACGCCAAAAATGTACAGTACACCAACGTTAATATCGGTTACCTGTAAATCCATAACCACGCTACCTATCGTGATTTGCTGCCCCCAGGGGATAACAGCCGAGCCGATACAAGCAGTTAATATAGCCAGTGATGGCCCTACAATAAATAAGAAAGGGTTTGACCGGGTTGGGATGATCTCTTCCTTCATAAACATTTTGGCGCCATCTGCCAAGGGCTGCAGTATACCAAACGGGCCTGCGCGGTTAGGGCCAACGCGGTCCTGGAAAAAAGCCGCCACTTTACGCTCCGCATAAGTGGAGTACATGGCAACTACCAGGCTGATAGCGAAGATGATTCCTACCAATATAAATTTTTGTCCTACAAATCCAATTACAGCTAATTCCATTACAAGCGGGTATTACGTTCAAATTGTTCCTGATTCGCCTCAATCAACACCGGGTTGTTTTTAACCACCGGCAGCGGGTGCAGTGTATCATAATGATTTGAGCTGATCACTGACTGATGCGAGATTTTGCGCGGGCCTTCAATCACCCAATCAGCGGTTTTCTTTTTATCAAAGCGGCAGGTATTGCAAATAAACTCTTCCACCTCGCCATAAACATCTTTGCGGGCAGTTACCCTTAAAACATCTTCTCCTTTATACCAAAGGGTTACTTTGCCATTGCATTTTTCGTGATCACAATCGCGGTGAGCATCAACGGGTTTGGTAAACCAAACGCGGTTTTTAAAGCGGAAGGTTTTATCCGTTAAGGCACCCACAGGGCAAACATCAATTACGTTTCCAGAGAAATCGTTATCAACAGCGGCCTGGATATAGGTAGATATTTCAGAGTGATCGCCCCGGTTTAAAATACCATGGATACGATGGTCGGTAATCTGGTCGGCAGTAAAAACACAACGGTAGCATAAAATGCAACGCGTCATGTGCAGCTGGATCTTGTCGCCAATGTCTATTTTATCAAAAGTACGGCGGTCAAACTCGTAACGTGTTTTAGCGGCACCGTGCTCAAAGCCCAGATCCTGTAAATGACATTCACCGGCCTGATCGCAAATGGGGCAATCCAAGGGGTGATTGATCAACAACATCTCCACAATACCCTTACGCGCCTCAATAACTTCGGGCGAAGTGATATTCTGTACTTCCATACCATCCATTACTGTAGTGCGGCATGATGCTACCAGCTTGGGCATAGGGCGCGGATCTTTTTCAGATCCTTTGCTTACCTTAACCAAACAAGTACGGCATTTACCTCCGCTTCCTTCCAGTTTGGAATAATAGCACATCGCAGGCGGAACAATATCGCCCCCAATTAGCCTTGCGGCATTCAGGATGGTGGTTCCCGGTTCTACATCTACGCTAATTCCGTCTATTGTAACTTTCATAAAGCCCCTTCTAAATCTCTCCCAGTAAGAGAGACTTTTTGATTTTTATTTTTATCAGGTTCTAATCAATCATATCATTTAAAGCCTTGCATTAGCCCTCCCTACTGGGGAGGATGCTGCTTGAGCTTATGCTACAGGCTCTGGTTTTGGTATTGGATCAGCATAATGTGCCAGGCCAAAATTCCTTGTTGTTGCCTCGGCGGCATGGGTTACATGCCACTCAAATTCGTCACGGAAGTGACGGATCGCACTGGCCACCGGCCATGCAGCCGCGTCGCCAAGCGGGCAAATGGTATTACCTTCAATCTTTTTAGATACGTCAACCAAAAGGTCCATATCGCTCATTTTGCCATGGCCATATTCCAGGCGGTGCAAAACCTTCTCCATCCAGCCGGTACCCTCACGGCAAGGCGAACATTGTCCGCAGCTTTCGTGGTGATAAAAACGGGTAAAGTTCCAGGTGTTACGAACGATGCATTGATCCTCATCAAAAACAATAAAACCTCCTGAACCCATCATCGTACCGGTAGCAAAACCGCCATCGGATAAGGATTCATAGCTCATTAAGCGGGCTTCCTGGTTAATGGTTTTAGTAACCAGGTTAGCCGGTAAAATTGGTACCGACGAACCACCTGCCACCAAAGCCTTAAAGCGTTTGCCATTGGCCATGCCGCCGCAATATTCATCAGAGTACAAAAACTCTTCTACCGGAACCCCTAATTCAATTTCGTAGATGCCCGGGTTTTTGATATTACCCGACGCTGAGATCAGTTTAGTACCTGTGCTTCTGCCAATACCTATCTTAGCATATTCTTCGCCACCATCGTTAATGATAGGAACAACAGCTGCTATGGATTCCACATTGTTAACAACCGTTGGGCAGCCATATAAACCTGCAATAGCCGGAAATGGTGGCTTGATCCTCGGGTTACCGCGTTTACCTTCGAGCGATTCCAATAAAGCAGTTTCTTCGCCGCAGATATAGGCTCCGCCTCCGGGCTGAACGTAAAGCTCCAGATCGTAACCGGTACCCAATATGTTTTTTCCTAAAAATCCTTTATTTTTTGCTTCCGCGATGGCTTTTTCCAGGATCCTGATCTGCGGCATCATTTCGCCGCGAACGTAGATATAGGATACCTTAGCGCCCAAAGCATAGCTGGCCACAATCATCCCCTCAATTAACAAGTGGGGGATATAGGTCATCAGGAAACGATCCTTAAAAGTGCCGGGTTCAGATTCGTCAGCATTGCAAACCAGGTAACGGGCAACACCTTCAGGCTTGGCCAAAAAGCTCCATTTCATCCCCGTAGGGAAACCTGCACCGCCACGGCCACGCAAGCCCGACTTTTTAACCTCTTCAACCACCTCATCGGGGGTTAACGTTTTCAAAGCCTTTTCAACAGCGGCATACCCGCCTTTTGAGCGGTAAACATCAAATGTATTGATGCCGGGTACGTTGATGTGTTCTAATAGTAATTTACGAGCCATGTTTCAATCAGTCAATTAGTTTTTAGATTGAGCCGTTAAATCTGCCACTAATTTATCCACCTTTTCGGGTGTTAAATTTTCATAGAAAGTATATTCAGGACCTATTTGTAAAACAGGGGCAAAGCCGCAAGCTGCAAGGCATTCCACCCCGCGCCAGCTAAACAAACCATCCGGAGTTACTTCGCCTTCTTTTACACCTAATTTCTGTTCAATATAATCCATTATCTTTTCGGCACCAACCAGGCAGCAAGGGCCCGTGCGGCAAACCTCTAAAAGATATTTCCCTTGCGGGCGAAGCAGGTACATGCTGTAAAAGCTCGCTACTTCGTAAACTTCAATGTGTTGTATGCCCAGGTATTCGGCCACCTTATCCATTGCAACCGGACTAACCCAGCCAAATTCGGCTTGCACCAAATGCAATATCGGCAGTAAGCCCGATTTTTGTTTTCCTTCCGGATAACGGCTTACCACATCATTAAATTTAGCGATCAAATCTTCAGAAAACTCAACCGAAGTTTGTGTGTCTTCAACTCTAAGCATCTAATTCCCCGGCTATAACGTTTAAACTACTCATGTTAATAATCGCATCAGAAAGCACCATTCCCCTGCTCATCGGCGCATACATCTGGTAATTGATGAAGCTCGGCCTGCGGAAGTGTAAACGGTAAGGCGAGCGGCCACCATCATTCACCAGATAAAAGCCTAACTCACCGTTAGCGCCTTCAACCGCGTGATAAACTTCGGTTTTAGGGGTATCTATTTCGCCCATCACAATTTTAAAGTGATAGATCAGGGCTTCCATATTATTGTAAACTTCTTCTTTGGGAGGCAGATAAAACTCAGGCACATCAGCATGGAAGATAGATGAATCTTCTTTTTCCAACTTGGCCATCGCTTGCTCTATCATGCGCAGGCTTTGCCACATTTCTTCGTTACGCACCAAAAAGCGGCTGTAAACATCGCCATTGGTACCAACGGGCACTTCAAAATCAAAGTCTTCGTATGAGCTATAGGGCTCCTGGGCACGCACATCATAATCAATACCCGCAGCACGTAAAATCGGCCCACTCCAGCTGTAGCTCAAAGCCTCTTCGGCTGTAACCGCCGCTACTCCTTTAGTACGGTCAACAAAGATGCGGTTACGGTTAAATAACGATTCGAACTCCCTTAATACCGGTGGAAACTCTTTTAAAAATTTCTTGATTTTATTGAAGGCGATATCGTTAAAGTTACGTTCAAAACCACCAATACGGCCAATGTTGGTAGTTAAGCGCGAACCGCAAATTTCTTCGTAAATCTCATAAACCGCTTCGCGATACTGCATCATGTACAGGAAACCTGTAAACGCACCGGTATCAACACCCAATACGCCGTTACACACGATGTGATCGGTTATACGGGCGAGCTCCATGATGATGACACGCATATAATCAACCCTTTTAGGCATTTCGATGCCTAACATTTTTTCAACCGTCATGTGCCAACCCATGTTGTTGATGGGGGATGAGCAATAGTTAAGCCTGTCGGTTAATGGGGTGATCTGATAAAATGGCCTGTGTTCGGCAATTTTTTCAAACGCGCGATGAATATATCCAATGGTAGATACACCGCTCACAATCCTTTCGCCATCCAGTTGCAATACATTTTGGAATACACCATGCGTTGCGGGGTGGGTTGGCCCGAGGTTTAAAGTCGAGAGCTCACTCTGTGGGTCGTTGTCTGTTAATAAAAGATGATTTTGCATTCTTTACTGAATATATTTATCTTCCGAAGAAGTAATCTTTTTTATCAATTCGGTTAGGATCTTCCAACGGATATTCTTTCCGCATCGGGAATGCCGTCATATCGTCGACATTTAAAATACGGCGCAGATCCGGGTGGCCGTCAAATATAATTCCGAAGAAATCATAGGTTTCTCTCTCCATCCAGTTAGCGCCGTTCCATAGGTTAGTAGCTGTTGGGATATGTACATCATCTACAGCCAAAAAAACCTTGATACGTACACGGATACCGTTTACCAAGCTATGCAAATGGTAGATCACACCGAATGGTTTTTCTAATTCGGGGTAGTGGATGGCTGTAATATCGGTGAGATGAATAAACTGCAGCTCGGTTTTTAAATAAGTTAAAACCTCAATTAACTGCTCACGCCCGGTTTCAAAAGTTAGTAAGCCATAAGGCTCGGTAACCGATTTAACCTGGTCATCAAATTTAGAAGATAGTTTTTGAAGAAGCTCTTCGTTTGATAATTTACCCATTATTGGATTCCGTATTTAGCTAATAATTCCTGGTATTTAGGGTCTTCGCGCCTGCGTCCCGATTCGGTTTGCACCAACTTCTGAATGTTCATAAAGCCATCTATAATAGCTTCGGGGCGGGGAGGGCATCCGGGCACGTATACGTCAACCGGGATAATCTCGTCAATACCCTGCAAAACAGAATATGTATCAAAGATACCGCCACTGGATGCACAAGCGCCAACAGCCATTACCCAACGTGGTTCGGCCATTTGCAAATATACCTGGCGTAGTACTGGTGCCATTTTTTTTGCTATGGTGCCCATTACCATCAACAGATCTGCCTGGCGTGGCGAGAAGCTTAAACGCTCGGCGCCAAATCTGGATAAATCGTAATGTGAACCCATGGTAGCCATAAATTCAATACCACAGCAAGATGTAGCGAATGGTAAAGGCCACAATGAATACGAACGCGCTAAACCTACGGCTTTATCAAGCGATGTGGCAAAGAAACCTGAGCCTTCAACGCCCGGTGGGGCTTCAACAATTTGAATATCACTCATATCGTTCAGAAACAAAAACTCATCCTTAAGTTAGGATGAGTACAAAATTAAAATATTTATGCTTTCAATAGTGTTTTTTTCACACTATCGCCGGTATTTGGAATCAATCTAATTAGTCCCAGTCCAGTGCCTTTTTTTTCAGGATGTAGATAAAGCCCAACAGCAATGTTCCCATAAAAATAAACATTTCCATCATGCCGTCGGTACCAAGGTCCTTAAAATTAACGGCCCATGGGTACATAAAAATTACCTCAACGTCAAACAGTACAAAAAGGATAGCCACCAAAAAGTACTTGATAGATATTGGCGTGCGCGCGTTCCCAATTACCTCGATACCCGACTCAAAGGTGGAAAGCTTATCGCTCGTAACACGTTTGGGACCAAGCTTATGGGTAGCAAACATGGTTATCACAACAAAACCAATAGCCACAATCATCTGAAATATGATAGGCAAAAAATTAACGGGCAAACTATGTAATTCCATGGCTCAAATATAGAATGAAGATGTTAAATAAAAAAGGCCTCGTGATGAGGCCTTTTCATTATTTTCCCTTACCGGCACCGCCGCCTTTACGGCTAAAGTAACCTTGTACTTGTTTGTTAGTTGGATCAAGCTCCTTGGCTTTGCCCCAATTTTCGGCTGCCTTGGCTTCGTCCTTGGCTACAAACTCGTAATAATAACCTAAATACGCGTACGCGCCCACCAACGATTTTTTTGTTGGCTCATCTGTTGGGTTTTTAGGTGCTACCAAATTGATGTATTCTTCATAAAATGGCTTGGCATACCCCTTATAATTATTTTGCCTGTCGGTTTCACGAGCATCCGCTACATAAGCCCTAAGCAAGGTAATAGAAGGGATAGGTGCTGCAACTTTATGGTTAACATAACTAAAGGCAGTATCAGCCTTGGTTAACAAACTGGTATCGGCCTTAACGTTGGTTTTAGCAAAGTTTTCTTCCTGGGCACCATAAGCGTAAAAATAGCTGCGTCCTAAGTTAACATAGTCGCTTAATTTATGAGCTCTTGATTTTTTGATATAAGTATCGTAGGCATCCGCAGCTTCAATAAATTTTTGTTTAGAGTACAACGAAGCAGCAATTTCACCATACAAATCAACTTGTGTTGTATCTAACTCTAAAGCTTTACGCAAAGAACGGATACCTAATGAATCCTGACCGGTTTTTAATTGCAAACGGCCCAGGTACAAGTAATCACGTGGGATGATCCGTTTAGGGTCGGCCTCTTTCATAAAGGTATTTATAGCGGTTAACCCGGCGGCATAATTACCGTTTTCGTAAGCTGCGTAGGCCTGGTACCTGTATACCCTTAAATTTGATTTAGCTCTATCACCCTGTGCTAAAGCAGTTGCTTCAGCTTCCAGTCCTTTATAATCACCGGCCTGGATCAGGAAGTCGGCATAACGCATACGCGATTCCGGAGACCTGTCAGTAAGATCCAGGTATTTTTTGTAATAGTCGGCGCCCTCTTTAATTTTTGCTGAAGCTACTTTCGGGTCGGATTTAGCCTGCTGAAGATCACTCTCCGCTAACTCGCGATAGGCAGGGCCAAAATTAGGATCTTTAGTTAACGCATCCTGAAACTGCTTGGTAGCATCCTCATAGTTATTGGCTTGTTTCCATACCACGCCTATATTAACCGGGATTACCGGCGAATTGGGATCAAGCGAAGTTGCCTGATTGTAATTTACGTAAGCATTGCTGTTATCACTTTGAGAACGGTAAGCATCGCCCAGGGTTACAAATAACTCAGGATCTTTAGCTCCGTTGCCCACTGTTTTAGCTTTCTCTAATATAGCGATAGCCTCTTTGCTCATGTATGGCTTAATCAGATAGGCCTTTGCTACATAAATATATGGCTTATCATCTTTACCGGCAGCGGCAATAGCACGGTCGAAATTGGCTTTAGCCGAAGCTTCGTTTTTATCGATGCGATCAACAGTACCCAGGCCAACCATGTTTAAGGCTGATTTAGGATTTACAGCAAGCCCTTTATTAAAGGTTAACTTTGCCGAATCAGCATAATCTTGTTTAAGATACACCAAACCCAGATAAAAATAGTTTTCGTCCTTGCTTGACTGTGTTACCGTCAAGTTTTTTAACATTGATTTAGCCTTTTGATATTGTTCGGCGTCAATGGCTTTTTTAGCGTCTGCAAGACTTTGCGCAAAAACCGATGAACCCATAAATATCAGGCCTAAGACAGAGGCAGATGCTTTATTTATTACTTTCATGGTTGTTTTTATAGTTACTATTTTTGTTATTTACTGAAACTTACTTCGCGGGTAGGTATCGAATCCGGCAACAGGCCAGATCTCAATACAATGCGTTGCCCACGCTCACTCACTAAAAATGATGCAAATCCTGTGCCTAAACCTGCATGTGCCGTACTATTTATAATATACAAGCCACGCACCAAAGGATACTCTCTCATTGCCAATGTGTTTTGCGAGGGTTTAAAGTAGGTTTGGGGATTAGCTTTATTACTTTCATCCTTTACTCCAACTATCTTCACCTTATTCACCAACGCCGCATAATCTTTATCAGGTTCCAAAAGCCACGAGTAGCTGATGAAACCGATGGCGTTAGGATGCTCCCCCACGTATTTTATAACTTCAATATTCGACTTTAATGCAAATATATTCTTCTGATCGAGTTTACTATTGCCTGAAAACTCTTTTAAATAGCGCAACAAGCTGGATTTTGCGTTATCAAAAACAATATTTTTATCTGTGTTTGTTTTACCATTCAACATGTCCTTAATGACATTGACAGACGTTAGTGTATCCGGCGACGATTGGTTAACGATTAAAGTTACCGCATCGTGTGCAAAACAATTTATTTCCGGCAATAATACTTTTTTCTTGAGAAGCTCCAACTCCTGGCTCGTCAAATTTCTGGCCAATATAGCAACCCGCACGCTGTCGTTTAAAAACATTCTTAACGCATCGTTCTCTGTTTTGTAAATGATCTGAGGGTGCGCCTCTTTAAATAAAGCTTTAAATACATACATCTCCTGGTCAATAATAGGAGAGAAGGATTCATCGGCTACAAAGCTTGCTGATCCTGTTTTATAGGTATCATCATACCCATATTTATCGTTTTTTTGATGGCAGGCCATTAATGCCCCCATTAAAAAAAAGCCCGAAAACAGCAGCACTAAACTATTCTTCATCTGGTTCTTTTTTCAATAATCTTGAAAAACGGACAATTGAATAAATTATAATTACACCACCAAAAATCCATCTTTGATACTGGGGCATATCCAGCGGGAGCTTGGCCCAAAATATGATCATCAAGCCCAATACCAAAAAACATACAAAAGCGGCAGCGCCTAAAATAAGCAGAAATCGCCTGTTGAGCGATTTCTGCTTTTTATTATTCTGTAACATGTTTGTTATTACTCAGCTAAACTAAAGTTAACCGGAACTGTGTATTGTACACGTACTGGTTTACCGTTTTGAATACCTGGTGTCCAGTGAGGCGAAATTTTCAAAACCCTCAATGCTTCTTCACCTAAGCCACTGCCCGGATCACGAAGAATTTTCAAGTCTGTTAAACTACCGTCACGCTCAACAACAAACTGGATAAATACTCTACCTGTAACATTGTTCTCTTTCGCGATAGCGGGATAACGAATGTGATCACGTAAAAATTTACCAAATTTTTCCTCTCCACCAGGGAAAGAAGGGTTAATCTCTACGGCATTGAAAATTTTGTCTCCATCACCAGCAGACTCTGTAACCGCGGTAATATCTGCATTACCTACCGGCTCATCAATCCTGATCTGCGCATTCGGGTCACCCTTTTGTTCCTTTTGTCCAGGATCGGCTACTTCCAATTGCTTTTCGGTAGGTGGATCTTTTTCGTGTACCTCTGCATCCGGTTTTACAATCGGAGGCGGGAAACGCACCTGGTCAACCTTAGGCTTTGCAGGTTCCTTCGGTGGTGGCGGTGGTGGTTTTGTTTGATCAATGGGGGGTGGTGGCATCAGCACCACGTCGGTTATCTTGACCTTTTCATCGGCCTTGGGAATAAAGCCCTTGATCATGTTAATAATGGTTGGTAAACCAAGTACAAAAACGAATGCTAATGTAGCTATAATCAAAGCCCTATTGGTTGTTTTAGGGTTCTGCTTTCTTAGCTCATAGGCGCCGTATGCCTGGTTCCTGCCTTTAAAAACAACGTCAAGCCATTCCGGATTAAAAATATCTAATTTTGATCCTAACATCTCTTATGCTTTTGGCGTTATATTTAACGTTTAATTAATTATTTTATTACTATTGATAAAGCCCTTGCTTTTTAAGTTCCTCAACTTCCACTGGCATGATATCAACGATAGCATGTTCCTGGATGTTGGTGATATTCAGTTCGTCTAAAGCTGCTACCAAATTAGCATAGTTTGATTTGTCACTCGGTTTGATCAAAACGATCATTTCCTTGCCGCCCGACTCCTTTTTTACCTTATCATAGTTATCAAGCAAAGCTTTGCGTAAGCCCTCTTTACCAAAATTATCAACAGTAGGGGCCGATTTTCCAGGCTCTCCCATATACCATTCCAATTTGTTGTTTGAACCTAACAAAACCGTCATGGTTCTTGAAGCCGGTACAGGCAATTGGTCATGCTGCTCCGTTTTATCGGGCATCGCCAACTCCATTGCTTTAGGCTTTAAGAGCGTAGTTGTCAAAATGAAGAAGGTGATCAGCAAAAAGGCCAAATCAACCATTGGTGTCATATCAACACGGGTTGAAGCTTTTTTCGACCTTACCTTCTTGCCACCTTTATGTTTCCCCCCGCCGGAGGTGTCTAATTCTGCCATCTTATTTTTATTGTGCTCCTTTAGGCGCTGTAATTAAACTAAACTTGTTAACTTCTTGCTTTTGTAAAATCGCTATGATCCGTCCGATGGTTGGATACTCTTCTTTACTATCGCCTTTTATAGTGATACGCAAGCTTTTGTTATTTAGAGCCTTATCGGCCTCACGGGCCTTATGGATCCAGTTGTATAACTCATTACTTACAGAATCAGTAGGAATTCCGGGCGTTGGAAACGCTTTCATTTTTTCCGGTTCCAAATTCAGGTAAGTTTTCAACTGACCCATAGGAATTCCAAAAGTTGGCAAAGAAACAAATACCGCCTTTTCTTGTGGCGTAAAAGTGATATTATATTGCTTGCCCATTTCCTCTAAAATTGAAGCGCGAATGTTAACGCCCTCAACTCCAAAGAAAACTTTACCGCTACCTACTGTTATTGTGGCTATATTGTCTTCAGGCAATACAACTGTTTTAGAGTACGAAGGTATAGCCACAGGAACCGGATCTTCCGCTTTAAACTTGGCTGTCATGATGAAAAAGGTCAGCAATAGAAATGCAACATCGCACATGGCGGTCATATCTGTCACTGTGCTTTTTCGGGCTATCTTAACTCTGGGCATATTTAATTTTTAAATATCTTAATAAATATCAATTGCTACAGCAATGCATCAATTGAACCAGTTTTTAAACCGCGTTAAAACTTTTGCTGTTAATATAAACAGAAAGTATTAACGAACAACGTTCTTGTGTGATGCTGCAAATGTTTGCACGATGCTGAAACCAGTTTCGTCAATTGCATAAGTCAACTTGTCAATTTTAGATGTAAAGATGTTGTACATTACAATTGATATCGCTGAAGTACTGATACCTAAGAACGTGTTGATCAAAGCTTCAGAGATGTGTGAAGAAAGCTCAGACGCGTTAGGAGCACCAGCGGCACCCATGGTACGGAACGCACCAATCATACCCAATACTGTACCTAATAAGCCCATCAGCGTACCTAATGAAACCAATGTAGCAATAATGGTTAAGTTTTGCTCTAACATCGGCATTTCTAACGAAGTAGCTTCTTCGATATCTTTTTGAATAGCCAAAGTTTTTTGATCAACATCCAGGGCCGGCTCAAGTTCCATTTCGCGGTATTTTTTCAAACCTGATTTGATTACGTTAGCTACTGAACCTTTTTGTTTATCGCACTCTGCGCTTGCAGCGTCAATATTACCTGCATTTAAGAATGATTGTACTTTTTTAACGAAAGAATCTACACTACCGGTACCAGAAGCTTTACCGATAACAACAAGCCTTTCGATTGAAAAGGTAATTACCATTAATAAACAGCTTAAAATGATAGGTACAATGAAACCTCCTTTGTGAACCAATCCGAAAACGTCAACTGCTTCATTTGCCGGATCACCACCTTTATAGTGGCTGCTGTTTCCTAAGATGAAAATGTATACTAATATGCTTATACCGATACAGATAGGTATAGCCAGTGAGGAAAACATGCCCGATGCACTTGAGCTTTCTTTTTTAACGGTAGTTGGTTTTGGTGCGTTTGCCATTACTTTAAAATTTTAATTTTAGTTTTTAGTTTTATAAATATAAGTTAATTAAATGTGCTGCTTGGCCCGGATAGCAAATTTATAATTTAAATGCGTTAAAAAAACACTTTTTGCTATTCTTTATAATAAATTAATATTAATTACTCTTTATCTTAATTGGTGAATTAAAAACGTATTTAAATAAAAAAATTGCCCTTACTGAGACAATTTTTTACAATAGAAACCAATTTTTTTTACAATCGCAAGATTGATTTGAAAAAAAATTGTAACTAAAACAATTCTATTACGTCTAAGGCTGATATTTATTGTATTAAGGTGTTAAACTATCCGCCTGCTTTTTTGGCTTTATAGCCTTCGGCTTGCAAAAGCAACAAAATTTTATCCCTAAAGTCGCCTTGTATTAAAATCTCGCCATCTTTAACTGAGCCCCCTACACCACATTTCGACTTTAATTTTTTACCAAGCGCTTCAAGATCCTCCAGGGCGCCAATAAAGTCTGCTATCCGGGTTACCACCTTTCCGCCGCCTTTCCGGTCGAGATAAATTTTGATATTTTGCTGCCTGGGTGACTGAGTTTCGGCTTCCCCTCCATTATCATACTGATATTGAAAGTCGGGATCGGTTGAATACATGATACCCGAAATGTTTTTATTCTTTTTAGACATTATGATAGGTAACTACATTTTATAATTATTGCCAACAATAACTTTCAACGAATGTGGAATCACTTTTATTTCGGCCTCCTTACCCAGCATTTGCGGTTCGCCGTCTAAATGTACAGGCCCGGCTTCTTTTCGTTCTATTTTAATATGCTTTCCGCGGATAATCTCTACATAGCTCGAGCTCTCTGAGGTTTTGGTTAACATCCGCACCCCCATCTCCGGAAGCCGGTATACAGGGAACGGCTTGATAATACAAACATCGATAAGCCCGTCGTGCAGTGATGCACGGGGAGAGATATGTGCATTGTTACCATACTGGGACGAATTAGCGAAACTAAGCATAAAAGCTTCCCGATTGTATACCTTACCGTCGATATCGATATGGTAGGATTGTGATTTATATTTCGAGATCTCCTGTACGGACGACTTAAAATACGACCTAAACCCCCTGGTTCTACCATGCGAAAATACTTCGCTGATGTGGGCGTCAAAACCCATGCCGGCCATGTTAAAGAACCACTGATCATTGATCTTACAGCTGTCTATCTGCGCAACGCGACCGGTATTGATATTCTTTATAGCATCGGCAGTATCCAAAGGGATATTTAAAAACCGGGCGAGCCCGTTACCCGAGCCAAGCGGAATAATAGCCAGCACCTTATCGGTGCCCGCTATGGCCGAAGCTGTTTCATTAACGGTTCCATCGCCTCCAACAGCAACAATCAAATCGAATGATTTTGCACCCTCTTTTGATATTGCTGAGATCGGATTATCCAAAGTACTATAGGCGATCTCGTAATCAAACAATGCGCCGTCGAGATGCTTTTTTATAAGGTCTGGTACCTTATCTTTCGTTTTTCCGCCCGAAACCGGGTTTATAATAAATAATGCTTTCCTTTTCAACTATTTTATGCTTTCAACCGATCAAAAGTAGTTGTATTTTCTGCTTTTATAAAATTGTTTTAACTTCGCCGAACGAAAGTGGATTGATTTGAAAATGCTCTGGTAATCAGGGCCGGATTGCAACCACGTAAAAAAGTGCTAAACCCCGCTTCTTTTTTTACTCCAATCCTATCTGAAAGCCATTTTTGCTGTCTATTATACTAAATTTTCATTGTATGTCATACCTATTTACTTCAGAGTCGGTATCAGAAGGCCATCCTGATAAAGTTGCCGATCAAATATCCGACGCATTAATTGACAATTTCCTGGCATTTGATCCAGAATCTAAAGTAGCATGTGAAACATTAGTTACCACCGGGCAGGTAATTTTAGCCGGCGAGGTGAAATCAAAAACTTACCTGGATGTGCAAAAAATAGCCCGCGATGTAATTAACAAAATTGGCTATACCAAAGCCGAATATATGTTCGACGGAAGTTCTTGCGGTGTATTATCGGCTATTCATGAGCAATCTCCGGATATCAACCAGGGTGTTGACCGCCAATCCAAAGAAGAACAGGGGGCTGGCGACCAGGGCATGATGTTTGGCTACGCTACAGTTGAAACCGATAATTATATGCCGCTGGCGTTAGATATTGCTCACGCGATATTGATCACCCTGGCCGAGATACGCCGTGAAAATACCCAGGTAACCTATTTACGGCCCGACGCAAAATCGCAGGTTACGCTCGAGTACGATGATAATAACCAGCCTGTGCGCATTGATGCCATTGTGGTTTCAACCCAACATGATGATTTTGACGATGAGAAAATCATGCTGGAGCAGATCCGAAAAGACATTATCAGCATCTTAATTCCGCGCGTTAAAAGCAAATATCCTAAATACGAGCACTTTTTTAACGACGATATTAAATACCACATTAACCCAACCGGAAAGTTTGTGATAGGAGGCCCCCACGGTGATACTGGCTTAACCGGCCGGAAAATTATTGTGGATACCTACGGCGGCAAAGGCGCCCATGGTGGTGGCGCTTTTTCTGGTAAAGATCCATCCAAGGTTGACCGCTCCGCGGCGTATGCTACCCGCCACATTGCTAAAAATTTAGTAGCCGCCGGCGTTTGCGATGAGGTTCTGGTACAAGTATCATACGCCATTGGCGTGGCACAGCCGATGGGCATTTACGTAAATACCTATGGAACTGCCAAAGTTAAATTAACCGACGGCCAAATTGCCCAAAAGGTTGAGGCGATATTTGACATGACGCCCTACGCAATTGAAACACGTTTTAAGCTTCGTAACCCCATTTATTTAGAAACTGCCGCTTACGGGCACTTTGGTAAACCTCACCAAACGGTTAGTAAAACCTTTACTTTACCCGATGGTACTGCCAAAACAATGGAGGTTGAATTATTTACCTGGGAAAAGCTGGACTATACTGATAAGGTTAAAGCCGCATTCGGTATTTAACTTCTATAAACATGCTATCGAGCTTCCGTGATCACGGGAGCTTTTTTTATGTCCCATTGCTGCCATTTGGTACTGGTATTTTTTTAAACTTGGCTTAATATAAATCATGTAAATTGTGAATACATTTATACTAATAAGTGATCTACAATTACATGCCAAACCTAACCAAACTCAAGCACATATGTTTTGTGTTGCTCTCTTTTTTATCGGGAGCCGCCATGGCCCAATACGAAAATCCTCTTCCGGTTGATCCTAATGTAAAAGTGGGTAAGCTGCCTAATGGCTTTACTTATTATGTACGTAAAAATGTGGAGCCTAAAAACCGTGCTATTTTATATTTGGCAACCAAAATAGGCTCTGTTTTGGAGGATGATAATCAACGGGGGGTGGCTCACTTTGTTGAACACATGGGCTTTGACGGAACAACCCATTATCCCAAAAACGAATTAATTAATTACCTGCAAAAAGCTGGCGTACGCTTTGGCGCCGACATAAATGCCTTCACCAGTTTTGACGAAACAGTTTACCAATTGCCCATACCCACAGACGATCCGTCGATTTTAAGCAACGGCATTCAAATTATCAGGGATTGGGCACAGGAGGCCACGCTGGATCCGGCGGAGATTGACAAAGAACGGAATGTTATATTAGAGGAAAAGCGACTGAGAAGCGGCAGTGGAGAGAGGATTAACGGCAAGATATATCCGTTAGTTTTAAACAACTCAAGGTATGGCAAACGCATGCCCATTGGTACAGAGGATGTACTAACCGCTGTTAAGCCTGAAACAATTAAACAATTTTACCACGATTGGTACCGGCCAGACCTGGAAGCCATTATTGCCGTAGGCGATTTTGATGTAGATAAAATTGTACAAACCATTAAAGACAAATTTAGCGATCTTAAAAACCCTGAAAACGAAAAGGAAAGAACAGTATATCATGTATCGCTTACAGACGGCCATCAGTTTGGAGTAATAACAGATCAAGAGCATCGCGGAACTTCTGCCGAAATATTATTGAAGCGCCAGGCTACGGTTATGCGTACCGAAGCCGATTACATCAACAATATTACACTATCGATGTTTAACATATTGATTCAAAGCCGCTATCGCGAATTAAAAATCTCCGGCAATCCAGAAATTGCAAACACCTCGGCAGGGGTAAAATTATATCCCGGCGGCATCAACGTTTATGATGCACACGTCGGCACGGTGCCACAAAACCTTGAAGCGAGTTTAAAAAGCATCTGGCGCGAATCCGTTAAGGCAGCTAAGTTCGGTTTTACACATGATGAATTTGTTAAAGCCTACAGAACCTTTTACGGATCGAAAACCTACGCTTATCAGCATCGCGACAAAATCACATCGGCGACTTATGTTAATCAATATTTAAACAATTTTTTGAGAGGCGATGCTATTCCGGGCGAATGGGAGGATATGAAACTAACCGAATACCTGTTACCCAAAATCAGTTTACTGAGTGTCGATCAATTTTGTAATCAATATATTTCAAGCTCCAACAGGGATATTATCATTTTGGGGGCAGAAAAAGATAAGGATGAACTGCCGGATATGCAAACCGTGGAAGGCTGGTTAAACGATGTATTAAAAGAAGATATTGCAGTGCCAACAGATGCTGATGTTAAAAACCAACCGTTGATAGCCAAAAAACCGTCTAAAAGCAAAATCACATCTCAAAAATTGATAGACGGTATTCACGTTACAGAGCTTGTTCTGAGCAACGGCTTAAAAGTAGCTATTAAGCCAACCCACTTTGAAAATAGTTTGATCCGCTTTACATCATTTGGCATTGGCGGTACTGATCCGTATGATCAGGGTACCGACCGTTTATCAGCTGTAACCTCGGCAGCAATTATCAAAGCCGGGGGCTTAGGCGACTTTACGGCTACGCAGCTGAAACAATTTCTCGAAAATCATCAGGTCATAGTTAGCCCCTACATCGATAGATACTTTGAGGGTATTGCCGGCACTTGTACTACCCGAAACCTGGAAATTGCGTTACAAATGATTAACCAGTACTTTACCAATCCGCGTAAAGACTCATTGGCCTATAACACTTATTTAAATAAACTTAAAACAGCCGCTGCTAACCGCAGCCCAGATAACGATTCAGTGGCGAAGGGCCGCAACTTAAATGAGATCAGCTTAAACCGGGTGTATGATATTTATAAAGAGCGCTTTTGCAATGCCGCCGATTTCACTTTTGTTTTTGTTGGCGATCTGGATGTTAAGGATATTGTCCCTTTATTAGAACGCTATTTGGGTTCATTGCCATCAACCAGCCATCCGGACAATTATGCAACCGTAAAACCCGCGCCATTTATCCGGAAATCAAAAATCACTTACTCCGGCATCGAGCCAAAGGCCAATGTAACCCTGCGCTTTTTGGGAAATTATAACTACAGCAATGAAAACAACACCCAACTACAGGCACTAACCGAGGTACTTAAAATACGCCTGGTTGAACGCCTTCGCTTGCAGGAAAGGGCAATTTATCATACAGATGTGTATTATAACATAACTACCGTACCCAACAGCCGGTTTACATTTACAATTAATTTTGTTTGCGCCCCCCAGAATGTGGAGAAACTAAGCATGGACGCTTTAGATGAGATTACTCAGATTAAAAATACTGGCCCGGATGCGGTTAATGTTGAAAAGTACAAGGCTGCCCGGAAACGTTTAATGGAAACTCAGCTCAACAATAACACCTTTTGGCTCAATTACCTTTCTCAACAATACGTTAATCAAGCGGATGCGACCGAAGTGCTCAACTATGCAGCAATGGCAGACCAGGTTACGCCCGAAAGCATCAAAACATGGGCTAACAAATATTTAACAACCGAAAACTATGAGCGCAGGCTGGTTTTACCGGAAACAGCTAAAAAATAATTTTTTTTAACGTTCCCTATTCGCCTATTTTGCACCATGCATAATCCCGAAGAAAATCCCTGGAAAATCACTTCCGAAAGCGCTATTTATGATAACCCCTGGATTAATGTAACGGAATACCAGGTGCTTAATCCTGCTGGCAATCCGGGTATTTACGGAAAGATTCACTTTAAAAACCTGGCCATTGGCGTTTTACCGCTCGACGATGAACTGAACACCTACCTGGTAGGCCAATACCGTTTCCCGCTTAACCAATATAGCTGGGAGATGCCCGAAGGGGGCGGGGCTTTTGATGCCACTCCTTTGGCGTCCGCACAACGGGAGCTTTTAGAAGAAACCGGCTTAAAGGCTAACAAATGGACCGAAATACAACGCATGCATCTTTCAAATTCTGTATCTGATGAATTGAGTATTTTGTACCTGGCCCAGCATCTGGAGCAATTTGAACCGGAACCTGAAGAAACAGAGCAACTGGTGATCAAAAAATTACCTTTTGAGGAGTTGTATCAAATGGTGTGTAGCGGCCTGGTAACAGATTCAATGACGGTAGCTGCCGTTTTAAAAGTAAAGATTATGCTGATGGAGAATATGCTTTTTTAATTTGTGTTGAGGAAATACTAATTTTACCCCCGATGAACAAATTTTTTGGATACCTGCTAACTCCTGGTTATTACCTGTTTTTTTGGTTTTGGCTGGGCATATTTCATCCTACCCAATGGCTGGCCTACAATATAGGCGGCTATAAGGCCCATAAAGCAGTTGTTGACCTGATGAACTTTTTTTTGGTAGCCACCTGCTATTTATTGGGTAACAGGGTAACCTTTACTAATGTGCAAACGCTGCCAACCAACCGACCCATTATTTTTTTGGCCAACCATCAAAGTATGTATGATATCCCGCCAATTATCTGGTTTCTAAGGAAGCACCATGCTAAATTTATTTCAAAAATTGAACTTACCAAAGGTATCCCTTCCATATCGTATAATTTAAGGCACGGTGGTGGCGCCAATATCGACAGGAAGGATACCAAACAATCCATTATGGAGATTGTAAAACTGGCCAACCGCATGACGGAAAACAACTGGTCGGCCGTAATTTTCCCGGAAGGCACCCGAGCCAAAGATGGTAAGGCCAAAACTTTCCAGGTAGGCGGCGTAGCCACTATATTAAAAAAATGTCCGCAGGCTTTACTGGTTCCTTTGGCTATTGATAATTCGTGGCGTATGGTGCAGTACGGCTTTTTTCCGTTAAGCGCTTTAGAGCATATTACACTTAAAGTATTGCCACCAATTGAGCCCGGCAACACGCCGGTTGAACAATTGGTATTAAAAGCAGAAATGGATATTAAACGAGCTTTAGGTCAGGCCTGATAGCTCAATATTTCCCCTGAGGCTATAACATTTTCTTTTAAATTACATTAATGGTATAATGATTGCTTTAAGCAGGTATATCTGCTTAAATATGCTATCCCCTAAAAAATCAATACTGTTATTTTCGGCTGTTATGGGCCTTTCCATTGTATTTACATTACAAAGTTGTAAGAAAAAGAGCCGCTCAGATATGGGCAAGGCCCTCTTCGCAACAACCAATAATAAGGTTTTTAAAGATATTACACCCGAGGGATTCTCGGCTGTATTTCAAAAAAAACTTATTGATCAAAAAGCCAGGCTAACCAACCCTAAAATTATTGTAGCTTATTATGAGCAGCATGACTATGATCCGGTTTTGATCATGGAGCATTTAGATAAACAGGACTTGAAGGTTTTGCCTAAGTATCTGCAAAAATCAAACGAGCATGGCCTGGACCCCAAAATGTTCCAAACCGAAAAATTAAAAGCGATGCTTGCTAAGCTGTACGACAAAAACGGTATCAAAACCATCGACGAAGCCTACCAGGATATGGCTGAGTTGGAACTAACCATGGCTAACTCGCTTATCAACTATTCAAACGCCCTACAGTTTGGCGTAATGAATCCGCGACGTATTTATGCCAATTATTATACCCAAACCAAGCGGCCCGACAGTATATCAATGAGCCACGTTTTTGAAGTTAAAAGCTTTAAAACTTTTTTAGACAGTATTCAACCTAAGGACCCCCAATACCTTGCTCTGCAAAAAGCATTGGTGGGAACTACTGCCGCACCGGGCATGTCGGCAGAAGAAACTCAGCGTGCCATATTGGTTAACCTGGAACGCTTACGCTGGAAAAACAAACCTTCTGAAAGCAAATATGTGTTAGTGAACATCCCTGATTATCAATTAAACTTTATGGACAATGGCAAATCTATCTTGAATATGAAGGTTTGTGTAGGCGAAGGCCGCAATAAAGACCACAGCCACAACCTGGTTGAGTATGATGACAGCTATCAGATAGACAGGCCTTTTTCCCGTGAAACACCCCAGTTAAACAGCATGATTTATGTTGCCGAAGTAAACCCCGTATGGAATATTCCGCAAAGCATTGCCAGCAAAGAAATTATAGTAGAGGCCGCAAAGGACCCCTATTACTTATCAAATAAAAATATTGTAGTATACAAAGGTGGCCAAGAGGTAGAAGACCCTGAAACCATCAAATGGGCGACATTATCAGAAAATGAAAAGGCATCGTACTCTTTTAAACAAAAACCCGGCGACGACAATTCATTAGGCAAAATTAAGTTTTTGTTTAAAAATTCTACCAATGTTTACCTCACGATACTCCGGCCAAGCAGGCATTTGCTAAACCGATGCGGGCGGTAAGCCATGGTTGTGTGCGTTTAGAAAAACCACTTGATTTTGCGCATGCCCTGTTTGGCGACAGCGCTAAATATAAAACGATAGAAAAATGTATAGTTGAAGATAACCCGGAACCAACAAGTTTATCGCTCAATAACAAGGTGCCGGTTTACATTACCTATTTTACCTGCTGGAGTGATGATAGCGGAACGTTACAATTCCGGAAAGATATTTATGGACTGGATATTGTGCTATATGCCCACCTGCAAAAATTTTTATCGGCTTAAGTGACTATAACACCCTTCTTTCCAACGATTCTTCGTTATCCTGGAAAGCAATACGCGCCGCCTGATCAGGATTAAGATACCTTGAATTGTAGTTATCAACATTACCATTAACAAACAAAACGTTTTTGCCTTTAATGATATTGATAATACGATCGGCCACCAGCGGAGAAACCGCCGGACAGCCCTGGCTGCGCCCCAAGCGCCCTAATGCCTTGATGGAACCCGGGCCAACATATTCTGCGGCGTGCAAAACAATATCACGCTCGTTGGCCCGGTCGTTAAAACCTTCGTCCATGCCGTTAAGCCTTAACGAACGCCCGTGTTTACCCATGTAAACATTATCTGTAACATAAAAACCAATGCTGCTTTCAAAAGAGTCTACATCGTTAGAGAAACGGCATGCCATATCATCACCGCTCCGTTGCCCATGCGCCACCCAGGTATTCAACAACAGTTTCTTACTGAGCAGATCAACTATCCACATCCGTTTGGTACAACTCGACTTCGCCAGATCAACAATGGTGATCACAGAACTGTTAGCCGACAGTTTATTGGCCATTTTTAGATTATAATACCCGGTAATGGCCTTTTTAAACACAGCAGCATCTAAACCAACTGATTGTAAACTGGCAATTTGATAAATGTTATCAACATACTGATTAAACAGCTGGCTGGATAAAGAAAGAGAGGAATTGGATGTTGAATCTTTAAAGGATAGATTTTCTGATTTGTAAACCGGGCTGGTTAAAGCTAATGAAAAAACAAACAAAGCACACGGAACCCACAACAATGTTTTTCTCATACTCAAAAAAATAGTTTTAATTATTAATTAGTTTTATGTCGTTATACGAAAGTGATAAACTAAATGTTTCGATGCAATATATCGCTTAATATTAATTGAAATTATAAATTGTTTTCTTTTAGGTAATTTTGATCTTGGTAATCATAACGGTCATCGTAAAATTTTATTTTACGATAGGCCAATATTTCGTTTCCTGAAAGTGTCGGGTGTCACGTTTTTTTCAATATAAAAAACAAACCCGGCCAAATTAATGAACCGGTGAGGCAAAATATTGTACAAAAATTGATAAGGAAGTGTTGGCAATCAATGATGCCAATCAAAAATTAAATATTTTTAGCATCAATGATTTTAAAAAACTGATCGCGGTAAGTATCGCCTACCGGAATGATCTTGTCTTTAATCCAGATGCGGCTGCGCTCTATGCTGTCAATTTTATTTAGGGCTACTATGTACGATTTATGCACGCGTATAAAATGCTTCTCGGGTAGCGCCTCTTCCATCTTCTTCATAATCTGTAACGTAATGATGCGTTCGGTAGATGTGAAAATAGAAATATAATCCTTTAATCCTTCAATAAACAAAATGTCGTGCAGGTAAACTTTTTGAATTTTATGCTCAGTTTTAACAAAAATAAAATCTGTTAATATATCTTGCTTCGGTGCCTCTTCCTTTGCCACAACCGCAGGTGCCGTTAACGGGCTGATAATGGTTTGAGCTTTTTGTACCGATTTATAAAACCTATCGAATGCGATAGGCTTCAAAAGATAATCAACCACATCTAATTCATAACCCTCAAGGGCATATTGCGAATAGGCGGTAGTTAAAATAACCTTTACCTTGCCGTTGGCAATCTTTAAAAATTGTATCCCGGTTAATTCTGGCATTTGCACATCCAGAAAAACCAGATCAACCTCGCCATTTTGAACCAGCGAAAGTGCTTCTATGGGATTTGTTGTTGATTTAACTAAGGTTAAAAACGGAATTTTACTGATATAATCTTCCAGAATATGTAAGGCCAAGGGCTCATCGTCAACTACCAAACATCTGATCATGCTATAAATCTAAGGATAATTCACTGGTATAAACTTCTTCCCCATCATCTATCTTTAATTGGTATCTCCCCGGATATAACAGATCGAGCCTGCGTTTCACATTGTTAAGGCCAATACCACCACCGGAATCCTTGTTAAACCGGTGCTTTTTATTTTCCATTTTAAAGTATAAATGATGAGGTTCAACATCCATTTTAATATGTATCGGCGTCGCCGGATCATTAGCTACACCATGCTTAAACGCATTTTCGATAAACGAGATCAGTAGGAGCGGTACAATCTGCTGGTTATTGATGATGCCGTTCACATTAAAATCAACAAAGGCTTTATTGCCGTAGCGTATCTTTTGCAGGCCAATATAATTCTCCAGGTATAGCAGCTCCTTACTTAAATCAACCCGGTTATCATTGCACTCATACAGCATGTAGCGCATAATTTCCGAGAGTTTTAGTATAGCATCAGGCGTAGTTTCTGATCGCTGGTAGGCCAGCGAGTAAATACTGTTTAAGGAGTTAAATAAAAAGTGGGGGTTAATTTGCGATTTTAAAAAAGCCAGTTCGGCGCTAAGGCGTTGGTTTTCCAGGTCGCGTTGTATCCTTTCGTTCAAAAACCAGTCTAATGTAAATTTAAGCACCGTGCTCAGAAACACAAAAACTAAACTGGTAAAAAAGGCGCTGATATAGTAATGGCCAAAACTGGTAACCTCATGCAGATTACCCTTGTTGCGAATCAAAATATAGTCTTTAAATATCAGTGCCACCCCATACTTAATAAAGCCGAGCACCAGCATAAAAATAAGTATGGTTATATTATATCTCAGATATTTCTTCTGGTTTAAATACCAGGGAATAAACAACAGGAAGTTAACGTAAAACAGACCGATGTTAATCAGGCCGTAAACAACAAAGATCACAATTAAGCCTCCTACGCTTATTTTAGTATTGGAGTGGGTAATAAATACAAAAAAAGCAATCATGCTTACCCAAAAAAACACATGCCAGAAAACTTGCCAAATCTTTTTCATTTAATCAATCATCGGGGCCTAAACAACTATCACAACATATTGCAATCTGGTTTGATTGATTATACCGCCATAGTTATTCATCTAATGTAAAAAAATAACGAGAAGTCCTTTTTCTATTTAGATATACTATCCGTTTTTAACGATGAATGGCGAATTTGCGCCGACAAACCATTCCTCTCCATTATTACCCGTTCATCTATAATTACTGTGTGTTGGTCTAAATGATTTTGGCTGCATCAACATTTGCCGTTCATTTGTATCATCAAATCAAAACAATACCTGTCATGAAAAAAATAATTACCAACACCAATCCATTCATATTATTATTGCTGCCTGTACTATTCGCCATGGCTATGGGAGTGAGCTACCAGGTAAAACAAAAAACTAACGAATTGCAAAAAGCCGCGTATTCAGGCAAACAAGCAACCTCACTATTCAATAAAAGTATAACTTTGTTTAAAGCGGTATGCTCCGTTAACAAACAAAGTGTATGGTAATCAGTACCAACCAGCTCTCCTTTAACTATGGCGATCAGCAAGTCGTCAAATCCATATCACTACAGGTACCTCAAGGAAGCATTTATGGTTTCCTTGGGCCAAATGGTGCGGGTAAAACAACTACCATTAAATTGTTGCTTAACCTGTTGCACCCCCAAAACGGCACGGTACAAATTTTTGAAAAAGACCTGCAATCCAACCGGATAGAAATTCTTTCGCAAACAGGCTCGCTGATAGAGCAGCCGGCCATTTACAATCACCTCACCGGTAAAGAAAATCTTTGCAATCGGGCAATGCTATTACAAGTTGCGGTATCCCGTATTGACGAAATGCTGGAACTTGTACAACTAAAACAAGCAGCCAATAAAAAGGCCGGGCAATACTCGTTGGGGATGAAACAACGCCTCGGCATTGCGCTCGCGCTCCTCTCTGATCCTAAACTGATCATCCTGGACGAACCTACGAACGGCTTAGACCCTAACGGCATTATCGAGATAAGGCGCTTGTTGATGAAATTGGTACACGAGCAGGGCAAAACCGTTTTTGTTTCGAGCCATTTACTGGCCGAGATTGAAAGGATGGCCACCCACGTTGGCATTATCAATCATGGCAGTATGGTTTTCCAGGGAAGTATTGAGGAGCTGCAGGCATTAAGCAAGCCCCTCATCCATATTGAATTGAACGACAGCGCCGATGCCGCCAACCTGCTGAATAGAGAGGGGTTTACGGTGGGCGACGTGCAGGAAGGCAATATCTTCGTCCCCTATACATCCAAGGAAGAAATGGGTAAAATAAACACCTTGCTCAATCAAAATGGCTACACGGTTTACGCCATAGGTAAGGTACAAAAGGACCTTGAAAATTTATTTTTATCAATTACCCAAAACACCTGATGATGAAAGGATTTATATTATCGGTACGATCTGAGTTTTATAAAAGCCGTAAAACTTTGGGTTTTTGGTGTTCCATTTTGCTGCCCTTATTAATTTGCCTGCTAATTTTTATGGGCTTTTTAACTCATAGCGAAAAAGCATCCGGCTTACCCGGGCAATTTTTATGGATGATGTATGCCAACAGCATTTTAAACATTATGGGCTTATTGCTATTGCCCATATATGTTATATTCGTAGCCTACTCTGTGAATAGCATTGAGCATAAGGCGGATACCTGGAAAACTTTATTCTCATTACCGATATCCAAATGGTCTGTATACTCAGCCAAGTACTTTTTTGCATTATTTTTGGTTTTCCTGTGCTTGTTGCTATTTTTTCTTTTTACCATCGCAAGCGGCAATTTGCTTAACACCTTAAAACCAGAACTCAAGTTTAACGAGTTTCATATGGAAAGTTTTTTAGGGCAGGTATATTTCAAATTATTTTTATCCTCGTTAGGCATCCTATCCATTCAATTTTTACTGAGCCTGGTTTGGTCTGATTTTTTAAAACCTATGGGGATAGGCTTTATAGGTACTATTTCGGCCATTATCATGGTAACCACTGGGTGGCAGTATGGTTACCTGGTGCCTTATGCACACCCACTATTGGCTATCAAGGGTTTACTGCAACGCCAGGGACCGGGGCAACCGGTGCTAAGTGTTGACTTGTTCACCCAGGAAATATACGTCAGTTTGGCTGTAGCCCTCGTCTTTTTTATAGCTGGGTTTTTTATAGTACAAAAAAAGAGCGTAAAGTAGGCTTGAACCATCCTTAGCTTGAGGTGGCCAGCAAAGCTTCGTATAGTTTATTTATTTCGATAGGTTTGGTTAAAAACCCGTTAAAATAATCCTTATACTCTTCTTTATGTTTGGCTGTAATATCGGCTGTTAATGCAAATATAGGTGAGTTGGCATTGCAGCCTTTATGGTCCCTGATGCTTCGGGTAGCTTCAAAACCATCCATTTCGGGCATATGGATATCCATCAAAATAAAATCGAAATCTTTTAGGCGCGCCTTCTCAACGGCTTGCAAGCCGTTAGTGGCGTGTTCGGTTTTCATTTTCCAGTTCGAGAGCAGCTTCATGGCTACCATAGCATTAATCATATTATCTTCGGCCAGCAAAACTGTTTTATCCTTTAACTGGTCGGCATGCATGATGGCCATCTTAACCGGAGTGCTTGACTTTTTGAGGTTCAATTCAAAATAAAACACAGAACCAGTACCCGGCACACTGCTTACGCGGATGGTACTACCATGTAGTTCAACCAATTTTTTTACGATAGCCAGGCCCAGGCCCGAGCCGCCCTGTTTCCGGGTGGTGATTGTTTGGGGTTGCGAAAAACTATCAAAAATCAATTCAAGATGCCCCTTCGCAATTCCGGTGCCGGTATCCTTAATCTCAAACAGCAAGCAGTCGGTTTCTTCTGTTGTGCTCAATTTTGTGATATTGATATCAATATGCCCCGCATCAGTAAATTTAATAGCATTAGTAATCAGGTTGCTTATAATCTGCGACAGTTTAGTTTCATCCAGATGGTAAGATTGGGCAACATCCGGATCAATATTTAAAAACAGCCCTATTCCTTTTTCCTTCGCCAGGTTCTCATAAGTATTTTTGATGTTTTCGAGCAACACTTTAAAATTGCCGGGTCGCATTTCAAGGTTGGATTTGCCGGTGTCCAGCTTGGTAAAATCCAGAATATCATTAATGATCAGCAATAAATTGTTTGCGGCAAATTTGAGCGAATCAACAAATTGCTTCTCCTTTTTTTTCACTTTACCTCCAAGTAACGCTGCAATAGTGATTACCGCATTTAGCGGTGTGCGTATTTCGTGGCTCATGGTTGATAAAAACTCCTGCTTCACCTGTGCCGCCTGCTCAGCTCTGTTCTTTTTGTCAATAATATCCGCCCTTTCAACCTGCGCTTTCGCCTGCTGTTCAAGAGTTTCCATTTTTGTTATCAGCTCATAATTCTCTATAACCTTTAATGTTTGTGTATTAATTACCGCTTCTTTATGCTCCAGATAGCGCTCAAGATACTCAAGCGCCTTACCCTGGTTGTTTTCAAGCTTGTATGCCTGGTAAAAAAGGTAGTTACACTTAATTTTAATAATCACAATATTATACGCTTCGCTTACCTGCAGGCCTTGGGCTAAACTAATTTTTGCCTTATCCAAAGCTCCATGCTGTATGTACATAGCCCCTAATTTGCAATATGCCATACCGAGCCCCAGCCGTTCGCCCATCTCCTGATGGATGGCGACGGCTTTTTCAAAGTCGCGTTCAGCCTCTTTAAATCGTTTTAAATACGTATATACTTTAGCCCGGCCATAGATGGAAAACGCAAGCCCGCGGATATCGCCGGTTTGCTCCTTCATTCTGATGGAAAGCTCTATAATTTCAAGTGCCTTTTTCGCGTTTTTTTGTTTAAGATACACTCCCGACAGTGGATTATAAGCGTTGGATTCCAGGTTGCTGTCTTCCGCTATACGGGCGGTTTGCACCGCCGACTCATATGATTTAATGGCATTTTTTTCATCACCAAAATACTCGTAGATAGTACCCAATGATTTTTCTACCCGGGCCTGGTTATGATAGTCGTTGTATTTACGATAGGTTGCCAAACAATCAATCAGGTAAATAAGGCCCAGGTGAAAATTGTCGGTTTTATAAAAAATACCCGCTATATTATATTTAGCATCGGCTATACCTTTATCGTCTTTTAAATCTTCAAAATATTTAATTGCCTCTTCAGACATGCTGAGCGATTTATCGTACTCGCCTTGTATCATCTTAAACAATGCCAGCCTGTTCAGGCATCTCCCTATAAGTTCCTTATTTTGAAGTTTGTGGCTCAACAATAAAGCTTTTTCGGCAAGTACCTTGCTTTGCGTTAAATTGCTGGTACGGCACGCGTACGCATCATCCAGCAGCGAATTAATCTGCTTATGGATATCTTCGGTTGAAGCCATATAATAAATTTTATCAGGTTTAATATACTATTAAAAATTGGCTAAGCAAATGATATTTATATAGTTATATAAATATCAAATTTGGTTTCGAATTTAAAAATTCACATTGTTATATATACACCTAACCTGTTGGATTATTAAATGTTTTAAATGAGGCCGCTTTGTTATATTATTAAGAACTTTAACTCATGAACCGGATAGACCGTATTGCCGCTATACTGATACAGTTACAATCGCGCAGGATAATCAAAGCCCAGGATATTGCCAACAGGTTTGGCATCAGCTTGCGAACAGTTTACCGCGATGTAAAAACATTAGAAGAAGCAGGGATACCTATTATTGGTGAAGCCGGTGTGGGATACTCAATTATGGAAGGCTACCGGCTACCGCCTGTGATGTTTACACGCGAAGAAGCTATTGCTTTTTTAACAGCCGAAAAACTGGTTGAACAGTTAACCGATTCTGCCAACAGCACCAATTACCGGTCGGCCATGTACAAGATAAAAGCTGTATTGCGCACAACTGAAAAGGATTTGATTGAAAACATGGATACCCATATTGAGGTATTAAAAGGCAGGCGACAGGGCAGCTCCAACCCCGACCTTATCCAGCCCCTGCTGAAAAGTATTGCCGACAAGAGAGTGATCCGCATGGCCTATTTTGCCTACCACCGCCAGCAAAAAACCGAGCGCCACGTGGAGCCGGTGGGCGTATTTTATTTGGAGGGATTTTGGCACCTGATAGCTTTTTGCCGTTTACGAAACGATTTTAGGGATTTCAGGCTTGACCGCATATCGGGCATCGATTTAACTAACGAAACGTTCAAACAGGAACATCCTCCCCTAAAGGAGTATCTTAAAAAAATGTACGAAGGCAGAGACCTGCACGAAGTAGTGATCCGGGTGGATAAAAAAGTCGCGCCCTATTTAACCGACCAGAAATATTACAATGGGTATATTTCTGAACAGCAGATTGACAACCGGGTGGAGATGGTTTTTCTTAGCTCTTCGCTTGAAGGCTTTGCCCGCTGGTACATGATGTATGGCGATATGGCAAGCATTGTTAAGCCTGCTACATTAATTGAGCGGGTAAAAAACATTGCCGACAATATTGCTGCCCAGGTATCTCAAACAGTTACAGTTTAAAATTCAATGCTATCACAAAAAAAAGCCTTACATCAAATTGATAATACAATTTTGATGTAAGGCATCGCATACCACTGTGGGGTACTAATAAAATTCTTATTTTAAAGTAAAGCTACCCTTACCCATGGTATAACCGTCGGAATAGAGTAGAACCGTATAAGCGCCTTTTTGGAACGATCCGGGGTTAACCCAGTCAATACTGTAACCGCTGCCGTCGTCTTTGAAATCAATAGCGGCTTTAAAAGTATATTGAAAATTCTGCCCATCGGCCTGAAAATTGCCCGAGTCATCCTGGGTGATCAGATTTCCGGTGGGGTCAATTAAACGCACAAAAACATCGTGCATGCGTTTTTCGGCTACTGGATTACCCGGGATAGTAAAATCTATCTTAATTTTTTTTGTTACGGCTGCACGGTTTTTCTCAACTTCCTTTCCGCTTGATTTTACCTTTAAGGGGGTAATGTTAATACTGCCTATTTTTAATGCAGAAGCAATTTGCACCTTGCTGTTCAAATCTTCGTTTTGTTTTTGAAGAGTTGTTGCTTTTTGGCTTACAGTAGTCAGGTTATTTTTTAAAGTATCCCTTTCAGTAGTTAACGATTCGTTTTGTTTTTTTAGCTCCTCAATATCGGCAGTATACTTGGTAACAAAGTAGCGCAATTGTTTAACATCTTCCTGAGCTTTGGCCAGTTCAGCAACAGTTAACTTGCCCTTATCAAGCTGCCTTCTTAATTCCTGGATCTTAACCTTAAGCGAATCGTTTTTGGCCTGTAACTCGGCCGACATTTTCGTCTTACCGGCGTTAACCTGTTCTATTTGTGTTTCAAGGCTATCCAATTCGGTTTGCAGCCTCGTTTTTTCATCGTTTTGATAAACTATCTTTACTTCGTCGTTGTTTTTCTTCAAATACAGGTAAACATCAGTCCCCAATAAGGCTACAACAACTACTATTAAAAAGTAAATAACGTTCGAGTTTCTTTTAGGTGCGCTATCTGTTTTGTTTTCCATACTCTATATAATTTAAGTTGTGGTTAAGGCTAAAACGTATTAAATTAAAAAATGGTGTATTGATTGTAATGTTTCCTTTACGATAAAGCCTCTAAGATATATTTTTATAAGTCTTTTTTTAAATTAAAAAATTGCGCCGGCCATATTTTGAAATATATCGCGCAAAAAAACACCGCCCCATGGTGTAAAAATGCACTTGCAAATAATCATTACAAAAAAACTGCAGCTTTGTTTGGTAGTGATGTATGATACTGATTTACATTAACCATTGTTTAAAAACATTCATTAAAACTACGGGGCAATAATAAACCTGCTTTACTAACAGTTTAATATCTTTGCGGCTTTAAATTTAATACCTGATGGGTTTGTCAAAAAAAATGCTCTTCCTTGTTTTCTGTTCTTTCATTCAATTTTTGCAGGCATCAGCACAGGTTAAACCTGATCCTAAAAGAGAGTTCAGAGGCGTTTGGATAGCAACGGTAACTAACATCGACTGGCCCAGCAGCAGTTCATCATCATCATCTACCCAGATCAGAGAATTAACAGACATTTTAGATTCGCACCAAAAAACAGGTATCAACGCGGTCATGTTCCAGGTTCGCCCGGCGGCCGATGCTTTATACGCCAAAAGCCATGAGCCCTGGTCGCAATGGCTAACCGGGGTGCAAGGTAAGGCGCCCAACCCTCTTTACGACCCCTTGGAGATAGCTATTAACGAAGCACATAAACGGGGGATGGAACTGCATGCCTGGCTTAACCCCTACCGGGCAACCTTTTCGCCCGGTAGCAGCGTAGCACCCAACAGCATTGTTAATCAAAAACCGGAATGGTTTTTTACCTATGGCGGGCAAAAAATTTTCAATCCGGGTTTGCCCGAAGTGCGTGAGTATATTTTAAAGATTGTGTTGGATGTGGTTGATAACTACGACATAGATGGCATCCACATGGATGATTATTTTTACCCTTACCCCATTCACGGGCAAAAAATAAACGATGCTGACGCCTATAAAAAATACGGCGCTAAATTTGATAACATTGACGACTGGCGCCGAAACAACGTTGATGTGATGATCAAGATGCTTAACGACAGCATTCACGACCATAAACCTTATTTAAAATTTGGGGTTAGCCCGATAGGGATCTGGAAAAACATAAGGCAAGATCCGCATGGCTCGGAAACCAACGGAATTTCAACCTATTCGGAGTTATATGCAGATACCCGGAAATGGATAAAATCGGGCTGGGTTGATTACATGAACCCACAGATTTACTGGAACCTGGGCCACAAACTGGCTGCCTTTGAAAAAGTGGTTGACTGGTGGAGCGATAATGCCTATGGCAGGCATTTGTACATAGGGCAGGCACCTTATCGTATTATTGAAAATACGAGCGCTGCTTTCAGGCTCCGAACGCAGCTGCCGGATCAAATTAAATATATCCGCAAAAATACCAGGGTACAGGGCAGTGTATTCTTCAGTTCAAAATCGGTAACCAAAAACCCACTGGGCTTTGCCGATTCGTTAAAACAAACTTATTACAGGCACCCGGCATTACCTCCACCCATGCTCTGGCTTGATTCTATATCGCCTAACCCACCTTTAAAATTGGCGGTTAAACTAAAGCCGAAATCGGTTATACTCACCTGGGAAGAGCCCGACTTAGCTAAAGACGAGGAAGAAGTTTACGGCTATGTTGTTTACCGCTTTAACGAAGGGGAGAAAATAAACGTTGACGACCCTAAATACATCCTCCGCATTTTATACAGCGACGAAACCAGCTTTGAGGATACCGCTATTGAAAGAGGGAAAACTTATCAGTACGTAGTTACCGCTATTGACAGGTTGAAGAACGAGAGCTACCCATCAACAGCGGCAACGGCCAATACCAAATAATGGTTATTGTTAACTATTCATCACTGCGCCGCAATTGATATCAATGGATTGCCCGGTAATTGACCGTTGGCGGATGAGGTATTCAACCAGGTCGGCAATTTCTTCGGGCTGGCTCATTCTCCGTAGGGGTACGCTCTGCATAGCGATTTCGTAAAACTCATCCTTGGTCATTCCAATTCCGTCGGCAATCCCCTGCAAACCCTCTTGCGACATTTCGGTATCTACCCATCCAGGGCAAATGGCATTCACCAGGATATTCTCGGGTGCAAATTGCACCGCCCACGAGCGCATCAAACCCAATAGGCCCGCTTTTGAAGCGCAATAAGCCGAATAATTGGCAACGCCTAACCGGGCCAGCACAGATGATGTGATAATGATCTGCTTTTCTTCGCCGGTATTGATCAATTGTGGCAAAAACGTATTCACAAAATTATAGGTACCGGTTAGGTTAGTGGCAATAATGTCGTCCCACCTGTCGGCCTCGCCCCAGTAATTCTCGCCCCCGATGCCTGCGTTGGCAACCAGTCCGTTAATTACCAAACCACCTATCTGTTGGGCCGCTTCCACTAAACTTTCTTTATTACGGATGTCGGCTACCAATATTTGATGGTCGCTCCCCTTTAGTTCAGCAAGTGTTTGCTGTAAGGCCGGCTTGTTGCGCCCTAATAAAATACAATTGTGGCCCTGTTCAGCTAATTTTTGAGCTATTGCCTTGCCAATGCCGCTGCCGGCACCACTAATGATATATGTTTTTGATGCCATTTTTATTTCTGCTTGTATAAAATCCCGAATATAAATAATAGAACCAGCTATCCCAATAATGCCTTCAGGGTTTCTAAAGTATCGGCTTCTTCCATTGGCTTATCGGTGCGCCAGCGTAATATCCGTGGAAAGCGCAGCGCTATACCCGATTTATGCCGCGTTGATTTATTAATCCCCTCAAAGCCTATCTCAAAAACCAGTTGAGGCTTTACGGTACGCACCGGGCCAAATTTTTCAAGCGTATTGCGCTTTACAAAATTGTCTACCTTACGTATTTCTTCGTCGGTTAAACCCGAATAAGCCTTGGCAAAGGGCACCAGCTTATCGCCATCCCAAACGGCAAAAGTATAATCGGTATACAAATCGGCCCTGCGCCCATGTCCCTTCTGTGCGTAAATCATCACCGCGTCTATGGATAGTGGGTCTATCTTCCACTTCCACCAGTCGCCCCGCCTTCTGCCCACCTGGTAGTGAGCACTTTTACGCTTCAGCATAATACCCTCGGCAATCCTGCTCCGGGATTGTGTCCTGATCCGCTCCAGCTCGTTCCAACTCTCAAAAGTGATGATCTCCGAGATCCGGAATATTTCAGGATGCGTGGTAGCCAACTGTAGCTCTTCCAAAATAGCCCGTCTTTCAGTTTGCATTTTGCCCCGGATATCCACGCCCTGATATTCAAGGCAATCATAGGCGATAACAGCCACCGGGCTATCCTCCAATATCTTTTTACTGAGGTTTTTTCGCCCTATCCGGGTTTGCAGCACATTAAAGGGCAGAGGCATCCCATTTTTAAAACTCAATATTTCACCATCTATTACAGTGCCTTCGGGTAAAGCATACAGAAATTGATGCAACTCCGGAAACTTATCTGTGGCCAGGTCTTCACCCCGGCTCCAGATAAAAATCTGCCCATCGCGCTTAATCATTTGCGCCCTGATGCCGTCCCACTTCCATTCGGCCTGCCATTCATCCGCATTGCCTAAAGATGCTTGCAGTTCGTCGGGCGATTTTTGCTTTTCGGATGTTTCCTGAATAGGATAGGCCAGAAAGAAAGGGTAGGGGCGTGACACATCGTCGGACGCGCCTTCAGCCTGAACCAACTGATCAAAAGTATAACTCTCCGGTTCCCACTTACCCATCATGCGGTGGGTTAGGGTTGCCGCATCGTGATTTGAAATATCGGCCAGGGCTTTGATCACTAAACTTTGCGATACCCCAACACGGAAACTACTGGTGAGCAATTTATTAAATACAAAGCGCTCCTGCGTATCCAGCATCGCCCACGAAGCCAGCAGCCATTGTTTGCGCTCCTCTTCTGTTTTGGTATTTAGGCTATTGATCTCGGCTATCCACTCGGTAAGCGTTTTATTACTGCTGTTGTTATTTTGTGGCAGCAGCAAAGCGATGGTTTCGGCCAGATCGCCAACTACCTGGTAGCTCTCTTCAAACAGCCATACCGGGATGTGGGATGCCTCCATGGCCCAGGTGCGTACAAGTGTAGCGTTAATTTGCCGTTTGGGTTTCCTGCCGGAGAAGAGCGCCAGCATGTGCATCTTATCCGTATCGGGCACCGAAAGGAGGTAATCTTTCAGGATCCTTACCTTTTCATTGGTCTTGTTGGTTTCGTCGAGCGAAAGGAAAAGTTGGGCAAAGGCTTTCATAAGGTACCGGCCTCACCCCGGCCCTCTCCAAAGGAGAGGGAGTTATGATCGTTTGTAACCGGGTCATCTGCCTGTGTGGCGGCCACAGGAGCTGTATCTTCTTCGCTTTCATCGTTGCCATACAGGGTATACACCTCGTGGGCATCGAAGCCAATTTCAGATAAATATCGCGAAAAGCTGGCTGTATAACCGTGGGTTAAGTAAACCTTTTCGCAACCGGTAGCGTCAATCGCGCTGATCAAGCCGTCCCAATCGGCATGGTCAGAGAGGACGAAGCCCCTGTCGGCCGCGCGGCGCTTTTTGGCGCCGCGGATACTCATCCATCCCGAACAATAGCCAAAATCATAAGGCTGAAAACGGCGCATCCAGGGTGATCCTACGGATGATGGCGGGGCAATAATGATCCCTTTGCGGACTTCTTCCTTAGGCGTATCTATGGTGATGCGATGTGTTGGATTGAGTTGAATGCCATTTCTGCGGAGTGCTTCGTTGGTGTTTTCGATAACGCCGTGGGTATAAACCTTGCCGATGGAGAGATCCAGGTTCTGCAAAATACGCTGAGCTTTACCCAGCGAGTAGCCCACTACCACGCTGGCGCGGCCTTCCTTTATATTGTTGCACCACCAGCTATTCATATCATCAAATATTTGCGCCTGGGGTTTCCATTTATAAACCGGCATACCAAACGTACACTCCGAAATGAAATGATGGCAGCGTACCGGCTCAAAGGGGGTAGAGATCCCATCGTCTTCTACCTTATAATCTCCGGATACCACCCATACCTCGTCCTTATAACACACCCTGATCTGGGCCGAACCTATCACATGCCCTGCCGGGAACAAAGTGATCTCCACACCGTTCTTCATTATCTTTTCGCCATATTCCACTGTTTGGAGCTGTATGTCGCCCAAGCGGTATAGCAGCACCTGCTCTGATAGCTTATGAGCCAGGTAGCGTTTGCTGCCCCAACGGGCATGGTCAGAATGGGCATGAGTAATCACAGCATCATCCACCGGCTTCCAGGGGTCGATATAAAATTTGCCCTCGGCGCAGTAAATTCCGGTATCTGTAAATTCAAGTAATGGGTTACGTGCCATGTGAATATAAATGGCCGGCACTTAGCCGGGCCATTTGATAACATTAACATTTAGTCAATGTTTTATCTGGCCAGGTATTAAAAACTATAACTAATTTTGTTTTATTAAAATGAAAGACCTGGTTAAACTGATAGCGCGATATAATGAGCTTGGCATAGCCGATGTGATAGACCATGGCCGGTTTACCCTGATCGCTATCGACCATCATTCAACCCGGCTGGAGGGATCAACCCTTACCGAGGTAGAAACACAGGTTTTAATTACTGAAGGCCGAACGCCCAATGGAAAGCCATTGGAAGAAAGCTTAATGGTGACAGACCACCATGCCGCCCTTTTATTTACCCTTTTGAACGCGAAAGAAAAAAAATCACTAACCGTTTCTTTTTTACAGCAAGTAAATGCCCTGGTGATGAAAAACACTGGCAAAATTTATCATACCATTTTTGGCGTTATCGATTCGGCAACAGGAGCATTTCGCAAGGGCAATGTTACCGCGGGTGTTTCTTACTTCCCCAATTTTGACAAAGTGGAGCGTTTAACAAGCGACTTGCTAAAAAAGGTAAATGATGAAATGCGCGCCCCTTTAACTATAGCTGAGCAAATAAACCTCTCTTTTGATGCTCATTTTAACTTGGTTAGTATACATCCTTATTACGATGGCAATGGCCGTACTTCCCGGTTACTTATGAATTATATTCAGGCTTATTACCACCTACCTTTGGCTATTGTAAAAAGCGAAAACAAAGCAGCCTATATCCAGGCTCTTGTTGATACACGTCAGCAGCAAAATATTCAAATATTTCGCGATTTTATGAGCGGTGAATATGCTTTGCTGCTTGAGCTGGAAATTGAAAAATTTGAGGAAATGAAAAATCCGTCAAAGGGGTCTGGGTTTAGTTTTCTTTTTTAACAGTCACAGCCTTGTGGATTGATACGAATTGTTAACGAAATGATTGGCTCAGCGTATTTTATTTACTTACTGCCTTCCAAATTAAATCTATTGGTAAATTTCTTAAATGGTTTGCCATCCTTTTGTTTATAAAATCAACTCACATTCATAAAACCATTAAAATTTCCATCAAAAAATTAAATATCTTATTTTTGCAGTGATGAAATATCCCATTATAGCCTACGGCGACCCGGTATTAAGACGAGCAGCAACAAATATTGAACCCGACGAATATCCACACATTAAGGAATTGGTTGAAAACATGTTCGAGACGATGTATGCCGCCCGCGGTGTTGGCTTGGCTGCTCCACAGGTGGGTTTATCTATGCGTTTATTTGTTATTGATGCCACACCGTTTGATGATGACGAACCCGAACTAAAGGATTTTAAAAAGGTTTTTATCAATGCCAAGGTATTAGAAGAAACAGGCGAGGAGTGGAGTTTTAATGAAGGCTGCCTGAGCATCCCCGATATCAGGGAAGACGTTTATCGTAAACCGGTGGTCCGCCTGTCGTACTACGACGAAAACTGGAAACACCATGAAGAAACCTTTAAAGGATTAGCGGCAAGGGTTATTCAGCACGAATACGACCACATTGAAGGTAAATTGTTTACCGATAAGCTGAGCCCGTTGCGCAAACGTTTGATCCAGAAGAAGCTGACCGATATTTCGAAAGGGATTGTGAATGTGGAATATAAAATGAAATTCCCGGCTGCTAAAAAGGGTCGTTAATGGATTATCAGGTATCCAAAATCAGCCTCACCGAAATAGAGAAATATGTAACGAATGCCCTGCTTAATATGATATTAAGCAGGATAATATAGATTAAAGTATTAATTATCGCTTACGCCGCGGCTTTTGTTACCCTCGCTAATTTCTTTGATTAAAGCACCCCATGCAAAAGGGTTAAACAACGGATTGCTAAGCGACGAATGCTGGTTGATAATAGCATTGTGCTCATCCTGAAAAAAAGCATTTTGAATTTCTTTACTATCCCGCGGAAGCGACCGTGTTAATGATGCGATAGATTTTCCGGTCAGGTTTTTACGTGCTATCTCCAGGTCATCGTCGGCTATTTTTAACGTTAAAAAATCCTTCCTGAATTCGTCCGTCGTAGCCCATGGAAAAATACGAACCACAGGTAAATTGATGGATTGCCCATTTAATTTAACATGCAGCGTATAGCTCCTGTCCTTGGTGTTTGATGGTATTACCACCAGGGTAGAGGCATAACCAATAGATGTAAAACGCAAGGTATCACGCTCATGTGCTACAAAAGAGAAATAACCCTTATAGTTAGCCAAAGTACTCTGCCCCTTAGCAGATAAGTTGGTGATTGTTGCATACGGTATTACGGTGCTGCTATCGGCACTTAATACAACACCAGTAAATTGCACCAGCGGCCTTTCGTTTTTTTGTGCGAAAGCCGATACGCCAATTAAGGTAAACCATATCAAGATCAAACGCTTCATTAATGATATGCTATATTTTGGATGAGTCAATTTGTTAAAAAATATTAAAATCAATATGCAAATTACGCAATTTCTGGGCCAAAAGTATATCCACCTCTCAATAATTTAACACAGTTTAACTTATCTTAGGTTCTCGGGCAAAACTGCCGCTGGATCGTCAATATCCGTCAGGTTAATGGCTTCAACCCCTGTAACTTCCGGAACGGCTTTTTTTATTGCTTGCTCTATGCCTGCCTTAAGCGTCATGATGCTCATCGGGCAAGATCCGCACGAACCCAATAATTTCAATTTTACTACATTGTCTGCGGTGATCTCTTCAACCGAAACATTCCCGCCATCAGTTTCCAGATACGGACGAATGGTATCTAAAGCTGCTTCCACCTGATCTAAAATTGTCATTGCTTATAATTTACTGTAAATATAAATAATTTATTGCATTTGTGCTGCTTGCTGCGGCCTGGCATTCACAATGGCCACCTGCTGGGCCACCCGTTTAGCCAGATCGATAAACGCTGCCGACATCGGGTTATTATCGTCTAATATCAGCGGCTTGCCTGCATCACCAGATTCGGTAATCCCTTTTACCAAAGGGATCTGTCCTAAAAACGGAGCGTTAATTTGCTCAGCAAGCTTTTTACCGCCGCCTTCACCAAAAATATAGTATTTGTTGTTGGGCAACTCTGCCGGAACAAAGTACGACATGTTTTCAATAACGCCCAGTATAGGTACGTTAATGGCCGGCATTAAAAACATGCCTATGCCTTTACGTGCATCGGCCAGGGCAACATCCTGCGGGGTAGTTACAATTACTGCGCCTGCTATCGGGAAACCCTGTGTAATGGTGATGTGGATATCGCCCGTACCCGGAGGCAAATCAACAACCAGGTAATCCAGCTCGCCCCATTCGGCATCATTAAATAGTTGCTTTACCGCGGTTGATACCATTGGCCCACGCCACGGAACCGGCTGATCCGGGTCGGTAAAGAAACCAATGGATAATAACTTGATGCCGTATTTTTCGATAGGCTCAATCCGCGTTTTACCATTTTCCTGGCTTGCCCTCGGTTTGGCACCAACCAGGCCAAACATAATAGGTACCGATGGGCCGTAAATATCAGCATCTATCAAACCCACTTTTGCGCCCGTATGGGCTAAGCCCAGCGCCAGGTTGGCTGCCACAGTGGATTTACCTACGCCGCCTTTACCGGATGCCACGGCTATAATGTTTTTAATTCCAGGTAAACTATTGTTGGCTTGGGTTGTCACCCGGGATGTCATATTAATGCTAACGTCCGCTTCTTTGCTTATAAAATGCAATATCGCGTTGCGGCACGCGTTTTCAATCATGGCTTTCAGAGGGCATGCCGGTGTAGTTAGTATAACGGAAAAGCTTACCTTAAGGCCATCAATGCGGATATCCTCGATCATTTTGAGTGTAACCAAATCTTTTTTCAGATCGGGTTCTTCAACATGGCTCAGTGCGGCAAGTACTTGGTCTGTAGTGATGATCATTTTTAAATAGAATAAATATAAAACAGCTTATGCGGGAGTTTGTTACAATAAAATTGAATGCAGAAAACTGTTGTAAAGATAAGATTATTAGTTTTAGTTAAAATTTACTGATGCGCCGTCTCAACCCTAAATATATCCGTATTGCCGGAATAACATTTCTTTGTTTATTTATAATCGGCCTGATAGCTGGCATTATAGCCTTCTCCAAGCGCGAAAAGTTGTTGCGATCTGCTATCAGCAAAGCTACTGCAAAAGCCAAAAGAGATTATAATTTAGATGTAAAAATAGGTTCTGCCCACTTTTCGGGCTTAAGCACGGTGTCTTTTTCCGGAATTACAGTAGTGCCGGAAAACCGGGATAGCCTGGTAAGCATCAGCAATTTTGAGGTAAGTGTAAAATTATGGCCATTGTTGTTTGGTAATATGAAATTGGCATCGGTTAAGCTTGATAACGGCGTATTAAACCTAAGCAACGTAAAGGGCGTAAAGAATTTTGATTTTCTATTTAAAAAGAAAAAAGACACTACCGACACCCATTCGGGAGGGGATATATCTGTTGTGGCCAATAACCTGATTAACCAGGTACTTTATAAAATTCCGGACGAACTCGATATCAAAAACTTTACCATTAAGTTTCACGACGATAGCATCAACGTAAAGCTGTTAACCCAATACGCGCTGATCAAAAACAGCAACCTCAGCTCGGCCATCATAGTCAACAACGGCGAATCAACGCTGCATTTCACCGGCAAAATGCGTCCTTCGGATAAATACATCGATGTTAAATTTTATGCTGACAACAAAAAGGTGGAACTGCCATTTATCCAGAAAAAATTCGGCATGAAGCTTAGTTTCGATACCATCAGCACCGAACTTAAAAAGGTAGAACGCAGCGATGGCGAAACCCGCATTTATGGTTATTGGGCTGTAAAAAACCTGCTGATCAATCATCCTAAAATAGCATCAAACGATATTATCATCCCTTCGGGCTCCATCGATGCTAACATTTTTATAGGCGAAAATTATGTTTCAATCGATAGTTCGTCGGCCATCCATATCAAGGATGTAACTGCCAACCCTTATATTAAATATACCTTAAAACCAGTAAAAGTTTACGAGGTAAAATTGCATACCGATTTTATTGACGCGCAAAAGATTTTTAGTTCTTTCCCGATAGGTACATTCGATGCGCTCGAGGGTATACAGGTTGCCGGAAAATTATCTTACAATCTTAATTTTTACCTGGATACCTCGAAGCCCGACGATGTTCAGTTTGATTCGAGCCTGAAACAGGATAACTTCCACATTGTGAAATATGGCCGTACCGACCTGAATAAACTGAACGGCCCGTTTGTATATACGCCCTACGAAAAAGGCAAGCCGATGCCCTCGCGGATGATTGGCCCATCGAACCCCGATTATACCCCGATCGGAAAGATTTCGCCATACCTGCAACACGCTGTAATGACGGCCGAAGACCCTACCTTTTTTAAACATAACGGTTTTGTTGAAGAAGCCCTGCGCAAATCAATAGCTATCGACTTTAAAGAGAAGAAGTTTAAACGGGGCGGCAGTACCATATCAATGCAGCTGGTAAAAAACGCCTTTTTAAGCAGGCAAAAAACCATGGTGCGTAAGGTAGAAGAAACGCTGATTGTCTGGATGATTGAAAATACGCACATCATATCAAAAACCAGGATGCTGGAAGTATACTTCAACATTATTGAATGGGCCAAAAATGTTTACGGCGTAGGTGAGGCATCCCGTTATTACTTTGGCAAAAGCCCATCTGAGCTTAACCTTGGCGAAAGTATTTATATGGCGAGCATTGTACCCAAGCCCAAAACCGGCTTATACGCGTTTGAGCCTGACGGTAGCCTGAAGGGTTACCTGGCCAATTATTTTAACAGCCTTGGCAGCATGATGGCAATGAACGGTTATACTCAGCGCGATAGCAGCAACTACGGCTTTTACGATGTAAGGCTCCGGTCGGCATTAAGGCAAAAGGTGGCTACAGTTGATACTGCCGCGCTGGATAAGATGAACCAGGACGATGAGGATAACGATGCCGTCCCGGTAGTACCGCAGCCCGAAAAGAAACCTAATTTTTTTCAGCGCCTGTTTGGTAAAAAAGATACTACCAATAAAAAAGAGGTAATTGATACCGCAGGCAAGAGCAAAAAAGAACTTCGCCAGGAAAGACGCGAACAGCGCCGTAAAGAAAAAGAAGCCAAGAAAAAACTCCAGGAAAACGGGCTTTTTTAGTATTGACATAAGGGTGACCCAAATACATGTTCAAACACCTATATTTGATTATTATTTAGAAAATCACCATGTCTCTGATAGAAAAATTAAACTGGCGCTATGCCACCAAAAAATTTGACCACACTAAAAAGTTAAGTGCTGAACAATTAGAAAGTTTGTTAAGTGCAGTTCAGTTGGCTCCATCATCAATGGGTTTACAACCTTACCGGATATTGGTTGTTGAAGACGCCGAGATCCGTGAGCAATTACGCGAGGCCGGTTACGGTCAGCAACAAATAACCCAGGCTTCACAACTGATTGTATTTGCTGCCGAAACTAACCTTGACGAAGATTTTGGAAAGAAGTATATAGACCGCATAGCCGAAGTACGCGAGATTGGCCGCGAACACCTTGCCGCTTTTGAACAAATGGTTTTAGCGAGTGTTAACGGTCAGGGCGAAGGTGAGAAAATTGTTTGGGCGCACAAACAAGCCTATATTGCCTTAGGCGTGTTGTTAACCGCTGCTGCCGACATGAACATTGACGCATGCCCCATGGAAGGTTTCCTGGCAGGTAAGTTTGATGAAATATTGGGCTTGAAAGAAAAAGGATTAACCACATCGGTTATCGCTACAATCGGTTTCCGTGCCGAGGACGACAGCTATAGTAAATTAGCCAAAGTACGCAGGCCTAAATCGGATTTGTTTATCCATATCTAAGCTTTTTTATTGATTTGAAGGGGTTCTGCCTTAACATAACCCCTTCAATCATTTTGAATACATGCGCTACTAATTCCAATTCTCAAATAAGAGGATGAATCAGCGCTGTTGATTATTCTCAGAAGCGTTATCAACGTATTTTTCTTTAATCATTTTTGCAAAGGCCGAATATTCCCCTGAAGTTTCTATAAATTCATCTAAAAAAGTTCTTGCTCTCGGATCAATATTATAATAGCTCGCTAAGAAGACGAATATTCTTACTTTTTGATTCCTGTCCTTAATTAGTGTTTGCTTATTTAGTCCATAAATTCTTTCGGATGTCTCTCCACGTTTATTTTTAGGTTTAACAATCGAAACAAGGGTTTCTGCATCAAACTCAAACGAAAAAAAATCATTAGGATCCTCTTCACAAGGGTTAATTAACAATCCTCCCTCACTTTCTAATGGCCACTCGTCTCCTTTCTGCCCGGCACCATTACACTTTTTGCAAGACAATAGCAAATTCTCCCAAATTACTGCTTCGTAAGGAAATTTTGCTTTAGGTTTAAAATGTTCGATATCACCATAGTCGACATTTTCAATATAAGACTCACAAAAAGCGCATTTTCCATTAAACATTTCGCTTAAAAATGCTTTTATCTCAGGATGGCGGTATTTGCTAATAGCTTTATGTCGTTCATCCGCAGATGAGGCATTTTTGATTTTTTCTACCCAAATAGTTTCCTTCTTTTGTAAAACAGATGGTTTTCCTGTTCTATTTATTTTTATCATTTAATTTATCCATAAGAAATTCCTGAACTTTAAAATCTAATGAGTTCTCATTAGGCAGCTCACCTAAAGCCTCTCTCACTAATGGGATCGCAAGATCCAATTCTGTTTGTTCGGAATTATTAAGTGTTTTCTTTTTTTTCAATTGAAAGTACCTGTCTAATTTATTTTGCGTCTCAGGAGAAAAAGGAGAAATCAGTCCAAATGCCTCACTTTGTAGAATTTTGTCGACACTTAATGCATGAATGTTTTTTATCTCCTCTACAATAGTGTTATTATCTTTACGATAAAAACGGTATGTAACGGCATCTTCACCAGATCCGGCAGCAATTAGTGGACTGTGCGTAGCCATAATAAACTGCATTCCAGGAAAAGTTTGTCTCAACAAACCTGCAATTGTTCTTTGCCATGTCGGGTGCAGGTGTATATCTAACTCATCGATCAGAACAACCCCCTCTTCATTTAACGGATCATCACTCAATGGAAATGCTTCAATTAATCTCCAAATTAAATCTCCTGCAAGTGCTAATACGCTTCTAAAACCATCAGACAATGCTACGGTGGAAACTTTTGAACCTTGTACTTTAAACCAAATCCGTCCGTTACCGTCGATAGAATCAAATGAATTTCCCTCTGGTAGTAATTTATTAATTGCCTTAATACCCCACTCTTTTTGTTTTTTTGCTATTGAATCATCAGATTTTGATATTCTATAATCCAGATATACCATCCAAGTTTCAAACGCTTCTAACGCTTGGTCCTCTCTAAACTGCGTGAAAAAGTTTGTATAGCGCAATGGGGTTTGCAGGGAAGGTACTAATATCCTATTAGCACGAGTGAGTCGCCTAAAAGCTCCATATCCTGCACCAAACCACCCTTTCCCTTTTGGCAACAGAGCATTTTCCCTCAACCAAGGTATAACTCTGCTATTGGTATCCTCTGTAATTATAGGCTCTGTAAATGTTTTGTTATTTATTGTCAGTTTTTCACTTCCTGTAACATAAAAAGTGTATCTAAACATTTTCCGCTCTTTTTTCTCATTGCCATACTGTCCAGGATCATTTAGTCCCTGATGTAATACAATGGTCATTTTTCCTGGTTTAAAATTATCTTTTAGCCATCCATCAGGTTTTAGAAGCTGTGCAGCTCCCTCAGGGCCAGCTAATAGCAAAGACAACGCTTGTAATATGGTGCTTTTTCCGGTACCATTTTCTCCTAACAGATTAATCCAGGGATATGGTTCTTTTTTTGTGCCTAATTTAATGGTCTGCTTTTCAAAGCACTTAATATTGTCCAAAGAAATCTCTTCTACCCACATTTGATTTTGTTAATAAATCAAATCTAACAAAATTGCGCCATTTATAACACGCTACGCAATCGTATCATCCGTTTCGATAATTACAAGCACCGGCCAAACTACAATTAGCAATAAAGTTGCAATTGTTTTTTAATCCAGCGTGTCCGGATAGGTGATCTTAAGATCACTTATTATTTTGCTTTTTACAGGCCTCGCGCTAATCAAATACAGGATGACAGCCACCGCCACCATAGCAGCAATGAGGTTGCCGGTTAAAAGCCAAACCGCCGTATTAAATAGCGCAGCACCCTCGAGCGGAGCGTAGCGCATTATACAGGCGGACATATACTGGGTAAGCCTGTTACTTACTGGCGCAGAAAAGTTAATTTCGGCAAGCTTTTTATGGTACAGAAAACCGCTTACAAAAGCCATCATTGCAGCTAAAGCGACAGCTACGTATAACAACGGAATATCGCCGGGCTCAATGGCGGTGTGTACAGGCCCCGGTTTTATGGATGAAGCTACCACCAGGAATAGCGTTGAGCCCGTGCAAAGCGCGATGTGAATAATTCGTATTACTTTAAATGAAGGCGGTTGTTGATTGTTATTCATCAGTCTATTCGATTTCGTTTAGTTCGATATTATCCCAGGTTTGCTTGCGGTAATAATTAAATAATAGCCAGTAAACCAAGGCCGCAGGGATAATGGCAATCCAGATCACCATCTCCCATCGCGAAAGTACGTAATGGCCGAAGCCAAATATACCGGCAAGGGCAGTTATTAACAACGAGGTTATTATGCGCCCTCCAGCTTGCTTGTTTAATACCGGCCTTGAAAAGGGAAGCCCCTTTACTAAAAACAATGCCATCACAATACCATAAAGCTGGATCATCAGGAAGGCCAGTATAATATCGTTTATAACGGCGGTTCCCCATACAGCCACACAAGCCGCGCCTAAAACAAACATATAGGGTAAAAAGTAGAGCGCCGTAATGGCCTTGTACATACCCGCCAAAATTTTACCGGGCTTGCTGATGGGTAAAGCATAGTATACCCAGGCGGCCTTATACTTTTCGGTTTGCGAGATCTGTTGCAGAATGGCAGCCAGTACAATAGAGCTGAAGTAGAGCAAAAAGATATAACTTTTGCCATGCTGCATTTTGTAAAACTGCCCGGCAACGTCGCCACTACCTGATAAGGTAAAGTAAGCAAAGTACACCGGTATAAAGGCAAATTGCGGATAAACCTTCATTTTAAACTCGCGCGTGCGGGCAGCCAGTTTCCAGGTGATCCGGAAGCCGGCATTCTCAACCGGGTCGGGCGCTAAAAAGTTTGCGATTTTATCAATTATTCCTGATTTTTTTTCGGCTTTGCTCGGCACACCGGATGTCGCCCCGTCGGACATGGCTATCATTGATAAGCGCCTGTTAAAACCGGGAGCCAGCACCTTTACCACAAACCAAATGGCTACCAACGGAACCGTAATACCGGTTATGGCCATCAGGCTGGTTATCAACGTTGCCCGGCCAGGGTGTATCAATACCTCGTTAAGCGAAGCTATCCAAACAGGCGGTAAAAAATAGGACCAGGTATGCCCCATCAAATTAAAATCGGCCAGTACCGACATTTTGATTAATCGGGGCAGCAACTGATAAGCCGCAAAAATTAAAATGGAAAACGCGATCTGGAAATAGCTGATGATATCTTTAAACCGTTGCGGGCTTACCGATTTCATGAGTAGCAGGTAAATGATATTGACGATAAAAATACTTAACAGCGTAGCCACAATAACCTGTATCAAAAACACGGGCACGGCAGCGGCACCATCAATAAAGCCAATCATAATCATGGCGGGCAAACCTTGCACCAGCGCCAGGCGCAAAACGTAAATGCTGATATGCGATATACGTGCTATAGCCACCGTACGATCATTAACGGGCCGGGGCGCTATAATCAATTGGTCGCGCACGTCAATCAGCACCGTTGTAAAATCGGTAATGAGCGTTAAGGACATTAGCACCATAAAGGCGCTAAAATAAACCGTTTGCCCAACCAGGGGCTTGTTGAAAACAAACAGAACAGCGCCATACAACGCTCCGAAGATCAGCGAGAAAACAGTTACCTTAAAGGAAGAGGAGGCTGAAGTAGTAGTGGCACGCCTACGGCCGGCAAACATGGCAGGTGGCCGACGGCTATCCATCAGGAGTTTAACCCGGAGGATCTCATGCAGTTGGTAGGTATCAACACCGGTTCGTTCCAAAAAAGGGTTGAACAAGGCAACTAATCGTAAAAAAAGCTTATCCATTGTGATCAGTCAAAAGCGTTCATAATGGCATCGGTTTCATGACTTGAAGTATCACGACCGGTTAATTTGGCAAAAATCTGCTCCAGCGTATCACTGTGGTTCTGCTTGAGCGACTCAAAGGTACCGTCGGCAACAATCTCGCCTTTGTTAATCAGCAATATCCTATCGGATACTTTTTCAACTACATCCATCATGTGCGAGCAATAAAATATGGTTTTGCCTTCTTGCGAAAGGCGCACAATTAATTCTTTCACGGTAATTACGGCGTTAGCGTCCAGCCCCGAAAGCGGTTCATCCAACACAATAATCTGCGGGTTGTGGATAATGCCCGAAATGAGCAGCACCTTTTGCTTCATCCCTTTAGAGAAGGTATCCATCCTGTCGTTCAAATTAGCGCTCAGGCCAAAGGCCCCCAATAGTTTTTGTGCACGTTCGGTTACTACATCCTCTTCCATATCATATAGCTTGCCTATAAAATCGAGGTATTCCATCGGCGTAAGCACCTCATATATCTCGGCATTTTCGGGCACATAACCCATTAAACGTTTAATGTCCTGCGGGTTTTGCGCCATGTTAAGGCCATTAACAATTACCTCGCCCTCAAAATCGGGGATAAGGCCGGTCAAAATTTTTACCGTTGTTGATTTACCTGCCCCGTTCGGCCCGATGTAGCCTATCACCTGACCCGGAAAAATATCGAGCGTTAAATGCTTTAAAACCATTTTTGATCCGTATGATTTGGAAAGATTACGGATCTGGATCAGTGGTACGGTACTCATTTTGCTGCTTTTTTAATACATCCAAAAGATAGAAAAAATATTTTAAATTGATAGTTGAAGTATTGACTATCCGTTCAGGAAGCTGTTATTTTTATTAGCACCGATCATCTTCATAATTAAAGCGCCGATAACTATGCCCACCGTGTAACACAACATATCGCCCCACGAAAACACCTGCCCCAATACCAGTTTACCAAACGTAGTTTGCCTGATCTGGTTGATCCATTCTGCCTGGTAAAGCTGGCTAAGCTCTATGCCATAACAAAACAATAAGCTGATGATGACCACTTGCTTTAAAGCTTGATTAATAAAAATAAACCGAACCATAAAAAACACCATAGTTGCCCACAATACATCGCCCACCCAAAGCGGAACACTCGTAACCATTCGGGATAAAAAGCCGAGGATAATGGATAGAATGATCAGGAAAATATATATTATTGCGGGAGTGCGGATAAGGCCTTTCAATTTACAACTGAATTTTTATTTTAAACCCGCTTTGCTTCAGGTAATCTTTCAGAGCCCTGATGTCCGTGCCGTTATCCAAACCAACTTTAATAATATTTGCCGACCTGTGGCTTTGATATAATAATATCCAGCCGTTCACTCCTTTGATCTTATAAATTTTAGCCCATTTATAAAGAGATGTAAATGATTCGCCGGTAACATTTACACCCTCCTCTGTAAACTCGTAGCTGGTTGCTTCCTGCAGCATCTGGTTACTTTTAAAGCTTAGTGGCACCGTGATTAACGGAATTATGATGATTAATATAGTCCAAATAGTTACCATTAGCCCGTAATAATAGAGGTCAGAATCAAAAATGGCGTAGTTGTGTGTTACAAACAGCCCTGTGGAAAAAACTATAAACAGCCCTGCAAATACACACATACATAACATCCAGGCCCTGGCAAACATAAGCTGGTAATGTAGTTTAAGATATTCCCTTTTTAAAAGTTGTGACTGAATTGTAAAACTGTTCATTGTTGCAGATGGTTATTTAATTGAATGTGTCTATTTTAACGTTCTCCTTTGGCAAATACACACTTTAATTTGTTTTGGTAAATGGAGGCTATACTACTCAGCAAGGCCATTATCCCGCCCAATTCTCCCTGTCCAAACTTCGGTAATGGATGGCTTCGGCCAAGTGTTCCATTTCAATGTTCTCGCTTCCGGCAAGGTCGGCAATGGTTCTGGAAACTTTCAGGATACGGTCATAGGCACGCGCCGAGAGGCCCAGTTTCTCCATCGCCTTTTTCAGTAAGGTTTGGCCTGCTGTATCTATCTTGCATAGGTCGCGCACCATTTTGGTACTCATTTGGGCATTAGAGTGTAATCCCTGCTGGGAGCCAAACCGGGCTATTTGTACATCCCTTGCCCTAATCACCCGCTCGCGGATGCCTTCGCTTTTTTCGGCCAGCCTGTCTGATGATAGTTCGGTAAAGTTTACCGGTGTTACTTCAACATGCAGGTCTATCCTGTCCAGCAGCGGACCCGATATTTTGCTCAGGTATTTTTGTACCATCCCCGGAGGGCAAACACATTCCTTTTCGGGATGATTATAATAACCGCAAGGGCAGGGATTCATACTGGCTATCAACATAAAGCTGGAGGGATAATCGACCGACATCCGCGCACGCGATATGGTTACCCGGCGTTCTTCCAGCGGCTGGCGCATTACTTCGAGCACCGTGCGCTTAAACTCGGGCAATTCATCCAAAAACAAAACACCGTTATGTGCCAGCGATATTTCGCCGGGCTGTGGATTGGTGCCTCCGCCAACCAAAGCCACATCACTGATGGTGTGGTGCGGTGAGCGGAAGGGCCTTACAGTAACCAGCGCATCACTTGCCGAAAGCTTCCCGGCTACCGAATGGATCTTGGTAGTTTCTAAGGATTCCTGCAAACTTAAGGGCGGCAGTATGGAAGGGAGCCTGCGGGCCAGCATGGTTTTACCCGCTCCCGGCGGACCAATCAGTATCACGTTGTGGCCGCCTGCGGCGGCAATTTCTAAGGCGCGTTTAATATTCTCTTGCCCGCGTACTTCCGAAAAATCGCTGTCGTAATTGTTAACGCTGTTATAAAACTCTTCGCGGGTATTCACAATTTCGGCCTTTAGCTGAACGGTCCCGTTAAAAAAGCCGACGACCTCCGTGATGCTTTCAACGCCAAAAACTTCCAGATCGCTTACAATAGCGGCTTCCCGCGCGTTTTGTTTTGGCAGGATAAAACCTTTAAACCCTTCTTTGCGGGCCTGGATAGCAATGGGCAAAGCGCCTTTAATGGGCTGTAGCCCGCCATCGAGCGAGAGCTCGCCCATAATCAAATACTTGTCCAATTCGTCAGGCGTAATCTGGTTAGATGCCGCCAAAACACCGGTGGCTATGGTGAGGTCGTACGATGAGCCTTCTTTCTTGATATCTGCCGGTGCCATATTTACAATTACCTGCTGCCTCGGCATGTGGTAACCACAGTTTTTTAACGACGACTGTATCCGGAAATAGCTTTCCTTAACGGCATTATCCGGCAAGCCGACTATAGAATACTTAGTGCCCGATGCAATATTAACTTCAACTGTAATGGTTGTGGCCTCAATTCCGTAAACAGCGCTGCCAAAGGTTTTAACTAACAATTTATGATGGTTTAGTATAACGGTGAAAGATACTGGAAATCTATAATATGGAAAAATGCAGATGATGTAATAAATGCATAAATGATACATTTGTATATATGCAGCACATCAATATTCCGCAAGCGATAAAAAAGCATCCGCAAACTGCTTGTGATGATATTGCTTTTGTGCTATATAAAGAGCATTCACAAGCTCAAAAGAACCGGGTGATTTTTAATTGTAATGTGATCAGTTTTGTGGTTAATGGCGTAAAGGATATTTATAAATCATCACAACGGACCATTATTAATACCGGAGAGGCAGTTTTGATCACCGAAGGGCACAGCATCATCGCCGAGCATTCGCTCAACCGGTCGGAGTACAGCAGCATCCTGATTTTGTTTCCGACGCGTTATTTAGTTGATTTTTTAAACCGGACCGATATATCGCCAAAGCCCGGAGAATTATTTGATGCGGATAACCAGCTGGTAAAATTTAAGCAAACACCTTACCAGGCCGGTTATCTGCAAAGTTTGCTGCACATTATTCAGCACCAGCCAAGCATCCCAACTGCCCTGGGCAAACATAAGCTTGAAGAGCTTTTTTTGAGCATCCCTGCCGAACATCTCAGCGAAATGGCCTCGGTTTTTAAACCATTGATTGATACCCGCGAACTTTCGCTCAAAAAACTGGTTGAAAATAACCTGGTGAATAATTTAACATTAGACGAGATTGCTTTTTTAGCCAACAAAAGTTTATCGTCCTTTAAGCGCGATTTTGAAAAAGCATACGGCCTTAGCCCGGGCAAGTACATCCGCGAGCGCAAATTACAAATCGCTTCCGCCGAGCTGATGCAAGGAAAACGGGTAAGCGAATTGTATGTTGATTTGGGCTACGAGAGCGCGTCCAACTTTACATCGGCCTTTAAAAAGCAATTCGGCTTAACACCTAAGCAATATCAGCTCCAGGCCAAATAAGGATTGAGCTTTTTGCAGCCTTTTTTGGCCTGATTTCAATTGATGAAAAAAACATATTGAGGCACTTTTGGTCAACAAAATAATTGACGACCATGAGAACTTTATTTCACTTTCTTTTTTTTATGCTGATCGCGGATGCGACAGTAAATGCGCAAACCTTTACCCTGAAAAGCAACGACCTCGGCGGGCAGTTCAGCAATGAGTTTACCCTGAATGGTTTCGGTTGTACGGGCGCCAACAAATCGCCGCAGTTATACTGGCAAAACGCACCTAAAGAAACCAGGAGCTTCGCCATCACCATTCACGACCCTGCCGCACCTACCGGCAGCGGATGGTGGCATTGGGTGGTATTTGATATCCCGGCCACGGTAAGCGAGTTAAAACAAAACGCGGGCAATAACCAGGAACACCTGTTACCGCAAACGGCTATCCAGAGCATTACAGATTTTGGCCAACCAGGCTACGGCGGCCCCTGCCCACCGGTTGGCGATGCGCCGCATCCGTACATTATAACGGTTTACGCTTTAAAAACGGCCAAACTGGGCCTAGATAAAAATGCTTCACCGGCTTATGTTGGGTTTGCCATCAGCAATAACCTGATCAGCAAAGCATCGCTCATTGTATATTATAAACGGTAAAGCATCACTAACAATTTACATTTAATTATTAGGCAATTTGCCGCAAATGCTGTTACTTTATCAATAACAATAATTAACAGACATGAAAAAAATCGGCTTCATACTATTGATAGGCTTTGCAAGCGTTAAAACTTTTGCGCAAACCACCATTGATGCCAAAGATGCCGCGAAGCACATTGGCGAAAAAGTAACCATTTGCGATAAAATATATGGTGGTAAATTTTTAAGCGGCGGCGGTATCACCCTGCTGGATTTAGGTGCAGCACACCCCAACGAGTTATTGACCTTGCTGATTAAAGGCGACGACCGGAAAAAGTTTAAGGATGCTCCCGAAGTAGCCTTTAAAAACAAAGCTGTTTGTGTTACCGGAACGGTAATTGATTACAAAGGCAAACCCGAAATTGTAATTACCGAAGCAGACCAGATTAAATTAACAGAGAAATAAAAACAACAAACCCGGCCGAGGCCGGGTTTGTTGTTAAAAAAAGACGCCAATGCTCTCTTGTTCCCCCTTCAGGGGATTAGGGGGCCCCTACCCCTTACTCTTAGGCGAAAAATCAAAAGGCACTACCACCTTAAAGCTGATATTCCGGCCCATGTTAAATATACCAGGCTGAACGCCCGGCCCCGGCTCAGCATTATCAAAATATTTTAACCGGCTCATGTTCGATTGGTAATTTACATTCGCCAGGTTGGTGCCTTCAATAAATAACTCCAACACTTTTTTACCGGCCGCGTTAACAATATTGCCGCCAACACCGGCGCTAATCAGGTTATAGCCCGCAGTATAGGTTTCTGTACCATACGCCGAAAAAAATCTGTCCTGGGGATTAAAATGATCAAAACCAACAAAGGCATATACGTTTTTCAATGAGCCAAACCCTTTGTCAAATTTTCCGCGCAGTTCAGAATGGGTGTGCAAAGGCGGGATAAACGGCAGATACTTTAAACTATCGGGCACCTTACCACCGGTACCTTTATTCTGCCCGTAAGTTAAACTCATGGAGTTTTCAAAGTGTAACCATTTAACAGGATGAATATCCAGGCTCAATTCGCCGCCATAAATTTGGGCCTTGGTTTGTACATACTCAAAAGTGTTATACCCCTGTGTTAATACCGGCGAACCATCGGCATTAAGCAATTGCTGCTGAAAAATATAATTTGAAATACTATTGTTAAAAACCTCCGCGCTGGCGCTCACGTTAGGTAGTGTTAAAAAAGCCCCTATATCTTCCTGCAAGCTAAACTCCGGAACAAAGTTTTTGTTACCGGTATGATAGATCTGCGAACCCGGATCGGCCCCGTTGGACGATAGCTCGGCAATGCTCGGTGCCCTGAAACCACGCGCGATATTACCCTTGATCAAAAATTCGTTCGAGAAATTGTACGTTGCGCCAAAGCTTCCCGAAAAGCCCGTAAAGGTTTTGCTCAAGGCATTAAACTGCGAAACCACGTTAGGCGTGGTGGTTGGATTGCTACCAGTATATAATAATGGGAAAGCAGCATTGGTAGTATCAACATAAGCAGCCTGTCCGGTAAATGAGCGGCTATCAAATCGCCCACCTGCCGATACATCTAATTTGCCATAGCTCTTTTTAATTAAAAAGAAGGGGCCAATATCAAACTGGTGGTAGGCCGGTATCGGAAAATTGGTGCCCGGGCCCAGGCTATTGGTTTGATACATGCCGTTTAAACCAACCGATGTTTCATAATCCTTAGCGAGGTTAAAGTTGTATCTTAAATCGTAAGTATAAGTATTAAGATTGAGGTTTAAGCCCGGTATATCGGTAGCGGTAGGGTGTGTAAACTCCCGGCGATGGCTATACTGATAGCCCAGGTTTACGCTTAAACTGCCATTATCGCCAAATACAAAATTGCTGTTGCTATAAATGCGGTATAACTGCACATGCTGATGCAGCGGAGAAATACTGTAGGAGTTTAACTCAGATGAGGATACGATAGGGCGGAAGGCATCCGCTTCGGTAACCTGTTTGGTAAACTGGCGTGTAAGCGAGTCGCGGCTTCCATCGGGAATCTCCTGCTGATCGTCAAATACCGAAGCGTTTAGGTACGAGTAGCCCCATGATTTGTTTATACCCACCATTACCCGCGCATCACGCTCCTGGTAGGCGGTATTATATACACGGCCGTCATGCTGGTTCTGATAATCTTTAGCGCCTTTAGCAGAGATTACCGTACCCCAAACCAAACCATTTTGGTTGCCCTGCAAACGGAACGAACCATTGTATAAACCATTGTTGGTACCGTAAATACCCTGTACCGATCCTAATATTTTCCCTTCCGCAACCGGTGCCGGCGATATCAGGTTCACCACGCCGCCTATCGCGTCAGACCCATAAGTTAAACTTGCAGGTCCTTTGATCACTTCAATCCGGTCAACCGCGTTTTGGTCAACCTCAACACCATGCTCATCACCCCATTGCTGGCCTTCCTGGCGTATCCCGTCTACCGACGTAATTACCCGGTTATAGCCTAAACCGTGTATAAAGGGCTTAGATACGTTGGGACCGGTGGTAACCGCGCTTACACCGGGCAAGTTGGCTATCTGGTCTATCACGTTGCCCGCTCCGGCCCGCTCATCAAGCGCTTGTTTGGTGATGGCAACGATGGGGATGGGGCTCTTTTTCAATTCGGTTGCCCGTGCAACACCTGTTATAACCACTTCTCCGGCCTCAATGGTGGATACATGCATCTGGAAATTCATGACACTGTTTTTTGTAAAATCAACCTTTTGATTGATGGTGGCATAACCAATATAACGCACCTGCACCAGGTAGGTACCTTTAGGCACGCGGTTTAAAATATATCTACCCTGGGTATTGGTAGTAGTAGCGTTTTTTAAATCGGGTATGCTTACGGTTACGCCAATTAAAGGCTGCCCGTCGGCCTTATCGGTTATCAGCCCGGTTAGTGTGCCGGTCGCGGCGGCTTTGGGCTCATCGCCGTTAACTTTAATGGTGTTAATTGAGTAGGCAGAAAAATAGATAAACAGGGCAAAAAATGAACCTATAAAAATTTTTAATTTCATGATAACATATAAAAATTGAATAAATAGAACATCCCGTGGGAAACATCCCCGGAAAATTGGATACAATAAAATTTAAAAATGTTATACGGTGGGAGGGGAGCGCCCGGCAGAGAGGATGAGCGCGATGCCTTTATAATCGTGCTGACGGGTGTAATGCGTATCGCAAATGGTAACCAGCGGGCTTACTGTGGCGTTGCCAAATATAGCCATGTGTGTATGATGCATCATATCGCATATATTACACTTGTCGGTTACGGTTTGTACCGGTTGCTGAGCTTTTACAGTATGCTGAACCGGCGTTTTAAAAGAATGAAAATGCTGGTGAGAATACACCATAGTTTGCCCTGCTATAAAACAGATCAATATGATCCAGGCAAAACGGATATGGAGTTTTTTCTTTTTCAACTTATGGTGTAACGTTACAACACAGGGTTAATTACTTATTCGCGTTATTTTATTACCGTTAGCGCCTGATCAGTAACAAACTGCTAACAAAAGTAATATTTTATTTCAAAATTGATTTTTTTACCCGTCATGCGTTGGTAACATTATCGTGATGCCGTTTTAAGGCGATTGCACCCAACGCGAAGGTATCGTCATATTAACCTTATATTTGCCGAATGAAACCTGCTGAAGTTAATTTTAAATGGACCGAACTGCAACAACGCATAGCAACTGATTTTGATACAGATACTCCTGATATTAAGGTGATGCTATTTTTAATAGGTGTGCAGGAACTGGGGCAGGGGCCAAAAAAATTTAGTAAGCGGCAAAAGGAAGAACTGATGCATATTGCTAATTGCAGGCTTTTTAGTAAACTTGGTTTTTATGAACTGGAAGGGCTGGACCAGGATGGTTGGCCGCATTGGAAAATGATTGTTCCGATACCAAACTATACTCTTTTAGAACAGGAAATGCTCATCAAATCTCTCATTATTGATTATTTTGATGAGATTTATAATAGCTGAATATGAAGAAACTTTTTACCCTGGGCCTAACCTTATTAATATTATCCACGGCATTTGCCAAAGCGCCTAAAAATCAATACATCCGGATTAAAAGCAGCTACGGGATGTGCATTATCCGTTTGTATAACGAAACGCCAAAGCACAGGGATAATTTTATTAAACTTACTAAGCAAGGTTATTTTAACGGTACGCTTTTCCACCGCATTATCCAGGGCTTTATGATACAGGGCGGCGACCCGGATTCTAAAAATGCCAAACCGCTTATTGAGTTAGGCAACGGGGGGCCAAAATATACCATTGATGCTGAATTTAACGATAGCCTTTTTCATAAACGAGGCGTATTAGGCGCCGCCCGCGAAAATGATGATGTTAATCCTAAAAGAGCATCCAGCGGTTCGCAGTTTTACATTGTTGAAGGCAAGCGCTATACCGACGAGGAACTGGATAAGGTAGAGATAAAACGCCTGCAAGGACGTAAAATACCACCATCGCAGCGCGAATGGTATAAAAGCGTAGGCGGCACGCCGCAACTTGACCATAATTATACCGTTTTTGGCGAGGTAATAACCGGCATTGATATGGTTGACAGGATTGCCGCCATTAAAAAGGACGAGCGCGACCGCCCTTTGCAAGATGTAGCCATATCCGTTGAATTACTGAGCAAACGCGAATGTAAACAACTGGATAAGTTGCTCCTGCTCAATACCCAATAACCGAAACAGATTTTATTACCAGAATGAAGATCATCACTTATAACGTTAACGGCATACGCTCTGCCATGAGTAAAAACTGGCTATCCTGGCTGCAAGCCTCGGATGCCGACGTAGTTTGTTTGCAGGAAATTAAGGCGACACCCGATGTATTGACCGACCTGTTACTGGTTGAACAATTGGGCTACGAGCACTACTGGTATCCTGCCGAAAAAAAGGGGTACAGCGGCACCGCCATTTTTACCAAACAAACACCAAAACATATAGAGTATGGCTGCGGCATCAGCGATTTTGACCGTGAGGGTAGAAACATCCGTGTTGATTTTGACGATGTATCGGTGATGAGCGTTTATTTCCCGTCCGGATCAAGCGGCGATGAGCGGCAGGATTTTAAATTCCGGTTTCTGGATGAGTTTGGCGAGTATATTAACAAATTAAAGTGGGCCTACCCCAACCTGGTAATCTCGGGCGATTATAACATTTGCCACCGGCCAATAGATATTCATAATCCAAAATCAAATGCCAATTCTTCCGGATTTTTACCGGCTGAAAGGGAATGGATGGAGAACCTGATTGAATCGGGATTTGTTGATACCTTCAGGTATTTAAACAAAGAACCCCATAATTATACATGGTGGAGCTTCAGGGCAAATTCAAGAGCCAAAAACCTGGGCTGGCGTATTGATTATAATATGGCAACACAGCCTTTGCAACCGCTTATTAAACGCGCGGCTATACTATCCGAAGCTCGGCATTCAGATCATTGCCCGGTATTGCTGGAATTGGATTTATAGTTACAAATTTTTTAACTGATTTGGATTTTGGCGATTATCAAACAGTGATATAATTTCGATGGTATCACTGTTGATCCTGAAAAAAATTGAGGTTTGAGGAGAAAACACATACCGGCGGATTGATTTGTCTTTTAAAACTATTGGAAAGTGCTCCGGCTGATGTTGAATACGTGTTATTGTAGCCTCCAACTCATTGATGACGCGTAAAGTAATTTGTTCGCCCCATTCACTCCATAAATAAGCTACCAGATTCTCGTAGTCATTCAAAGCCCTGTCCGACCACAATAATTGAGTCTCAGCCATTACGCAAATCCGCAAGCTTCTGCTTTATGCGTGCTTGTACCTGCACAGTTGTGTGTACCCTGCCCGCTTTAAAATCCTCCATGCCTTTGGCAATACCTTCAAGTTCGGCTTCCGAAAGTGGATAGTCTTCATTTTCGATATGGTATTTTAGTTCCAAACGATTCAATAAAGCCTGTAATACCGGCAGGTCCTTTTCCTTATCGAGCTCAACTGTCAATGTCACCATACTCAAATTTACAAATATTTATTTTAAAGAAACCAGGATATTTCATGTTATTCGGGTCAATTCCGCACCGGATAAAAATTATTTATCCCACCCTTATGTATTCATTATAAATGATTTATACATTTACCGGGTAATTATTTCTGTAACCTTCAATTCAAAAAATCATGTACCTGCTACCTATCCTTGGTTTTGTTGTTTTTGTGTTAATTTTAATGGGCGTACGTATCGCTCAGGAGTATGAGCGCGGCGTTGTATTCAGGCTTGGCCGGTATCATAAAACCAAGGGCCCGGGCCTTTACCTGATCATTCCGTTTATCGACACGCAAATTAAACTGGATATCCGTACCAAAACGGTAGATCTGGAACAGCAGGAAACGATTACCAAAGATAGCGTGACCATTAAGGTGAACGCGGTACTTTGGTTTCGCATTACCGACCCGGAAAGAGCCATTATCAAAGTAGCCAATTACAACCAGGCCGTTTACCAGTTTTCGGTTACCGCGTTACGGAACATTATCGGTCAGAATTTACTCGACGAAGTTTTAAGGGAGCGCGAGCAGATTAACAGTACCCTCCAAAAAATTGTGGATAGCGCCACCGAACCCTGGGGCATTAAAATAGAAATGGTTGAAATGAAGGATGTAGAGATACCCGAATCCATGCAGCGGGCCATGGCCCGTGAGGCGGAGGCCATCCGCGAAAAGCGCGCCCGTATCATCAAAGCGGAGGCCGAGCTCGAAGCATCTATTAAACTGACCCAAGGCGCCAAACAAATGGAAGGCAGCCCCATCGCGCTTGAATTAAGGCGCATGCAGATGTTATCAGAGATCGGCATTGATAACAATACCACAACCATTGTTTTGGTACCATCGGACTTTACCAACGCCGCCAAAAGCTTTACCGAAATGGTAAATAGTAAGCCTAAGGATTAAATATCGCCGACTGCGTTAAACGATTTAATTAGCTGACGATACCATAGTATGAAACGCTGTTGCTGCATCATATTGCTTTTATTCTCGTCGACTATGTTATGCGGACAAACACAGCAACGCATATCCGTCCACGATCCTGTGATGATTAAGCAAGATAGCCTGTATTATATTTTCTGTACTGGTAGGGGCGTCAGTGTGTGGTCGTCAACAAACCGGGTAGACTGGAAGCGGGAAAAACCCGTTTTAGCTACGGCCCCGGCATGGACGCTTACAGAAGTTCCCAACACCAAGGCGAATGATATCTGGGCACCGGATATCTCTTATGAGCACGGGCGATATTACCTGTTTTACTCATCATCCGTTTTCGGCAAAAATTCATCGGCCATTGGCCTCGCTACCAACAAAACCCTGCATTCCGACTCGCCGGATTTTAAGTGGGAAGACCTGGGTATGGTAGTAAAGACAATCCCCGGTCAAGACCAATTTAACGCCATCGACCCCAATTTAATTTTAGACGAGCAGGGCAAACCCTGGCTAACTTTCGGTTCGTTCTGGAACGGTATAACCTTAGTGAGGCTAAGTGACGACCTGAAAACGGTAATAGACACCAAGCCCTGGCGAATCATTGCAGCCCGCTCGCACAACAAAAACCAACCCGGTAGTACAGCAGGAAGCAAAGCTATTGAAGCTCCCTTTTTATTTAAAAAGGGTAAGTACTATTACCTCTTCACCTCGTGGGACTACTGCTGCCGCGGCCCTAAAAGTAATTACAAGATAATGGTTGGCCGCTCAAAGAACATAACCGGGCCTTATCTGGACCGGGAAGGCGTAAAGCTTGAAAACGGAGGCGGTACTTTGGTGTTAGCCGGCGATAAAGATTGGTATGGCGTAGGCCACAATGCCGTTGTCAGTTTTGATGGTATAGATTATCTTGTTTTCCACGCTTATGATGCCAGCGACAATGGCAGATCAAAGTTGAGGATAGAGCAATTGGATTGGGATAATGATGGATGGCCGGTTTTGAAAATTGAATAAGGGGTAATAATAACATAGATAGGAATTCCATAAGCTTTTGGCCTCTCTGTGTTTCGCTCTTGGTGTGATCTCCGTGGTAAACCCTACGATCAAATGTGATTATCTATGCACAACAATCCGGCAAGTTTCAGTTTGTGTTAATTTCACTTTTCACACCAAAAAATGTAAATTGCGACGGTCGAGTAGACTAATTTACATAAATTAGCCTACTCGACTAAACTAATTAACAAAAAATGAATATTCCACGGTTAATACAGCAACAAATGGTTGCCAAAATAGGCAGCCAAAAAGTGTTGATGCTGTACGGCACCAGGCGTACAGGCAAAACAACGATAATAGAAAACATCGTTCAAAAATATCCAAATGATGCTTTGTTGCTACAAGGGGAAGATATGCAGGTTTCGGAATTATTGCAGCGCAGAACCATTGCTAACTATACACAACTGACCGCCGGAAAGAAAATCATCATTATAGATGAGGCACAGACCATTCCTGAAATTGGCAAAATATTAAAGCTGATGATAGATGGCATTAAAGGAATAACGATAATTGTAACCGGCAGTAGCAGTTTCGACCTGGTTTATGCTGCCGGAGAACCCCTTGTAGGAAGAAACATTGTATATCATTTATATCCTATAGCGCAGGCCGAGCTATCAACTGTTGAAGATTATATGACCACAACACGCAACCTGGAGCAAAGATTGGTATATGGAAGTTATCCTGAACTATGGCACATCGATAATTTTTTGGAGAAAGAGAATTATCTGAAACAGATGGTTAACAGTTACCTGCTTAAGGATCTTTTGACTATGGAAACGGTAAGAGGGGCGGATGTACTTTATAAATTATTACAGATGCTGGCCTGGCAAGTGGGAAGCCAGGTAAACACGGTAGAACTGGGTAACAGCCTGCAACTTAACCGGGCTACAGTAGAAAGGTATATGGATTTGCTGACCAAAGTATTTATTATCTATCCGCTAACTGGTTACAGCAATAACCTGCGTAAAGAAGTGACCAAAAGTAAAAAATGGTATTTTTATGATAACGGACTGAGAAATGCGCTCATCAATAACTTTAGCCCCTTACACCAACGTAATGATATCGGCCAACTTTGGGAGCAGTATATTTTGAGCGAGCGGATTAAATGTAATTCCTATCTTGGTTATCAGCCGCAATACTTTTTCTGGCGTACTTATGATGGCCAGGAAATAGATCTGGTAGAATCTTACAATGGCCAACTACATGCCTTTGAGTGTAAATGGAAAAATGCAAAAGCCAAGAAACCCATTGCTTTTGATAAGGCTTATCCGGAGGCTGAATTTACAATTTTAAACCAGGAAAATTATCTGAGTTGGATCACGCAAAGAGGATAAAGCCAACTATGTGGCAGAATAAAAATCATCAAACATCAACTATATCCCACAACCGGCTCCATCATTTCTTCCAATATGGCTACAGCTTCGTCAATAGTACGCACGTTATCAATGCTGATGCGTAAGGTATTTTTCACCTCTTTCATGTTGCAGCGGCGGGGATTGGCCTGCATAAAATTAAGCACCTGCCTAAATTGTGTAGTTTCAAAATAGGGCGACTGCTGGTTGGCGATAAAGTAGCCACGCAGCACATTCTTTTTGAGGGATAATTTTTCAAACCCGATTGATTTACCTAACCATTGCAGGCGCATGGTATTCATCAGGTCGTTCACCTGCCTTGGTACAGGGCCAAAACGGTCATGCAATTGCTGGGCAAAGGCGGCCAGTTCGGTTTCATTCTCCAGTTTTGATAGTTCGGTGTACAGGTTATACCTTTCGGGGATACTGGTTACATATTCGTCTGGTATCAGTATCTCCAGGTCGGTATCTATTTGTGTGAACGAGATGAACGGCCTTGGCTTCTCATCCTTAAACAAACCTTTAAACTCATCATCTTTCAGCTCCTGTATTGCTTCGTCCAATATCTTATGGTACATCTCGAAGCCTATTTCGGCAATAAAGCCGCTTTGCTCTGCACCTAAAAGGTTTCCGCTTCCGCGGATGTCCAAATCGCGCATGGCCACGTTAAAGCCGCTGCCCAGGTCAGAGAATTCTTCAATCGCGCTCAGGCGCTTCCGCGCTTCGGATGTTAAGGTTGACAGGGGAGGACTCAGCAAATAGCAAAAGGCCTTTTTGTTGCTCCGGCCAACGCGGCCACGCATCTGGTGCAGATCGCTCAACCCAAACATGTGTGCGTAGTTGATGATGATGGTATTGGCGTTGGGGATATCCAAACCCGCCTCAATAATAGTGGTAGCTACCAATACATCGTACTCGTTACTTACAAACTTGAGCATTACATCTTCCAGGTCGTCTCCTTCCAGTTGCCCATGTGCTATTCCTATTCGGGCTTTGGGTACCAGTTTCTTGATCATGCCGCCCAATTGGGGCAAATCGGCCACCCGGTTATGGATAAAAAAGACCTGGCCGTTACGGTCTATTTCATATTCAACCGCTTCCTTAATCAACTTATCATTAAAAACATGCAGCTCCGTTACCACGGGCTGGCGGTTAGGCGGAGGGGTGGAGATGATGGAAAGATCGCGTGCGCCCATTAACGAAAAATGCAGTGTACGCGGGATAGGGGTAGCTGTTAAGGTGAGGGTATCTACATTAACGCGCATGGCCTTCAGCTTCTCTTTGGTTGATACGCCGAACTTCTGCTCCTCGTCGATAATCATCAAACCCAGATCTTTAAATTTTACATCTTTACTTACTAAGCGGTGCGTACCAATGATAATATCTAATTTACCTTCGGCCAGCCTTTGCAGAGTATCTTTAATCTGTTTGCTGGTTTTAAACCGGTTAACATAATCAATATTGCAAGGGAAGCCCTTCAGGCGGTCTGTAAAGGTTTTATAATGTTGCGCAGCTAAAATGGTAGTGGGCACCAGTACGGCTACCTGCTTGCTATCGGCAACGGCCTTAAAAGCCGCGCGGATGGCTATCTCGGTTTTACCGAAGCCCACATCGCCGCAAATCAACCGGTCCATAGGGTGCGGCGACTCCATATCCCTTTTAAAGTCGACGGTCGCTTTTTCCTGATCTGGTGTATCCTCGTAAATAAAGGATGCTTCCAGTTCGGTTTGTAAATAGCTATCGGGCGAAAAGGCATTACCGTCCTGCGCTTTGCGTACAGCGTAAAGCTTGATCAGGTCGCGGGCTATGTCCTTAACTTTTTTTTTTGTTGTTTTCTTCAGCTTTTCCCAGGCATCGGTACCAAGCTTATTCATTTTGGGTACGGTACCTTCCTTCCCGCTGTATTTAGAGATGCGGTTAAGCGAGTTAATGTTAACGTACAACAGGTCGTTGTCCGAGTATAGCAAACGGATCATTTCCTGCATTTTGCCGTTCACCTCAACTTTTTCAAGTCCGGCGTATTTACCGATACCGTGGTCAATATGGGTAATATAATCTCCGGGTTTTAGTTCACGAAGATCTTTTAAGGTAATAGCTTGCGAGCGTTGGTAGCCTTTTTTTAACTTGTATTTATAATACCGGTCGAAAATCTGGTGGTCGGTATAACAAGCTATCTTTTGAGCATAATCTATAAATCCTTCGCGGATGGAGATATTTACCGGCGTAAATTTGATAGTTTTATCCAGGTCCTCAAAAATGGCATACAATCTTTCGAGCTGCCTGGTGGAGTCGGTAAAAATGCAGTTCTCTATCTTTTCCGCTTCGTTATTTTTAAAGTTATGGATCAGCAGGCTAAAATCTTTGTTAAAAGAGGGTTGCGGGCGGATGTCAAACTGTACGCTATCGGTAGGGGTGTAAAAAAATTGCTTGCCAAATTCTACCAAGCCAAAATCATGAAGCTGGTCGGCAATCATTTTTTCGTCGGTAAAACCAAACTTGGGGTCAATCCAATCGGGGTTGGCATTCTTATCTTCGGCAGATAGGGCTTTCCACAATTGGGTGGCTTTTTTGTAGCCACTTTGGATAATATCCAGGGTAAACTGCACATCCTTGATCCAAATTTGTGTTGATGGATCAATATATTCAAGCAAGGAAATGTTATTCTCCGTTAAAAACTTAGATTGTACGTTGGGTACAATGGTAATGGTTTTAACCTGCTCGACAGAGAGCTGGCTCTCTATCTCAAAAGTTCTGATCGATTCAATAAAATCTCCAAAAAACTCTACCCGGTAGGGCAGATCGTGCGAGAAGGAGAAGATATCCACAATACCCCCACGAATGGAAAACTGCCCGGGCGAGTACACAAAATCAACTCGTTCAAAAGCATACTCAATTAAAAACTCGTTAATAAAATCAAGGCTCAGCTTATTGGTAACCCCAATTTCGAGGGTGTTTTTTTCGAGCGAGGCCCTGTCAATCACCTTTTCGGCTAATGCTTCAGGATAAGTAACAATCAGCTGGCCATATTCTGAGGTATGGTTCAGTTCATTCAATACTTCGGCACGGGCCAAAACATTGCTGCTATCGGGCTGGGTAAATTCAAAAGGCTTACGGTATGATGAGGGGAAAAGTAATATCTCCTTATCCAGCAAATTTTCCAGATCCGACTGAAAATAACCGGCCTCCTCCCTGTCGGGAAGGATAAACAACATGTGGCTGTGCTTTAAAAAATACAAAGCTACCGCCATGGCCGCATCGCTCGACCCGACTAATCCGCGGAGTTGCACCCTCGGATGTTTTACACTATTGAGCGCTTTTGCTAACGTTTGCACGCGTTCGTCAGTCTTATAGCGCTCTAAAATTTCACGGATATTCAAAACGATGCAAATATAAGTAAAAAGCTATTGTGAAGCAGGCGATAAATTTGCTACTCTAACAGTAAAGCAAACAAATTTCCATAAACGATCTTATATATACTATTAGTCAACCTTATTAAAAACAATGTTTTATGAAAAATGCAGTTATCTCAGGAGTAATTATAGGTATAGTAAGTGGTATCTGGATCTATGTGATGCATTGGGCGGGCGGCTCTACGGAATCTACACACGAACTCAAACCGATAGAATACACATCGGGCTTAATACCGTTAATAGGCCTCTATTTTGGCGTACGTAATTACCGCGAAAACTATTTAGGAGGTGCGATGAGCTTTTTAGAGGGATTAGTTGAAGGCTTTAAAATATTAGTTGTAGGGGGCATAATCACCATGGCTTTTGCTATCTGGTATATTAATTACGTAGCTGCCGGTACCATCGCCGATTTTTCGGGCTATATATTCGGAGCCTTGCTGTTGGGTTTATTATTTTCGCTCGGCGTATCGTTGCTGTTAATGACGAAAAGCAAAAACATGTAAATAAATGCCCGGCTTTGATCCGGGCATTCTCAGATCTGTATTCAAATACGAGATATAGTCCTGATCTTTCGTTATTTTAGCTTGCGATAGTTTATAATTTAAAATGAACAAAAGCTTCGCTCGCGACTTCAAAAAGTTTATCGTTAATCATTTCGAATTGATTTTCTGGGTTACGGCTATGCTAACGCTGTGTTTAAGCAACCCCTATCAAGCGGCCCATTTTGAATTATGCCCATTAAAGCTATTGGGCATAAACTGGTGCCCTGGTTGTGGGCTTGGGCACTCTATTTCGTATCTTTTTCATGGCAACATCCCGGCTTCGCTACATGCGCATTGGTTAGGCATCCCGGCAATAATTATCATATTCAGGCGAATATTGTTTTTATGCCAGGGTTTTTATGTTTTTTCAGAGAGATGTCTCTCGAGCCTATGAAAGCTACCAAATGGCCAAAATGGGTGTTTAAGTTAACACCCATTTTGTTTTTAACTTCAGCCCAAAACTCCCGCTGCCGCAAGGGTCTCCCTTGTGGCCCAAGTGCTAAGTATACGTTATTCTTCGGGCACCAAACATCAAAATACGGCAATCGCACAAACCACATCTATCCAAAACACGGCTGTAAAAATCACAAAATACAATCCTTCCCGATTTTTATAATTAGAGCTCACTTAGTAAAAATACAATTTGCAGAATAATGATAACATTCGGGATTGGTATATCCAATACTCAGCATGCGGGCCACAAGGGAGACCCTTGCGGCAGCGGAGGGTAGCCTATGAAAGTTACCAAGTGGCCAAAATGAGTGTTTAAGTTAACACCCATTTTGTTTTTAACCTCAGCCCAAAACCTCGATAATTTTATCAGTAGTACCGGTTTCGCCAATTCTTGGCAAAATATATTTTAAGCTGTTATGGTGCGCATCGGCAAACATATCGGTCATCGCATCGGTGGCAAAGGTTATGTTATAACCCCTCTCACTTGCATCACGAGCGGTTCCTTCAACGCCAATGCTGGTTGATATGCCAGCCAATACAATACCTGTAACTCCTTTTTCTTTCAGTTTCTCATCAATCTGAGTTTCATAAAAAGCGCTCCAGGTATGTTTGGTAATAAAAATATCCCCGGGTTGTGTGTTAATTTCGGCAGCAATATCAAGCCAATCCTCTTTAAAAGCGGCTCCGGCAGTTGGGTTTGAATCTTTACGGGCCTTTGTCCAGGCGGCTCCGGCAGGGTTTACATTTACAATGACGATAGGAAGGCCAGCCTTGCGGAAAGCCTCAACCAGTTTTGATGCATTGGCCAGAACATCACTAACGGGATGTGCCAGCGGCAATTGTACGATGCCATTTTGAAGATCAATTAAAACAAGCGCTGTGTTTTTGTCGAGTGCAGTTATCATTTGTTAATTGTTTTTAAAGTAGATAATTATTGTAGCGCGGCTACCGGAGCCTGCTCCATCAGGGGTAATTGTTTCTTTTTCAATCTGTTTTTTCTTAAAAAGCGCAGGTGTATCAAGCCGATGATTAAAGCAACTCCCCCTTCGGCCAGCATAGTATTTTGAACCCCGATCCATTGCGAAACCGCTCCTATAATTAAGCCTCCCAATGGTTGCATTCCAAAAAAGGCCATCGCATAAAAGCTGATCACCCGGCCGCGCATATCCGGGTCAACTGTAGTTTGTATAAGGGTATTACTGATTGTTATTTGCGACATCATACCAAAACCGCCTATGGCGGCAAATATTAGGGCAAGGATATAATGTGTTTCGTGAGAGAAGAGTGCCAACCCGGCACCAAATATCAAGGTGTTAATGGCCAATATCTTCTTCAGGTTTCGACCAGGCTTTAACGATGCCAGAAAAATAGCACCCGAAAATGCACCAAGCCCAATCACACTATCTATAATGCCAAATGTTGATGCTGTACCCCTAAAAATATCTTTGGCGTAAACTGGTATCAAGGTACTGTAAGGCAACACAAACAAGCTGATGAGGGCCAGCATCATTAATATAAAACTGATGGATGGCGTATTTTTGATGTAGGCAAAACCTTCCTTTAATTCACCAAAAACATTTTTGGTGTGTGGCTTAGCTACGTAGGCGGGCAACTTCATCATTAAAATTGAACCTATTACCGCTATAAAACTTACTGCGTTTAAACCAAAGCAAACATCATCCCCAAGCTTTTCCAGTACAATACCGGCTATCCCCGGTCCAATCAACCGGGATAAATTAACCATGGATGAGTTTAGGGCAAGCGCGTTGGGCAAATCGGCCTTATCATCAACCATTTCATAAACCAGCGATTGCCGGGCCGGAACATCAAAAGCATTAATTAAACCCAGCAAGGCACTTAAAGCGATAATTTCCCAAACGGAATAATGCTTAAAAAAAATCAGTGCTGTTAAAAGTACCGCCTGTATCATGGATGCTACCTGTGTTAACAGCAAAAGTTTATAACGGTTATACCTATCGGCAGCTACACCACCTATAAATGAAAATAAAAAAGAGGGAAACATGCTGGCAAAAAGCGTAAGCCCCAGCATAAATTTAGAGTGTGTAAGCGAATAGATTACCCAGCTTACAGCTGTTTTTTGCATCCAGGTGCCGATAAGCGAAACTGACTGGCCTGCAAAATACAACCTGTAGTTCCGGCTCTTAAAGGCGTTAAATGTACTGATATTCATAGCATATAAAATATTGTGGTTATTGTAACCCTACCAAACTCACTTAATCAAAATCTACAAGGCGCGTTAGCGGCCCTACGGCCTTAGTTAACAATACCCTTTCCGCTTCAGAAAAATGATCAGTTAAAACTTTGTTGAGCCACTCATCTTTCTCCGTCCTTGCTTTGTACAAAATTTCCTGCCCGGCCGGTGAAAGGGAAATCAATACCTTCCGTTTATCTGTTTCGGATGGGGTACGCGTTACACACCCCAATTCAAAAAGGTGATTTAAAATTTGCGACATTGATTGTGTGGTTATTTTCTCCATAGCGGCCAGCTCGCTCGGCAATAATGTTTTATGCTGATCAAGCAGGGCAATGGTTGATCGTTCGGTAAGCGACAGTTTTTCGGCCGATACCGATTTCTTCCTTAGCTTCTTATTGAGGCGGGTAATAACTGTTCGCAGGTCTGATGCTAATTGCAGGTTTTGCTCGTTCATTTTTTTAAGTAGTTAAACTTGTAAGTTTACCTTACAAAATTAATACTTGTAAAACGGAAATTAGTCATCAAAAAGTATAAAATCATTTGGCAAAAAAAATGGCTACAGAATATTTTTCATACTCAGCAGCCATACATAGTCTAAAACAAATTAACAATCAATTAGGGGAAAGAGATTTTTAACATTATATTATCTATTTCAAATTCAATACCAATTAGTTAAATATGCCTTAGAAGGGCTTAAAGCACTATTTAAATCGTGCTACTTTCTCTATTCGGGAAAATCAAGGGAGAATCGGGGAATTAAAGCAACAATTATATTTTTATCTGTTAGTTAATATACCCGGTTTGCCACTGTTGATGTTTATTCTGATTTTTGGGAACATATCATCCTCATTATGAAATTATCCGAACTAACCGGTTATCTTGAAAGCCTCGCCCCCCTTACTTACCAGGAAGAATACGATAATTCGGGTTTAATTGTTGGAAACCCAGATGCAGATATCCATCAGGCCTTGGTATCGCTCGACTGTACAGAAGCTGTGGTTGACGAAGCCATCGCCAAAGGCTGCCAGGTCATTGTTTCTCATCACCCCATTGTGTTTCGTGGTTTAAAAAAATTTACCGGCAAAACTTATATCGAGCGGGTTGTTGCCAAGTCCATCAGGCATGATATAGCTATTTATGCCATCCATACTAACCTGGATAATATGGATACCGGCGTAAACGCGCGTATTTGCCAAACGCTTGGCTTACAAAACTGCCGCATCCTTTCGCCAAAACAAAATCTGCTGAAAAAGCTGGTTACTTTTGTACCCGATAATTACGCCGGCAAGGTACGCGATGCATTGTTTAATGCGGGAGCCGGCCATATTGGCAATTACAGCGATTGCAGCTTTAACACTAACGGAACCGGTACTTTTAAGGGAGGCGCCGATACTGATCCCTTTGTTGGAGAACCGGGTAAACGGCATTTGGAGCCCGAAGTAAGGCTGGAAACCGTTTTTCCTGCCAACCTGGAAAGTAAAGTACTGATGGCTTTATTTATGGAGCACCCTTATGAGGAAGTAGCTTACGACTTATATCCCATTACCAATCAATATCAAAACATAGGCTCGGGCATGGTAGGAGAGCTGGAAACAGCGATAGACGAAGCCTCCTTTTTGCAATTGGTTAAGTATAAAATGAAAACTCCCGTAATACGGCATACTAATTTGAGGGGTAAAGCCGTTAAAAAAGTAGCTGTTTGCGGAGGCTCGGGGAGCTTTTTGTTAAAGCAGGCCATAGCCGCCGGGGCGGATGTTTTTATAACGGCTGATTTTAAGTATCACGAGTTTTTTGATGCCGACGAAAAGTTGGTTGTAGCGGATATCGGACATTTTGAAAGTGAGCAATTTACGCAGAATTTATTATGTGAAATTATTCGGAAAAAATTTGCTAACTTTGCCGTCCGTTTAACAGAAGTAAATACAAACCCCATCAAATATTTGATTTAATGGAACAAACCGTAGAACAAAAGCTTAAAGCTTTATACGACCTACAAACAATCCACACTAAGGTTGACAAAATACGCCAGGTAAGAGGTGAACTTCCGATGGAAGTTTCGGACCTGGAGGATGATGTTGCCGGATTGGAAACCCGTATTGAGAAGATAAAAAGTGAATTGGATGATCTGGAAGATTCAATCGTAACCAGAAAAAATCTAATCAGAGACGCTCAGGCAAATACCAAAAAGTATGAAGCCCAGCTGAACGATGTTAAGAACAACCGTGAATATGACGCAATTTCGAAAGAAATTGAAATTCAGGGCCTTGATATACAGGTAAGCGAAAAAAAGATCAAGGAATATGGCTTTGAAATAGCTACTAAAACCCAGATCTATGAAAAAGCTGTAGCCGACCTGGAAGAACGCCAGAAAGACCTGGATATTAAAAAAGCGGAATTGGATACCATTACCGCCGAAACACAGAAGGAAGAACAAGATTTATTGGCCCTGGCCGATAAAGCAAAAGAAAACATTGAAGAGCGTTTACTGATAGCTTACACCCGCCTGCGTCAAAATGCAAAAAATGGCCTGGCTGTAGTTACTATCCAGCGCGATTCGTGCTCAGGCTGTTTTAACCAGATCCCGCCGCAAAGGCAATCAGATATCCGTCAACGTAAAAAGATCATCGTGTGCGAACATTGTGGCCGTATTTTGGTTGATGAACAGATGGCACTTGAAGCTGAACCTGCTTAATACCGATTTATCGTATTAAATTTATAGATTTGGCGCCCTAAAGGCGCCATTTTTATTGCATAATGTTTAGAAAACTATCTTTAGCAGCCACCTTTGTTCTTTGCCTCAGCACCAGGGCCTCCGCAAATTTTGATTTTAACAGCAATTGTGTTCTGGCGTATAAAAACATCCTTAGCCTCCGTTTAAACGAGGGCAGGCAATTAATTGATAAAGAAAAAGCACAGCATCCTGAAAACTCCGTCACAGTACTGCTTGATAATTATTACGATTTTTTTTTAATACTTACATCTGGCAACAAAGACAGCTTTGATAAGCTAAAGGCCAATAAAGCTGCCAGAATAGACCGGCTGGATAACGAAGACGAAAAATCTCCTTACTATAATTTTTCAATAGCCCAGGTAAACCTGCAATGGGCTTTGCTGCGCAGCCACTTTGGTGAATATACAACCGCGGGCTTTGAAATTAATAAGGCCTACCGATTGTTGCAGGCCAATAATAAAAAATTTCCGTCCTTTTTACCAAATAACATGCCGCTTGGGGTTGTTAACGTTTTATTAGGCTCGCTGCCTGGCGGGGCACTTAAAACAGTATTAGGCTTTTTAGGTATCAAAGGTGATACGCAAACCGGGGTTAAAATGCTCGAAAAGCTTTCTGCGGACCTGCCCCGTTCTGGATATGCCTATCATTACACCGAATTGATCTATTATTTAACCTATATCCAAACCGATGTGGTTAATGATCCGCTGGCTTATACAAAAATGCTGCACCTGGTTACTCAAGCCGACAGTACAAGCCTCTTAACCGATTATATTGTCGGCTATATCTCTTTACGTACCGGCCATAGCAGCGAGGCCATTAGCAGGCTTCAAAAGCGGCATCAGGGCGATGGATACCAGAGCTACCCTTATCTTGATTACCTGGTTGGCATAGCCAAGATGAACAGGGAAGACGCCGACTGCAATAATTACTTCAACCAATTTTTACAAACCAATCACGGCGTCAATTTCATCAAAGATGCATACTTGCACCTGGCCTGGAAATGTTTGCTGGAAGGCGATATAAGGCGCTATAACGGTTTTATACAACTGGTTAAGAGCAAGGGCTCACTTTATAACGATAAAGACAAACAAGCGCTTGATGAAGCTAACGATGCCCCTCCAAATGTTATACTATTACGGGCCCGCTTATTATACGACGGCGGCTTTTATACCAAGGCCATTGCCTTGCTGAATAGCAAAACTTTGAACGATTTTTCGCTGGGGCGCGATAAGATAGAGTATTATTACCGCCTGGGACGAATTTACGATGCGATGGATAATGACGATCTGGCTTTAAAGTTTTATCAAAACACCATCAATATTGGTAAAGCCTCTAACTACCATTACGCGGCAACATCAGCTACCAAAATGGGAGCGATATATGAGCAACGTAAAGATTATACAAAAGCCCGCAACGCCTACCAACTTGTTCTCGATTTAAAAAATAAGCAGTTTAGAAACAGCCTTGAACAAAAAGCTAAGGAAGGCCTTAAACGCCTGGGCGAGAATTAAGTTTAAAATAACGCGGTTTGCCTGCCTGTTAGTGGCGTAAAATGAGTAAAATTATACTCAGGCATTTGCCGACCAGTTAAAAAACGGGTACAGCCCATTTTAAAAAGCTGGTGTATGGATTCTGCTATATGCCCCTCGCCACTCATACGCGTTCCCCAGCGGCTATCATTAAGCTGTCCGCCATGACAGGACGCTATCATGTTTAAAACCTTCTCTGCCCTTTCCGGAAACGCTTTATGTACCCAATCTGTAAATATTTCGCCGATACTGCCGTTTAGCCGCACAATGGTAAATCCCGCAGACCGGGCCCCCCGTTCTGACGCCGCTTTAATAATATTAGGTATTTCGGTACTGTTTAATCCCGGGATAACCGGTGCAACCATTACCCTTACCGGAATATTCCGCTCGGAGAGTTTTTGAATTACAGCTAAGCGGCCCGTAGCCGTAATGGTTCGCGGCTCCAATTTCTGGCGCAACTGCTCGTCGAGCGAGTTAAGCGAAACGTTAACATGCACCAAACCTAAAGCGGCAAGGCGTTCTAAAATATCGATATCGCGTAATATTAAATTGTTTTTGGTGATGATGCTTACAGGATGTTTGTATTTTAAAAATACCTGGAGCAGTGACCGGGTAATTTTTAACTTCCGTTCCATCGGCTGGTAACAATCGGTATTGCCCGAGAGCATAATGATAGCAGGCTTATAATTTTTTTTATTAAAATACTGCTCCAGCAATTTGGCCGCATTGCGTTTCACTATGATTTTCCGTTCAAAATCCAGTCCGGCGCTAAAGCCGTAATACTCGTGGGTGTTACGCGCATAACAATAAATACAACCATGCTCACAACCCTGATAAGGGTTAATAGAGTGCATAAAATGCAGATCAGGACTGTTGGATTCGCTTACAATTTTTTTGGCGTTCTCTTCAAATATCTGGGTATGGCTGTTTTCGAGCATGGGTTCATCAAGCCCTTCAATATGCTCTAACACATATTTATTCTTCAGAAACTTATTATGTGTGTTTACCTGCGCCCCTCTGCCCTTAAAATACTCAGGATTATCCTCATGTGCCATTAAACAAATTTGCTAATTATCTTAGCAAAAAACAAGCTTTTATAAAAGATCAAAGTTTTATGGCGAATGAGCCACGTATTAGCGCTTCAAAAAAAGTTTTTAAGCCAGGGTAAGGCTTAGAGTTATAGACGAGCCTTCGCCAATCCTGCTTTGTACCGCAGCATCGGCCCCGATAATACCGGCCCGTGTACGGATATTCCTTATACCAGAACCATTATTATTCTGGGGATCATCCAGGTTAAAGCCGATACCATCGTCCTCTACTTTAAAAAGTAGTTTATCGGCCTGGTATTTCAAATCGATATTGAGATTTTTGGCTCGGGCATGTTTCAGGGTGTTATTGATAAATTCCTGGAGTATCCTAAATAGTATCAACTCCCGGTTTTCGCCGAAGGAGGTAGGTTGCCCTTCAATATTTAAATTCGCCCTAATCAGCCTGCTTTTGTTCAGCCGGATAACTTCGGCCTCAATTGTGGCGGATAAGCCTTTGCTTGCTATATTATCTAAACTAAAGCTCTTTGAGAGGTCGCGCAGATCGTTCATGGATTGATTTACCAACAATTTGCTTTCGGCTATGATGCCTTTTCTCTGGTCCTCATTTAAATCTGCGGCCCTGTCCAGGCTCAGCGAAACGTAGGATAATACCTGGCCGATGTTATCGTGGATTTCCTTGCTCACGTTACGTAAGGTTTGTTCCTGGATCTCCAACTGCGATTGCAAAATGGCCTGCTCATAAACCACTTTCAATTGCTCTTTCTCCCGCATCAGCTTTTTTTTCCTGTTGGTATAATAAACAGCTAAAAAAAGCATAATCATGCCAATAACAATCAATAAAACTACTGCAGCTATTATTGTTGCGAAGGCTTGTTTGTCAATTTCCTGCATAAGATAAAAGCGTACCCGTAAGACGAATATAGAATATAGTTTAGCGTGGGCATAACATATCTATCAACCCTGAGCCCGTAATATCGAAGGTTTTTTACCAAAATATATTGATGAAGCCCCATAATAATTAGGGCTCCGGCACTAAAAATTAAGGTTCCGGCACTTATCCAAAAATAAGGGTGAGTGTTTAACATAATTGCAGAATCGTCCTCCAGAAACAATTTTACTACGGCAAGCAGGGATATAACCGCCATTGCAAACTCACACAAAATCATGCTATAAGTATCAGCCTGATAAATTCCTTGAAAAAAGCAGATGTTAAATAACAGGCATGCCATCAGGAGAATACTAAATGCCAAATACATGACACGACCTTTACCTTTTAACAAAAGCATTCGAAAAAAAATACACAAAGAAACAGGGGTAGATATAATCAGATAGGTGTTATATATCCAGTAATTTGTGTGCCATCCAAGTTTATCACAATTAACTGCTAAATTTTCTGTGACAACTACAATTATTAATAAAGGAATAAATGCGGACAACTTAAACCTGTTAAGCCCTTTATAACAGTAAACTGCTATCAAAAGGCTTAACATTTGAAAAACTTCAAAAAGTCTGAATTCCATTAAATTATGGCTTCAGTTCTCCGAGATTTAAAGGGTCTTGAGGCGCAGGTCCACCGCCACCGCCACCATCAGTAACAGTATCACAATCAGTATATAGAAATGAGGTTAACCTACCTTCTTTACCCATTGTTTCAGGGTAAGCTTCTATAAACTCTTTAGTATAAATACCGAGTTTTATACAAATTCTGTCGGTATCCAATTTGTCAACCAAAAGTGATCTGACCGCTTCTACAGAAAATGAAACATTTGCTGTATAAGCTTTTTTAATACTTGCGATATCATCGCTTTGATACATTTTTTCGTAAAGGGCTACACAGCCTGCTGCTAATTTTGGATCTACTTTTTCAGCCATTGTAATTAAGGGATTAGACGGTTAAAATTACAAAGAAAATAGCATATTTAAGCGTAGAAGGCAATATTTAACATTTGCAGCTAATAACAAGAGGCTGTCTCAAAATACTGAGATGGCCTTTTTTATGTTTTTTTGGATTTTATATTATCCTTTGACTGTACCGTCTTAATTTGCTGTTCTAAACCGATTATTTTCAAAAGAGGCACAAAAACAGCTTTTTTAAGCTGCTTTTTTCCTGATGTTTTGTGCAATTGCCAATAACCCCCATTCGATTGCCACTTTTTCCTTGCCGCGGAGCATAAAGCGGCGGAACCCGTGGTTCTGTTTGATATTTCCGAAAACTGGTTCAACATCATAACATCGCTGCTTTCGTTTTTCGATGCCCTTTTCACTATTGAGCAGTCCGTACGCTATTGCTTTATGTCGCTTTAGATTTTCGTTAACCTCTATAATTCTATTCCCCTGAGATTTATGGCAGGCCCCATTTAATGGACAGCCAGAACAATTCTTTGCCTGATACCTTTTGCTGGTCTGCTCAAAGCCGGTACTTGTTTTTCGCTTTCCATCACCGATATAGTGCATTCTTTGTCCCATCGGGCAGATGTAGCAATCCTGGGCCGGATCATAGAACAGTTTGTCGGCACTAAATGGCTGCTTGGTATTGTAATGTTCGCTCTGCTGTTTATCGAACATCCCATATTTAACATAGGCTTCAATATTCCGGGCTTCTAACAGGTCATAATTTTCTTCACTTCCGTAACCGGCATCTGCAGTAATAGTTTCCAGGGTTTTACCATAACTGGCCTTGTGTTGCTCTAAATGCGCTTGTAATGTCGTGGTGTCGGTGGGGTTCGGGTGGATGGTGTAATTGACGATGAACTGGTTGGATGTGGAGATCTGAACGTTGTAGCCTGCTTTAAGCTGTCCGTTCTGCATGTGGTCTTCCTTCATCCGCATGAAGGTTGCATCGGTATCGGTCTTGCTGAAGCTGTTTCGATTGCCCAGAATGGCCTCTTTGCGTTCATATTCGGCTATTTTCTTGGGGTATTCCCTGCTTACATATTTCAGCTTTGCCTTCATCTTTTTACTGGTATGGGGCTTCTCGGCCAGTACCGCGTTGAGCGTATCCACCGTATCCTGTACCCTTTTTGGGCTGATATCCGTAAAATCCGGTGGTTCAGGGAGGTTATCTTCGGCTTTGGCTATACTTTGAGCATATTCCCAGATTTCACCCAGCGCTTTTTTCATCTTTTCCTTATTGGTCTGGATCGCCTTTTTCCATACAAAAGTGTATCTGTTGGCATTGGCCTCTATCTTGGTGCCATCGGTATAGACTTCTTCAATGCTTAACAGGCCTTCTTCGGCTAACAGTTTTACTACTTCCTCGAAAACGCTGCGCAGGGCGTCCTTAAGGCGAACACCACGAAAACGGTTAATGGTATTGTGGTCTGGATAGCTCATTCCGCTCAGCCACATCAAGTTGATGTTCTCTTTACAGGCCGTTTCCAGCTTTCTGCTGCTGTAAACGTTGCTGACATAGCCATAAACCAAAACTTTTAGCAACATCTGTGGGTGGTAGCTTGAGGTGCCCTTAATATGATAAGCGTCCAAAAGACCCTGTATATTGATCCTGTTAACAATATCATTTACAATACGAACAGGATGACCTTTTGCTACAAGTTCATCTAAGGTAGGCGGAATGGCCATGACCTGGGATTGGTAGTAGGGCTTGAAAGTTGGTTTTCCGGATGCCATAAATCATAACTATTTATACTTAAATATCTGAAATTCAAATGAATATACAAAATTTTTAATTGAAAACATCCGTTTTTTTTTAACAAGAGGCTGCCTTTTTGAAGTGAACCCCAAAAGTTAGACAAAAACTTTTGGGGTTTATTATTTATGTCAAAGCACACATTTGAAGAGAAACTTGATGTAGTTTCTCAAGTAAGAAAGGGAAAGCCGATTCTACGGATATCCCGCGAACGCCATATCCGTGAAGGCATGATATTGGAATGGGTTCGGAAATATGATCTTTATGGCGAAAGTGGGCTGCTCAAACAACCTAACGTCAAGCCCACGCCTGATTTCAAAGAAGAAGTTGTAAGGCTTGTCATAGAAAAAAAAGTACCTTTAAATCAGGTTGTTCTGGAATATAGATTAAGCAAGACTGCTTTAGAGCGCTGGGTAAGATCAGTACGGGTTGAGGGATATGCAGTACTATACCAGCAAAAGAATCCTGGACGACCACCTAAATGCATGGGAAGATCAAAGAAGCTTGAACCTGAAACAGAAGTAGAGAAGCTCCAGGCGGAAAATAGCCGTTTGCGGGCGGAGAACGCACTATTAAAAAAAGTCACGGCCTTAGTCAAGGAAAAAGAAGCCCGCGAACGCATGAGTGGGCAAAAGCCATCGAAGAACTAAGGCCCGAACATGATGTTTCAATTCTATTGGATTGCAAACAGATGGCTCGTTCTGTATTTTATTATCATCGCAAGCGCCTAAATGATGATAAATACAAGCATGAAAAAGAAGAGATCGCAAGTATATACCACTTGCATAAAGGCAGATATGGTTATCGGCGGGTCACCGCCGAAATGAAGAACCGGGGTTATAGCATAAATCACAAGACTGTCCAAAAATTGATGGGAACATTAGGCCTAAAATGCAATATCAGGAAAGTAAGTTATCGCTCATACAAAGGTGAGGTTGGTAAAATTGCCCCTAATGTACTTGAAAGGGATTTTGAGGCAAATCTGCCTAATCAGAAATGGGCTACGGATGTCACTCAGATGAACATTAAAGGGGAGAAGATCTATTTATCTCCTATAATTGACATGTTCAACGGGGAAGTCATTTCTTATAGTATTTCAAAATCTCCAAATATGCAGATGATAGATGAAATGTTATATGAGGCTTTTGATAAAGTGAAAGATATAAGGGGACTTATTTTTCACTCTGACCAAGGGTGGCAATATCAACATTATGGATATAGAAAGGCTTTGGAAAAACATGGAATTATTCAAAGCATGTCCAGAAAGGGAAACTGCTTGGATAATGCCTTGGCCGAAAGCTTCTTTGGGATCTTAAAGACAGAATTACTGTACAAACAGAGCTTTGAAACTGCGGAAGAATTTATAACTTCGTTAAAAGAATACATTCATTACTATAACAATGAAAGAATAAAAAACAGGTTAAATGGAAAGAGCCCGGTGGAATACCGAGCTCTCGTACAAAAAACTTAATTTTGTAAACTGTCCAACTTTTTGGGGTCACACCATTTTGACAGCCTCTTGTTATTATGTTTACATCTTGGGCATTCGCTTCATCATGCTGGCCATTGCGGCGGGGTTACTCATTTGCTTCATCACTTTACGCATATCATCAAACTGCTTAATCAACCGGTTCACCTCCTGCAAGTTAGTGCCTGATCCATTAGCTATGCGGTTGCGCCTGCTTTGGTTAATGCTATCCGGATTCTCTTTTTCAAAAGGAGTCATGGATTGGATAATGGCCTCAATGGCTTTAAATGCATTGTCGTCAATTTCAACATCCTTCATGGCTTTACCAACGCCAGGTATCATTCCCATCAGATCTTTCATGTTACCCATTTTTTTGATCTGCTGGATCTGGCCATAAAAGTCGTTAAAGTCAAATTTATTTTTGCGGATCTTTTTCTGTAGTTCGGCGGCTTGCTTTTCGTCAAATTGTTGCTGGGCACGCTCTACCAACGATACTACGTCGCCCATTCCCAATATACGGGATGCCATCCGATCCGGGTGGAAAACATCAAGGGCCTCCATTTTTTCGCCGGTACCTATAAACTTAATCGGCTTATTTACTACCGATTTAATAGACAGGGCAGCACCACCACGGGTATCACCGTCCAATTTAGTTAATACCACACCGGTAAAGTCGAGCCTGTCGTTAAATACTTTGGCTGTGTTTACCGCATCCTGACCGGTCATGGAGTCAACAACAAACAATATCTCGTGCGGGTTAAGCGCGGCCTTTACCTGCTCAATCTCCACCATCATGGCCTCATCGATGGACAAGCGACCGGCGGTATCTACAATTACCACATTATTGCCGTTTTGTTTGGCCAAAGCCACACCTTCGCGGGCTATCGCTATCGGATCCTTTGATTCCAGGTTTGCATAAACAGGAACACCGATCTGCTCGCCCAAAACCTTTAATTGCTCGATAGCCGCCGGGCGATAAACGTCGCCGGCAACCAATAAAGGCTTTTTACCTTTCTGTGTTTTTAAAAAATTAGCCAGTTTACCGGTAAAGGTTGTTTTACCTGCACCGTTTAAACCCGCTATCAAAATTATTGTTGGTGTAGCCGGAAAATTCAATTCGGCTGTTGAACCACCCATTAACTGGGTAAGTTCATCATTCATAATTTTGGTTAATAACTGGCCTGGAGATATTGATGTTAATACATTTTGGCCCAGCGCCTTCTGCCTAACATCATCAGTAAATGCTTTTGCTGTTTTATAGTTAACGTCGGCATCAAGGAGTGCCTTGCGGATCTCCTTCATGGTTTCCGCCACGTTTATTTCTGTAATGGTTCCCTGACCCTTCAGTACTTTAAATGCCCTGTCGAGTTTATCCGAAAGATTTTCAAACATCTTTATATTATTATTTAAATTATAAAATTTAAGCCCACAAAGTTATGCTTTTAAAGCAAATCAGCACAGTTGTTTATGCTTCAATTTGCTTATCTATTTGTGAGGCTCAATTAGGAAATTTATAAATGATACCCAAGGCCAGGCCCTGTGTAGCTTGCACCTTAGTGTTAGTAGTGGCATCGTACAACACTGTGCCGTTTAAGGTAACGTTAATTAAACGGTTTACCTTTGCGGCAAGGGTAGCATCAAGCCTGTGCGTTGTGTTATGGATAATATTGTTATATGGTATAAACAGTGCATACCTGGCCTGAAGGTTCATGTTGGTGGCGATATCTTTGTTAATGGTAGATACCACCTGGAATGCCAGATCGTTGTGAAAAGTACTACCTGGCGTAACACCGTAATTGCCCGAGATATTATGATAAATAGTAGTATCCAACACAAATGTTTGGCGCGCTGTGCCTGTACCGATACGGATATCAATATATTTAACGGGTTTATACTCAAAACCGATAGCCTCCGTTAAGTACCCCGGCGACATAAATTTAGATATCAGCAACGGAGCTACACCATCGGAATACTGATAACCTACATCAAACTGCGACTCAAAACTTACAGACCCGAAGAAATACCATTTTTTTGATAGCTGGGTAGCTAATTTATTATCGTAAAAAATACGGTCGTTGGTTTTACGCGAGAACTGTCCTTTGTTTTTGGATATCCCGTATATCAATAAAAGCTCTGTTGTATAACTCAACGGCTGTTTGTTGTATTCAGCCTTAAAATCAATATTGGCGCCTAAAGCAAAAGAACTTACCCCTCCGCCACTCCAATTGTTACTAAAAGCTGATTGGTTTAAGTTAACGCCTACTGTTAAATATTTGCGCCAGTAACTTACCTGGTAATCTAACATAGTAACCGGTATAGGTTGCGGGCGTATTAAAAGCGGGCGGCTATGCACCGGCAAAATATTTTTTGGAGGATCAATTCTTAACTTATTGATCAGCGTAGTATCTATTTTTACAGAATCGGCCTTTTGAGCTATACTTTGCTTTATAGAAAAAACCAAAGCTATTGTAAAAATGCAAAAGCCAATTTTCGACATACGGCAAAATAAAAGATTTTTTTTAAAATATCGATGACAATTTTGAAACGGGTGCAAATCAAATTGTCGCGAATAAAAAAGAATGATTAAATTTAGGTATTAGAAAAAACATGTTTAATATCTATAAAACAATCAGTTATGAGCGAAGAAGAGTTTTTAGTCGATAGCACGTAAGCGCTATGAAGAAGTGAATGCCCTGAATGATGGGATGAGTTTTTTATGATTTCGAGAAACGGCTTTCGGAGATTATGGATGCCATGACCAGGGACCTGCTTGAGACTAAAATAGGAAAAGTTCCCGCCGACAGGCGTAAAAAAAACTCTCTGCAAATCTGGAGTAATAGAGATAGCCAAAAGCCACCCTTACAGTCAGGGCGCAAAAGGTTTTCAGATCAGTCCCCTGATGCAGGAAAAGATGGTCTTTGCAGGTCAATACGATAACTATGGGAGTTGCAATAAATTGATAGAGGTTTTTCTTAACAGGCAGGTTTCTACTTCACAGGTGTTACGGGTAACCAATGCTTATGGAGCAGAATTCGGATTGGAAGACCAATCAAAGCGTACTTTAGGGCCACCTGTGAAGCAGGAAGGGGTATATGCGATGGTAGATGGCAGCATGATCCTGACCCGTGGTGGATGGAAGGAAACCAAATTAGGACGGGTCTTTAAGTCAGGTGACTGTATAAAGGATGGATCAGACAAAGGCAGTATCTTGCAATCTCAATACATAGCTCATTTAGGAGGGAATAAGCCGTTTTGCCGTGCCATGAGTGAACTGCTGGATGCATACGGTGGCAATTCCTTGGGTGAACACTTGGTTCTGATCAATGACGGAGCAACCTGGATACACCAATGGTGTAAGGATATTTATCCTAAGGCGGTTCATGTATTAGATTATTACCATGCTGTTGAACACTTGTATGGATTTATCACATTGGCCTTTAAAGATATAGAAACGGGCAGAACATGGGGCAAAAGCATAGAAAAGCTATTAATGGAGAGTAAAGTTGAACAAGTCATTCAAGAGATACAAAATCACGGTACAGAAAACAAAAAGGCGCAGGAGGCTAAGGAAGGCTTGATCAACTATTATGAACAAAATAAGGAGAGAATGGATTATGCACGGTATGCAAAAATCGGTTCCGGTATTATCGGTTCTGGGGCCATTGAATCCGCCCATAGAACAGTAATTCAAAAGAGGCTTAAACAATCTGGGCAAAGATGGGGGAATTAAAGGTGCTCAGAACGTACTCAATTTAAGGGTAGTATATATGAGCAATCAATGGAATAAAGTGATTGATCTCATAAAAACAGAACAAGCTAAAGCTGCTTTTAATAATATCGCTGCCTAACGACAATTTGATTTGCACCCTTTGAAACAGGCACAACCATCGGCACATTATCTGTTAATTTTAACAAAAATTTAACCAGGCCCAAAATTTTCTTCGCTGTAAATAATCTGTTTCCGCTTCCTTAGCGTATGCTTCCTTTTCAAAAACAATATTTAAATACGCCTTGCCGCTATCAAGATACCTTAATAAATTATACAAATAATGTAGCAAATACATCATATAAAAAGGTATAACCAATAATTCTAACTCTTGCCTAAGGTGGATCCTTTCGTGGCGCAATAAAATTTCATCGTATTTTAACGACTCGTGCTTCACAAGTATAAACGGAAAAAGAGCCATACCTTCTACCCGCAACGCCGGTACTACGATTACAAAACCATCTCTCATTTATCCAACTTATCCTGATACAAAGGCGCCAAAGAATAGGCCGTTGGATTTCTTTGATACCGCCTGAAATTATTCCGGATGTATTTTATAAAATCGTAATCGCTGGCTTCTTGTACAAAATAATAGCCCGGCCTATATTTAAACATAAAATCTGTAAGCTGCTGGTCTTTTAAGCCGGTAATAGAAGCTACTAAAGTATTGTTAAACCGGGCGTCAATGAGGCTTTCATGGTAATCTCGGTCTATAATGCCCCTCAAACGTGTGGCATTGCGGCCTTGCCTGCTTAACATGTTATACAAGGCATCAATACTTAGCCCCGCACCATTTCGGTTAATGCTGATCAGATCATGATCGGCGAGCGAGCCGTAAGCTTTGTTATATAGTTGTTTATTAATCTCTAATTGATTTTGAGGTGTTAAAAACCTGCCCTGAATGTATACGGTTTTTAATGGGATACTGGTACGGGTTAAATAAACAGCCAGGGTGGGGTCATCTTTTAATTTGATGGTATCGTTAAAATAGCCCTCTTTCTTAAAAACCAGCACATCGCCTTTTTTGGCAGGTATTGTAAACTCGGCTTTTAGGTTATTGTAGATGCTTGCCTGGCTATTTAAATCAACAACGCTTACTTTGGCAATACGCTCTTTAGTAATCTTATCAAAAACAATTCCGTCAACAGTTTTTCCCTGGGCAAACACCGCGCCTACATGGGCTACAGCTAAAATAAATATTGCTCCTATTTTCATTATCGGCTTAAAACTAACCGTTCCGCTCCTTATTGCCATATCTTTAACAAAAATTAACACCCCCTTACTTTATAACAACAAGTTTTTGGCCAATTTTTATATTGTTATCGCCCATGTTATTTAAAGCCTTCAGCTCGTCAACTGTTAATCCGAAACGCTTAGAAATATTGAATAGTGTATCGCCCTGTTTTACGGTGTATAATTTATCAGTGGGCGTAACCTGGATAATGGAATCTTTAACGGCTTTGCCGATGTTTTGATTGATTTGGGAAAGCACACGGTCTTCGCGTTTAATTTTTTGAAGTTCGCCTTCAGGCCTGTCATATTGATCGAGGTTGTATTTCTGGATCACACCGATCAGCAATTGCGGATATTTGGGATTCGTGGCATATCCGGCGGCCTTTAAGCCATAAGCCCAACCCTGGTAATCGTTTTTATCCAGTTCAAAAAGAGCCGCATAACGCTTTCTTTTTAAAAAATTAGAATGGTCGCGAAAAGAATCTTCGGGATGATCGTAAACCCTGAAACAATCATTCACCTGGTCGTCGTCCTTATAATAGCTTTTCCCTTTCCAATCGGCGGTACATTTGATGCCGAAATGATTGTTGGCTATACGCGCCAGGTCGCCATTACCATTACCCGATTCAAACAGCCCCTGCGCCAAAGTAATACTGGCCGGAATGCCATAAGCATTCATTTCCTGTATGGCGATGGTTTTAAACCGTTGGATGTACTGATCGGCTGTGTAAGTGGTGTAATTGGCTATAGCGTCGCTATGGGCCTTTTGTATCTCTTTGTTATTGTGGTGCGCCTGGCTGTTGCTTATTGTTTTTTTACGTGATGAGCATGCCGACAGCAGAACGAGGACAGAGAGGGCGCAGACTAATTTTCGCATAAACCGATTGCTATTTACCGTCAAAAGTAAAAATACACTTTCAGACTAATGTAAGGCGATCATGAATATTATTTGATCTCGTCTGCGGCAGATGCCAGGTTTAATTGGGTATCTGGATTTTCATCAAAATCGTTCAATTTGTATTTGGTTATCAGGCCCAAAACCTGTGAAGCCCATTTGCGGCTACTGGCATAACCGGCACGCTGTATACCGTGTGCCCAGCCCAAATAATCGTAATGAGTTAAGGTTTCAGCCAGTCCTGTAAATTTTTTCTTTTCGGTCATGATACGGGCAAAATCTTCGAACGACTCTTTAACCGAATCGTAGCGTTTGTACATGGTACGAACTTTTTTGCGACGTTTTTTATAAACAATTGCAGAGTAGCCCTTCATGCCAAACTGGTTGTTGAGATTTTTGGCGATGTCGCTCGTTCCGCTGCCCGACTCGTGCATGGCTATCGCCAAAATGATACTTGCCGGAACTCCCGACTGGTGCATGATACGAATGGCATCATCTTTGAACTTCTCGATATACGATTTTGAGGCGGTTTGGGCTGAGGCTTGTACGGATACGAACAGCAATGCAATCAGTAAGGATTTTCTCATAGTTGTTTTTTTCTGATCAGCGTAATTCCGTCACGAACGGGTAGTATTAGTTTCTCTACTCTATCGTCGGCACTGATCAAATCGTTAAACTCGCGAATCAGTCGGGTATCAGTATCGTTTGCTTCACTATACACCTTTCCTTTCCACAGGACATTATCAACAATAATTACCCCTCCGGGTTTTAGCTGATTTATAATTAACTGAAAATAAGCGTAATTATTTTTCTTATCAGCGTCAATGAACACAAGATCGTAATTTTTATCCGATAATTCCAATATAATTCGTTGAGCATCACCAAAATGTGGAAAAATTTTTTTTTCGAAACCCGAATTTTTGAAATTTTTTCTGATCATTTCTTCCATCTCCAGGTTCACTTCAATGGTATGTATTTCGCCTCCTTCGGCAAGTCCTTCGGCCAGGCAAATCGTAGCGTAACCGGTGTAGGTGCCTATTTCCAGTATACATTTAGGTTGCAGCATCTTGCTCAGCATACTTAATAAACGCCCCTGGTAATGGCCCGATAGCATGTGCGGTTTAAGTACTTTTACATGTGTCTCCCTGTTAATAGTTATTAACATTTCAGGTTCGGGGTCGCAATGTGCGTCGAGATAAGCTTGTAAGGGGGGAGGTAGTATTTCCATAACCACTGATTTTGACCGTTGATTTAATTGATTTATATGATCCCGCTGATTACCTTTTTAGCTAATCTAATTTTTGATGGACTGATCTTTAGAGAATTTATAGTGGCGGCTGACTTTTTAATTTTCTTTGGTTGGTGATGCGTTTAAATTCGAGACTTTTGGCACCGAAGTTTATCAATAGGCCCGTTTCTAATTTATAGGCCTCAAGGTAATTGATGGCCTGTGCCAGATGCATATCGTTTAAACATGATGTTGCTTTTAGCTCTACCATAATTTTATCTTCAACTAAAAAATCGACTCTTCGTGTGCCAACGTTGAGTCCATCGTAATAAATATCCAATTCAAATTCTCGGGTGAAATCCAAGTTTACCTTTACTAATTCAATAGCTAAACAACGCTGGTAAATTATTTCCTGAAATCCGTTGCCTAACTGATTATGAACATTCATCGCACATCCTATAATCTTGCCTGTAAGTTCAGAATGTTTGTAATTGTTATTAATCATATCAAAAAAAGTAATCAATTATCGCTAAAATCAGATTAATTAGAAAATATCAAATCATACAAGGTATAATCAACGAAATCACATAAATCAATTAAATCAGCGGTTAAATCGTTCCATCCAGCTCTGCAATATAATAGTCGCCGAAATGGTATCCACCAAAGCTTTATTTTGTCTGTCCATTTTTTTCATTCCGCTTTGCGCGATAACAGCCGAAGCCATTTTTGATGTAAAACGCTCATCAAGCATCTCCACCGGGATATCCGGAAAATTTTTTTTGAGGATGGTAACAAAGCCTTTAACATGCGGTGCCGATTGCGAAGCGGTATTATCCATCTGCTTAGGTTCGCCCACAATAAAACGTTCTACCGGGTTTAGCACAAAATATTTTTTTAAATATTCAACTATATCCTTCGGATGTACGGTATCCAAACCCGTAGCGATGATCTGTAAAGGATCGGTCACCGCTATACCAATCCGCTTGGTACCGTAGTCAAAAGCCATTATTCTCATGGATAGTATTGCGTAATGCGATTTGCGTATTGCGACATACAAATGTAGATGATTTGATTTAGTAATGCGATTTGAGTATTGCGTATTGCGACATACTAAAATGTAGATGACTTACTTTTATAGGTTCATTTTTTGTCATTATTCTAAAAATCGCAGTACGCAATACGCTTATCGCAATACTATTTGAGATTCATTTTTTGTCATAAATCAAAAAATCGCAATACGCAATACGTATATCTCAATACTAATTTACTATTTTGCACCAAATGCAGTTTAGCTCAATTGTAGGACAAGAGGAGATCAAGCAACGATTGATCAATACGGTGAAAGAGAACCGGGTTAGCCACGCGCAGTTATTTTTAGGGCCAGAAGGTTCCGGAAGTTTGGCGCTGGCCATTGCTTATGCGCAATATCTCTCGTGTGAGGATAAGCAGGAAAATGATTCGTGCGGGGTATGCTCGTCGTGTCGTAAATATCAAAAGCTTGTTCACCCGGATCTGCATTTTTCGTATCCCTTCTTCGCTAAACATAAGGATGATACTGCGCTTAATTTTGTTGAGCAATGGCGCGAGGCTTTATTAAAAAACCCGTACCTGAGCCTTGATTTATGGCGTAGTTACCTGGATGCCGAAAACAAGCAGGCCAATATCAACATTGCCGAGTGCCACCAGATCATCAAAAAATTAAGTTTCAAACCGTTTGAATCGGCTTACAAAATACTGATACTATGGTTGCCCGAGTACCTGGATAAAACAGGGAATGCCTTGCTTAAAATTATTGAAGAACCGCAACCCAATACGCTTTTTTTACTGGTGGCCCAAAACCAGGATCAGATACTGAATACCATTTTATCGCGTACCCAGCTGATCAAGGTACCCTGCCTTAACGATGCCGAGATCAAACAATATTTAATAGCAGAACATCATCAAACAGAACATGCCGCTGCCGAAATTGCTTTTTTAAGTGATGGTAACTTAACCGAAGCACTGGCCATGCTGAATAACGACGAAAACAGCTATCACGATTATTTTTTACGCTGGCTGCGGATGTGTTTTTCAAACAAAGGGTTGGAGATTGTTGATTTTGTGGATGTACTTGCTAAACTGGGCCGCGAAAATCAAAAAAATTTTATGCGTTACGGCATCAGCTATATTCGCGAATGCTGTATGATACTGGCAGGGGCAGGTAACTTGGTACATTTGCCTGCCAAAGAGCTGGATACGGCTCAAAAAATGATCAAGGTAATGAGTTTGCCCATGGCCGAGGCCATAAGCGAACTGCTTGAAAAAGCACATTATCATGTAGAGAGAAATGCAAACCCAAAAATTTTATTTTTAGATGTATCTTTACAGATTGTTAAGATTTTAAAATTTAAAACGATCCCTCAGGGGACTCACTATATATCGAGCTAAATTATGGGATGTGGAAGTTGTTCAACAGGCGGATGTGCGCCTGCAGGCTGCAAAAGTAACGGTTCATGCCTTACTAATGGTTGCAGCAAATTAGATGTTTACGATTGGCTCTCCAATATGGATATGCCAACTAATTATAAGCCTTTTCCAATCATCGAAGTTAAATTCAAGGGTTCGCGGAAGGAATTTTTTAACAATATTGATAACCTTTACCTGGAAGCAGGCGAATTGGTTGCCGTTGAAACTACAACAGGTGGTTTTGATATTGGCCACGTATCCATGACGGGCGAACTGGTACGGATGCAAATGGTAAAACGCCATGTAAACGAAGCCGACGTAGCTAAAAAGATTTACCGCAAGGCTACCGCTGCCGATGTTGATAAATGGAAGATTGCCAAAGACCTGGAATGGGAAACCATGCACAAGGCCCGTACACTGGCCATTGAGTTGGGCCTTTCCATGAAAATAAGCGATGTGGATTACCAGGGCGATAAAACCAAGGCTACCTTTTATTATACGGCCGAAGGCCGTGTAGATTTCAGGGAGCTGATTAAGCGGATGGCTGAAAGTTTCAGGATCAGGATTGAGATGCGCCAGATAGGCATGCGCCAGGAAGCCAGCAGGCTGGGTGGCATAGGCTCTTGCGGCCGCGAATTATGCTGTTCAACCTGGTTAACCGATTTTAAAACGGTATCAACCTCTGCCGCCCGGTATCAAAATTTATCATTAAATACCCTAAAACTGGCCGGGCAATGCGGCAAATTGAAATGCTGCCTCAATTACGAACTGGATACTTACATGGATGCCTTAAAACACATCCCTGATAATGTTAATTATTTAAAAACGGAAAAAGGGGAGGCCAGGCTTCAAAAAACCGACATCTTTAAAAAGCTGATGTGGTTTAGCTATCCTAAGGATGATAACTGGGTTCCGGTTGAAATTAATCGCGTAAAAGAGATCCAAAAACAAAACAAGGAAGGTATTATTCCAGCCGATTTAGGCGAAGTGGTTGAAGCGTTGTCGTTAATTAAAGCACCGGATTACGAAAACGTGGTAGGTCAGGATAGTCTGACCAGGTTAGATGACCGCCATCAGAATAGAAATAACAAAAACCGGAACAAAAAGAAATTACCGCAGGATGGTAAACCCCAGAAACCGGAAGTAAGGCAAGGGCAGCCGCAACAAGCTAATAAGCCACAGCAGCCTAAGCCGCAGCAGCAACCGCGTGCCCAGCAAAAACCGGCGGCCAGGGTAATTGATGTGAATAAACCCGAAGGAACAGCCGTTGTTGCTCCTGGTAATAACGCCAACAAGCGCAATAACCGCAGGCACCGGCCAAACCGCAATAATAATAATCCGAACAATAACGCTAAGCCAAACGGAAAAGAATAATGAACCAGGCTTTTAAAACCATTGTTGTTTGTATGGCAGTCTGCACAATATTGTTTATCAATGGTTGCAATATAAAAGATCAGAAAATGATTGTTGATCAAAATATAGAGATCGACAATCAAAACTGGTCGTACAATAATAAGGTGAATACCGATTTTACTATAGATGACGCAGCTTTACCTTACAACCTGTACTTAAATTTAAGGGTAACGCCTGATTATAAATACTCCAATATTTTTGTGCTGATCCACCAAACCGGGCCCGACAAAAAAACGATAACTACCCGCTATGAATTTACTTTGGCCAATAAGGATGGCGAATGGCTGGGGCAAGGTACCGGAAACTTGTATAATTACCAGGTCCCGTTCAAAACAAACTACAAATTCCCGGAGAAGGGGAAATATCATATCAGTATTGAACAAAACATGCGCGATAACCCTCTACACCAGGTGAGCGATGCCGGTTTACGGGTAGAAAAGGCTGAATAATTATTTTATCAGATTCAAACCTTTTATAAAAACAAAATCCTTGGTGTTATGCGTATAAATTGCTGCTTTATAATATTAAGCAGCCGCAGCTATTAACATATCGGGTATTGCCGGACGATGACTTAAAGAATACTCATTAAATAAACTATCAAAAATTAAGGTGACTTCATTGGTTAAAGATAGTACAGCAAATTTACTAACCAATTTTTTACATTGCAGAAATTCATCTTTACTACGTGCTCCCCTATAAAATTCTGCTACAATAACCGGTGTTATATATAAGTCATCTTGCGAAAATTTATAAATTTTTTTAATAATCTCCCGGTTTCCACGCTGAACTTCTATTAAAATACAAGAATCCAGTATTACCATCGGTTTGGCCATCCGTCTTTTCGTATTTCATCAATGCCAGGAAAATCCTGTATGGGTTGTATATCATCCAAGAAACATTGATCTTTTATTTTTTCTTCTTTTGATAAAGTGTCAAAAATCTCAATCACAGTTACTTCAATTTTTTTACCATATAAATCCTCAGGCAATATGATGCTGTGGTTCTTTTTGTCCGGTATTAAAATTTGCTTGTACATATAACAAATATAACTAAAAACATCTTTAGCGTCAACCACTTATCAGCTCTTGTTTATACCTTGAACTTACTTTATATCCCACGAAATTTAAAACAGGCTACTGTTAAGTCGATGGTATTTAATCTTGATTCAAATTCCGTTGTTTTTGTTCTTGATCGCATTTAATAACTCTTGACTCAAGGCTGACCAACATTTTATCGTTGACACGAGGCTATGATCGTTCACATCAAATGAGCAACACTGGCTTACCGGAAAAAGCAACTGGATAATATAATAACTATAATTTTTAGTTTTTATTAATTACTGTAACTTTGTTTGCTAATTTTTTTTACCAAATGGAAATTATTCTGTTATCGGTTTCGGCTGTTATATTAATTATTGCTGTTGTTTTATTTTTGAGCAAACCGCGTTCCGAAAAGGATTCGGCTGAAGAATTGTTGAAGATTAAAGCAATCAATAACGATTTAAACATCAGGCTTGCCCGGATGGAAGAACGTGCTTTCAACCTGGCTGCGGAACGGGATAATGCAACACAATTATTGCACAATGAACGTTTACGCTTAGAAGCAGGGATCGCTGAATTAAACAAGGAATTGCTGGCCGAAAAAAACCTGAGTTCTAAAAGAGATGAAGCTTTGAAGGCGCAGCGTGAGCGCCTGGCTGAACAGGACCTATATCTGCACGAAGTGCAGAAAAATTTTAAGCACGAATTTGAAAATATGGCCAATAAACTACTGGAAGATAAATCGCAGAAGTTTACTGAGCATAATAGGGCTCATCTGGATGTCATACTCAATCCGTTTAAAGAAAAACTGAAGGATTTTGAAGATAAGGTAGATAAGGTTTATAAAATGGAAGCCGAAGAGCGCAATATTTTAAAAGGCGTAATTACTCAGTTGATGGATCTGAACAAACAGATCAGCGACGAAGCCCATAACTTAACCAAGGCACTTAAAGGTGACAGCAAAAAACAAGGCAACTGGGGCGAAGTAATTTTGGAACGTGTACTGGAACGATCGGGCTTAGTTAGGGATCAGGAGTACCGCATACAGGCCAGTATGCAAACAATAGATGGCAACAGGTATCAGCCGGATGTAATTATTGATCTGCCCGACGAAAAACACTTGGTTATAGATTCAAAAGTATCGTTAGTAGCTTACGAGCGCTTAGTTAATTGTGAAACCGAAGAGGAGCGGAAATTATTTGCCCGGGCACACATCGAGTCTTTACGGAACCATATCAATTCACTTTCATCAAAAAAATATCATGATCTGTACCAGATCAATTCGCCCGATTTTGTTTTACTTTTTGTACCCATCGAATCATCATTCAGTATAGCGGTACAATTAGATGCCGAATTATTTAATTATGCCTGGGATAAAAAAGTAGTTATTGTAAGCCCTTCAACCTTATTGGCAACCTTACGCACCATAGCCAGTATATGGAAGCAGGAAAGGCAAAACCGCAATGTATTGGAAATTGCCCGTTTAAGCGGCGAAATGTATGATAAATTTGCAGGCTTTGTTACCGACATGGAAGGCATCGGCAAAAGCATCAAATCAACCCAGGATAATTACGATAAGGCCCTGAATAAGCTATCAACCGGCCGTGGTAACTTAATGACTACGTCGGATAAAATAAAAAAACTGGGCGCTAAAGCTGATAAACAGATTGATCAAAAATATCTTAACCAATCAACAGATTAGAACGGTCTATTTTGCTGCGTCTACGGTAGTTTGATTGCTCATCACCATTTTGGCTTTGCCATTCATCTTTACTTTATCTGATTGCGGCATCACCATGGCATAAGTCATGCTCATGTTGTTAACCATATTAACCGGATAGCTGCTAATCATGTCGTAAATAAATTTTCCATCGCCACTGCCCGACATATCTAACGACATATTTTGACCTGACGCATCCATCTGCATCACATATTTTAAATCAAAATTGGCCTTGTTATTTGCAATAGATATCAGTTTATAAGTGGTTTTACATACAATTTTAGCCGACATACCTCCCAAAGGTATCTCCATAGGCACATCCTGTAAAAAAGTATCTCCTATTTTTAAAGGTTTTTCTGGAAATTTAATATTTGCCTGTATACCCTCTACCATTTTTATAACAGATTCTTTTAAGTTTTCATCCATTACCTTGCCCGGTATCGAGTCTATTTTGGTTTTCATTTCACTGGTATAAGCACCGTAAAAGGTTTGATTTGTAGCGGGTATAGCAGTATCATTTTCTTTACCATTAATAATCATTTTAGATGGCAACGATTGAATATTCATCACAAAAGGAACTTCTTTTTGCAAATTGGCGGTCTTGGTTTTAACATTTGAGTTATAGCCCAGTTGCATTGTCATCAACATTGGAAATGTTTGCCCGCTTTTTTTTACCTGGTCTAAAAAAACACTATCGCCAACCATATTCATTTCCATATTCATATCCATTTTTATAACAGATGAATAATTTTTGTTAGGTAAAATTTTTAATTTAAAAACAACTTCTTTTTGTGCTCTTAACTCGCTGTATACTAACACAAAAAAGAATAATACAGTTAATGTTTTTTTCATGACAATAATATTTCCATAAACATAACAAATATTTTATTTGCTATATAGGTAGTTTGTTTTAAATAAATATTAAGATTGTTAGCTTGTACTTTACTCTTTAAAAGCATTCCAACCCTGGGCCTTTAATTCATGTACGTTACCGCTCTTAGTTATTAAATTACAACCGGCAGAAGCTTCTGTTATATGGCCAATAACACTGATGTCGGTATTAAATTTAATTTTATCGTAATCGGCTTGTTTGATGGTAAAAAGCAGTTCATAATCTTCGCCGCCACTTAGTGCGCAAACAGTAGGGTCGAGGTTAAATTCGCGGGCGGTATCGTAGGTCATCGGGTCGATAGGTATTTTTTCCTCATACACGTTACAGCCCTTGTTACTTTTTTTACAAATATGTAAAACCTCCGATGCCAAACCATCTGATACATCAATCATTGATGTTGGTACTACGTTAATGTCTCTCAATAGTTCAACAATATCCCACCGTGCTTCAGGTTTTAACTGGCGTTCTATAATATAATCTTTACCTTCCAAATCCGGCTGCACGTTAGGGTTTTCCAGGTAAACCAGTTTTTCGCGTTCCAGCAATTGTAAACCGGTATAAGCACCCCCTAAATCGCCGGATACACATAATAAATCACCTTCCTGAGCTGTATCACGGTATACAATATCCTTTTCATCGGCATAGCCAATACTGGTTATGCTAATTACCAAACCTTGTTTTGATGATGTGGTATCGCCGCCAATTAAGTCTATTTTATATTTTTCGCAGGCCAGCAACATGCCATCGTAAAGCTCTTCAACGGCTTCTAACGGAAATTTGCTCGAAAATCCGAGGGATACGGTTACCTGGGTAGCCGTGCCATTCATGGCATAAATATCACTCAGGTTAACCTGTATGGCTTTATAACCCAAATGCTTTAGCGGGCAGTAAGCCAAATCAAAATGGATGCCCTCCAGCAGCATATCGGTTGATACCAATATTTTTTTATCTTTAAAATCCAAAACAGCGGCATCATCGCCCGCACCCTTTATAGTGCTGGCATGGGTCAATTTAATATTTTTGGTTAAATGATCTATCAAGCCAAATTCACCTAAGCGCGCTATTTCCGTTTTTTCTTTATTATCAAACATATCTTATTTTTTAGATTTCACCGATTTTTTATTTGGGATTTCACCGATTTTTTTTTTATTTAACAGATATGCAAATGATTTCACAGACTTTAATGGAATTTACTCAATTTAAAATCAACTCAAAACCATCCTATCAGCTAAATCAATTTAAAAATTAATCGGTGTAATCAATCACTAAATCGGTGCAATCATAATTACCTAATCAATCATAATCCCAGCGAAGCCGAAATTTCAAGCATTCTTTCAATTGGTTTAACAGCTCTTACAATGATATCAGCCGGTACTGTAATTTCAGGCCACTCATTTTTCATACACAGGTATAACTTTTCAAGCGTATTCCGTTTCATGTGCGGGCAATCGTTGCAAGCACAATTGTTATTAGGAGGTGCAGGGATAAAAGTTTTAAAAGGGTTATCCTTTTGCATCTGGTGTATAATGCCCGATTCTGTTGCTACAATAAACTCACTGGCTGGGCTATTGGTGCTGTATTTTAACAAGCCTGTGGTTGAGCCTATATAATCGGCCATTTCTAAAATCACATCCTCACACTCGGGGTGAGCCAATAATTTAGCTTCCGGGTAGCGCGATTTGAGCTTGGTGATCTTCTCCCTCGAAAAAATCTCATGCACCATACAGGCTCCGTTCCATAAAACCAGATCACGACCGGTTTTTTTAGCCACGTACCTGCCTAAGTTTTTATCCGGGCCGAAGATGATCTTCTGATCTTTCGGCAAGCTTTCCACAATTTGTACAGCGTTACTTGATGTACAAACAATATCACTTAAAGCTTTTAATTCGGCCGTACAGTTTACATAAGTGATTACCAGGTGATCTGGATATTGCTCCTTAAACTTTTTAAATAAATGCGGCGGACAACTATCAGCCAATGAGCAGCCTGCCTTTAAATCGGGCAGCAAAACTTTTTTATTGGGCGATAAAATCTTGGCTGTTTCGGCCATAAAATGCACACCGGCAAAAACAATAATATCTGCGTCAGTTTTAGCTGCTTGTTGTGATAGCCCTAAACTATCTCCAATATAGTCTGCAACATCCTGAATATCAGGTTCCTGGTAGTAATGAGCCAGCAACACTGCATTTTTTTGTTTTTTTAACTTTTCTATTTCGTCGAACAGATCGAGTGCCGGATCAATTTCTTCGTCTACAAAACCCATCGTTTTCATTTCTTCAAATGTATCCATTATCAACGTTACAATAAATAACAATTACTTTTTAAGTAAAATATATTATAGTTTATTAGTGTGTTAGTTTTGTTAAAAAGTAATGTCATTTTTCTTTTTTAAAATAGATTGTAATTATTTATTAACATTTTATTAATATAAAATTGACTTTATCTGACTGATTAACTGATCGTTTTATTTTGCAAATAAATAATCACAAACTTTTATGTTAATTAATTCTTGTGTGTAAAAATGTTAATTACTCGGGTTAAGTGGCTTAAAATTTAGATACAAGTTTTATAATTTTTGATGGTTTTCAACACTTATCCACTATTTTACTTTTTTTTACTTTTTTACAGACACAAAATTAACATCTTTATAAGGGTTATTAACATATTGCTTATTTTTAAACGTTTTATTGATTTTATATGACCAGGAGTGTTGATTTCTTAGTGATCGGGTCGGGTATAGCCGGGCTGAGTTTTGCCCTTAAGGCTGCAAAGCATGGTAAGGTACTGATAGTTACAAAGAGTAACGAGGATGAATCTAACACTAAGTATGCCCAGGGAGGTGTTGCGGTGGTTGTGGATAAAAAAGAGGATTCTTTTGAAAAACACATTGAAGATACCCTGATAGCAGGCGACGGCTTATGTGATAAAGAGGTTGTGGAAATTGTAGTGAAGGAGGGACCTGAACGGATACAAGAGATTATTGACTACGGAACCAATTTTGATAAGACCAATAAAGGTCTTTTTGACCTGGCTAAGGAGGGGGGCCACTCCGAATTCAGGGTGTTACATTATAAGGATATCACAGGTTTTGAAATTGAAAGGGCTTTACTTGAGCAGATCCATCAAAATCCTAATATTGAGATATTGACACATTATTTTGCTGTTGATTTAATTACTCAACACCATTTGGGTGAATTTGTAGATAAGTCATCGTCGGATATTACCACTTATGGTATCTATGCCTTTAATACTGAAACCAACTCTGTTGAAAAAATCCTCTCTAAGGTAACAGTAATGGCTTCTGGTGGGGCTGGCCATATTTATTCGATAACTACCAACCCTACAATAGCTACAGGCGATGGTGTAGCGATGGTTTACAGGGCTAAGGGAAAAGTTAGAAATATGGAATTTATTCAATTTCATCCTACGGCTTTGTATAACCCGGGCGAATATCCCTCTTTTTTAATTTCGGAAGCGGTACGCGGTTTTGGCGGTGTGTTGAAGAGGCGCAACGGCGAAGAATTTATGCAGGAGTATGATCCGCGTAAATCATTGGCACCAAGGGATATTGTAGCCCGGGCCATTGATAATGAAATTAAAAAATCAGGTGAGGATTTTGTTTACCTGGATATTCGTCATCGCAATAAGGCCGATATACTGGCTCATTTTCCTAATATTTATGCTAAATGTTTGGATATTGGTATCGACATGACCAGGGATATGATCCCGGTTTCGCCGGCTTGCCATTATATGTGTGGTGGGGTAATGGTTGATCATGACGGCAGATCCTCTATCAGAAGATTGTATGCCTGCGGCGAGTGTTCTTCAACTGGCTTACATGGGGCTAATAGGCTGGCTTCTAATTCGTTATTAGAGGCTTTGGTATTTGCCCATCGTATTTATGAAGATGCCGTTAAACAATTTGAAAGCAACGTTATACCCGATAACATACCCGATTGGGATGAGAAAGGCGTTCAACTTTTAAATGAGGATATCCTGGTTACCCACAACATACGCGAAATGCAAAAGTTGATGAATGATTATGTGGGCATTGTACGTTCAGATTTCCGGCTTGAAAGGGCCATGCGGCGATTAGGTTTATTGTACGAAGAAACAGAAGATTTTTATAAGAAAACCAAATTATCTGTTAAGCTGTGTGAATTGCGTAACCTGATCCAGGTATCATACATTGTTGTAAAGTCGGCCATGCTGCGTAAAGAGAGTAGGGGACTACATTTTACTACCGATTATCCGGAACATCAGGGAATAGTAGAGGATACTGTATTGAGGTAAATAATGTAATTAAAGAGCGGGAAACGGGATTCGAACCCACGGCCTTCAGTTTGGGAAACTGATGCTCTACCAGCTGAGCTATTCCCGCTTAATTAATGCACTAAATTATAAAAATTAAATAAAATAATGCCACTTATATTACCGGTAAACGATAAAAATCCAACATGGGGAAATGATTGTTTCATTGCCGAAAATGCAACCATAGTTGGCGATGTGATTATGGGCGATAATTGTTCCGTTTGGTTTAATGCTGTGATACGTGGCGATGTTAATACCATTACTATTGGTCATAATACCAATATACAAGATGGCGCTGTAATACATGCTACTTATCTGCGCGCTGCTACAACCATTGGCCACAATGTATCAATAGGCCATAACGCTTTGGTTCATGGCTGTAGGCTGCACAATAATGTGTTGGTGGGCATGGGTGCTATTGTAATGGATCATGCCGATGTTCAGGAATTTGTTATTATAGGGGCAGGGTCTGTTGTGCTGGAGAATACCGTATGCGAATCGGGTTATTTATACGCAGGAACTCCTGCAAAGAAAATCAAACCGATAACCGACGAACAGCGCGAAATGCTTAAACGTTTACCCAATAATTACATTATGTACTCCAGTTGGTTTAAGGATGCCTGATTTCTTTTGGTATTTCAATATCTATAGTGTCTTCCCAGTTTGGTCTTAAAGTGATATCTTTTTTATAAATCCAGATATTTTCTGGTTGCGTCAACTTTTTAATGCTACCGGTATCCCATTTTCCGTTGTGGTTGGCATCGTAAATTACTTTAAGGTGGTATTTACCTGTATAAAAATTTTTGTATACCAGCGATGTGTTTTTGGTAATGATATCACTACGGAGCTCTATATCGTTTGAATTTAACAATTGAACCACGTATTGCCCGGTATCCGGTACAGTCATTCTAAGGGTGAACATACCGAAACTCTCAGGTTTTTCAAGCTCAAAGTGTTTCACCAGGCGGGTATTTTTATCACCATATATGGTAGTAAATGTGCCCTCATTAAATGCCAAATTATACTGCTTACCAGGCCGCCATTTGTATTTAACGGTAAATTTTTTGGCGTCGTTTACGTCACGTTGAAAATTAAAGTCATTTACTTCCACCGAGTCTTCTGTTAATGTAATCCTTGTAGGGTCTATATTTTCTATCGGATAGCTGGCTTTGATTAATAACTCTGTGCCGGGTCTTAATTTTTCGGAACTCAGATTATAATCCAGGGTTACCTTACGTTTATAGGTTTCCCTTTGCCCCCTGCGTAAGGTAATAGTGTCTAAAGGTTTATCCCCTGATAAAAAGGATACCTTAACAGAATCGAAAGTCAGGGTTTTTAAATAGATAGTGGCAGTATCGGCTTTTTTACTAAATTCTACTATTTTTTCAGCGTCCAATGCCGGTGTTAAAATTTTAACGCCAGGATTATCTATCCCTTTATTAAAGGTGAATAATAATTTGCCGTCCTGATCAATTTTTCTATCCAACGGCCGTAATTTGGCAGGTATCTGTTTAAATAGAACCAGTTGAATATTGGCTGTATCTTTTTTTAAGTGGATGATATTTTTGGTGAAACCAATGAGTTCCTCTTCATTATCATAAATTTTATTCGGGCCGGTTTCTTTCAGCGCATAAATTTTATAATCCCCGTCGTGCAAATTGCTTAATTTAAAATTACCTGCTGTGTCTGTAGTGGTATAAATTGCCGGCTTCTTTTTTCCGAAATAAATTGAATCCTGTTTGAGCGGAATAAGCATAACAGTTACATCCTTTTCTTTCCCTTGCTGGTTATTACTCACCATCCCAGAAACGTTGAGCGAATCAATGTGTTGGCCGGTTGAAAAAACATAAGTAAAATTTTTAAGAATGTTTCCTTCCGTTACATCAACAATAGCCTTACCGAAATTGATAACATAAGTTGTGTTTTTTGATAAAGTATCTTTTAATTTAATTACTAAACTTTTTTGTTTGATGTTGTACTCAGGTGCCTTTACCATATCCGGGCTAACAGTAATTTCCTGGTAAACATTATTAAGTTTAAAATATTCGTCAAAATCTATCTGGATAGTTTTTGCAACAAAATTACGTGTCGGATTTACAGGTGTCGACTTTAAAACTTTTGGCGGAGTTTTATCGCGGGGGCCACCCATTGGTCTTTGTATACTTGCACAGCCAAAAATGATCAAAACAGGTATCAATAGCAGTAAATTTTGAGCTGAAAAAGGCGATTTTTTATTTAAGGTCATTTTTAGGCGTTATAAGACACTTTTGTATTTTAATGAACCGTACTATTAAAATTTAAAAATATTGGCTTTAATGTAATTTTTTATAAAGTATTGAAAATAAACAATTTACATCTTTATCTGCTCACATGAACCATTAAAACCGAAATATCCGATGGCGACACTCCCGAAATGCGCGAAGCCTGACCTAACGTGCGTGGTTTAATACGCATCAGTTTTTCGCGGGCTTCTTTTGACAAGGATACCAACTGATGATAATTGAATTCGGGGTTAATTTCTTTATCCTCCATTTTTTTCATCCGGTTTACAATGTCCATTTCTTTCTCAAAATAACTTTCATATTTTATTTTGATTTCTGCCTGCTCAACAGTTTCGTTGTCGTAATTTGCCAATAGGTCGTTTAACGATTGGTCAACTTTTCTTAAATCGTTAAATCCTACTTGCGGCCTGCCTATCAAACTTACCATTTTTACATTTTGATTTAGCGGACTGGTACCTAATTCTTCCAATAACGAATTTACATCCGAGGCATCGATGGATTTATTTTTAACAAAGTTGACGATTACATCAGAGTTGGTGATTTTTTGATTTACCTTATCTAATCTTTCCTGACTGATTAAACCTAAGTTAAAACCAATAGGGCTTAAACGTATATCGGCGTTGTCCTGTCTTAATAGTAAGCGATGCTCTGCCCTTGATGTAAACATACGGTAAGGTTCCTCGGTACCTTTAGTTACCAAATCATCTATCAATACACCAATGTATGATTCTGATCTTTTCATAATCAGTTCATGTTTATCGTGTACTTTTTGGTGAGCGTTGATACCAGCAATTAATCCCTGTGATGCTGCTTCTTCGTAACCTGTTGTACCGTTAATCTGACCTGCGAAAAACAAGTTTGAAATGAGTTTCGTTTCTAAAGTTAAGCCGAGCTGGATAGGAGGGAAGTAGTCGTACTCGATGGCATAACCGGGTCTAAACATGCGTACATTTTCAAATCCTGGAATTTGTATTAAAGCTTTGTATTGTACATCTTCGGGTAAAGAGGTTGAAAAACCATTAACGTATATCTCAACAGTATGCGCACCTTCTGGTTCAACAAAAATCTGATGCCTGTCGCGCTCTGCAAAACGGTTGATTTTATCCTCAATAGATGGGCAGTATCTTGGGCCTAAACCTTTGATTCTGCCGGTAAACATCGGCGATTTTTCAAACCCTTCCTTCAGAGTTTCGTGTACTTTGTTGTTGGTATAAGTAATCCAGCAACAACGCTGCTCTTCCATCAGCTTCACATCGGTATACGAGAAACGACCGCGTTTTTCATCGCCCCACTGCTCTTCCATCAACGTATAGTTTAACGATCTTCCGTCAACGCGTGGTGGAGTTCCGGTTTTCATACGTCCCGCTTCAAAGCCTAAAGTAACCAATTGTTCTGTTAAACCGGTGGCAGCTTTCTCGCCGGTGCGGCCTCCGCCAAATTTCTTTTCGCCAATATGGATCACTCCATTTAAAAATGTACCGTTAGTTAACACCACCGCGTCCGATTCTATCTCAACCCCTAAGGATGTTTTAACACCCGAAACTGTATTGCCCTTTATCAATAACGAAGTAACTGTATCTTGCCAAAAGTCTACATTGGGTGTTCTTTCTAAGGCTAACCTCCATTCTTCTGCAAAGCGCATTCTATCGTTTTGAGTTCTTGGGCTCCACATCGCCGGTCCCTTTGATAAGTTGAGCATCCTGAATTGGATGCTTGTTTTATCCGATATAATACCCGAGTATCCGCCCAACGCATCTATTTCGCGCACTATTTGTCCCTTGGCTACGCCACCCATAGCCGGGTTGCAGCTCATCTGTGCAATGGTACCCATATTCATGGTAATGAGCAATACCGATGAGCCAAGGTTAGCTGCTGCTGCTGCTGCCTCGCACCCGGCATGTCCGGCACCCACTACAATTACATTATACTTTTTAAACATTGTTTATGGAATGTTCCACGTGGAACATTTAAATTAGTTTACAATTAATCATTCGATGTTCCACGTGGAACATTCTTAAATAACGAGAATATAGCTACACCAGTCCATATGGCTTCCAATACAAAAAAAGGGTAGAAGCTAATCATATAAGAGGCATAACAGTTCATTCCGGCACCTATGATATTACACCAAATGTATAACTTGCTATCCGACTTTATCTTTTGGTTGAGATTAAGAAAGAAAGCTATTAGTAATATAATTACGCCTACAGATGCTATAATATCTGATAACTTCATGCTTCGTTTAGTTCTGTTAATTCAAGCCAACGAAAGGTTTTTTCATTTAATGAATCATTCATATCTTGTATCTTATCAGCCAGATAAGCCAGTTCTTCGTGACTGGTTATTCCTGAATTTAATTGAACGGTAAATGATTTGATTTCTTGTTCTAAATGAGCTATATCTTTTTCAAGGTCCTGAAGCTCTTTTTGTTCTTTAAAACCCAGTTTGCTCTTCTTAGGTGCAGGGCTTTGCGCTACGGCGGGCTGTGCTGCTATTGCTTTTGAGGCTTTTTTGGCATCAGCTTTTATTTCTTCCTGTTCAATGCGATAGGAAGAGTAGTTGCCATTGTATATCCGGACTTTACCATTGCCTTCTAATATAAAAAGCTGATCGGTTAACTTGTCCAATAAATACCTATCGTGGGTAACTAATACCAATACACCGGCATAACCTATTAAAAATTCTTCTAATACGTTTAAGGTATCTATATCCAAATCATTGGTGGGCTCATCCAGAATCAAAAAGTTCGGATTCATCATCAGGATATGCATTAATTGCAGCCTTTTCTTTTCGCCACCGCTCAGGTTCGATATAAAACCGTACTGCTTGGCAGGAGGGAAGAGGAATTGGGTAAGCAGATTTGAAGCAGTTATCGTTTTGCCATCAGCCATCGTGATAAATTCGGCAACGTTTTTAACTACGTCAATCACGCGTTCGTTATCTTTAAATGTAATACCGCTCTGATGGAAATAACCCATTACTGTTGTTTCACCTTTATCTACCTTGCCCTTGTCGGGTTGTAATGATCCGGTAATAATGTTAAGATAGGTTGATTTGCCTGTTCCGTTTTTACCCGCTAAGCCTATACGGTCGCCTTTCTTAAAAGTATAGCTAAAATCATCAATAAGGATTCGTCCATCAAAGCCTTTGCTTAAATGTTCAATCTCCATAATCTTATTACCCTGCCTTGCCGATTTTAGGCTTAACTGTACCTTTTCTTTAGGCCCTCCATCTTTGGTTTTTTCTTCCAGGTCGTAAAAGGCATCAATACGTGCTTTTGATTTGGTACCGCGGGCTTGTGGTTGCCTGCGCATCCAATCTAATTCTTTGCGTAATAAGTTAGAGTTTTTTGCAAACTGTGCTGTTTCGGCTGCCTCACGGTCGGCCTTTTTTTCGAGATAATATAAATAACTGCCCGAATAGTTGTTAATCTTACCACGGTCAATCTCGATGATCTCGTTGCAGATATTATCTAAGAAGTACCGGTCGTGAGTAACCAGCAAAATGGTTTTATTTCTTTCTGTTAATAAACTTTCTAACCATTCTATCGTGTCGATATCTAAATGGTTGGTTGGCTCATCTAAAACATATATCTCCGGATCTGCAATCAATAATTGTGCTAATGCTAACCTCTTCTTTTGTCCGCCAGAAAGGGTTTCTATTTTTTGTTCCAGGTGATGGATATCCAGCCGACCCAAAATAGTTTTAATTTTGTGCTCATACTCCCATGCCTCCAGGTTGCTAATTTCCTCAGTTACCTTTTCTATAGCTTTGTAGTTTTCAGGATCATTCTCTAACAACTCTTCATATTGCCTGATTAATTGTTGTTGGATGTTATCTGATTGAAATATAAAATCGCTGATGGTAGCTCCCTTTACAAATTGAGGATCCTGCTCCAGGTAGCCCAGCTTGAGCTCTTTGCTTCTAACTACTTTGCCCTCTACTGGTAAAAACTTTCCGGCTAATAATTTTAACAGGGTTGATTTACCTGCACCGTTTACACCTACCAGGGCAACCCTTCGGCCGCGGTTAATACCAAACGTTAATTGACGAAATAGCCAGGTATCATTAAATGAATGGCCAAGATTTTCTGCTGAAATATACGTACTCACGCTAATTGTTTTATTTTATCTGAAGGATGGATAAATATGCCCACCTCGTTTTTTAATGATTGTTTAAACATGGCCCTGGCAACCGTAATTGCAGGGATGCTTCTGTATTTCGATAATCCGCCAATTAATAACGGATCAATTACTTTCATTGCTGCTATGGCAATGCGTTCCATTAATCTTTTTTCCTGACGATTGCCGGTTAATAATGAAGGTTGATAAATTTGAACGGTTTTAAATGGTATTTTTTCAATATCGCGTTCAGTTTCTCCCTTTGTTTTAAGGTAAAAGCCAGCTGAGTTGGCGTTTGCTCCAAGAGCCGAAACTAAATGATATTGTTTAATGCCGTTAAGGTGTGCCAACTGAGCAAGTTTAACCGGGTGATCATGATCTATTTTGCGGTATTCGATTAAATCGGGTGTTTTTTTGGCTGTTGTGCCTAAGCAACAAAATAAAACATGTCCGTTGATGGATGCCGACCACTTATCAAGTTCATCAAAGCTGATCACTAACTGTACCAATTTAGTATGATTGATAGGTAATTCTTTTCGTGATATGGATATAACTTCTTGGTAGTCAGTATTTTGCAATAGAATATTCAGCAGTTCCCCGCCAATTAGTCCACTTGCTCCAACAATAACTGCCTTTTTCAACATTATTAACAAAATTTTTGCAAAAGTACGGATTTTTAAATTGACCGATGATACTTAAATGGTTGACGTGTAATGCCAATGACATACTTCGTATAAAACTAAGTTATCAGGTTACCAAACAATTATAAATGTAAGATGTTTATAACCGCAAGCTCACCTGAATTATAGCTAATCTATCTTCTTGATGACTGGCCGGATAGCCGCCTGCTAATAAAGACGATCCCTTATATAATTGGAAATCGGAGGTTTGCGCAAACAATACGCATTAAATTTGTTGTAAGGATAATAAATTGATTAAACACATGGCAGAACAAGAATTAACAGGATGGAAGAAGTTGATGGAAGAAGTGGGTGAGCAGGCCACCTTTTTTACCGGTTTTTTCAGGAATCTTTTTACAGGCGGTTTCGAATGGTCTGAATTTGTTCGCCAATGTTATGAAATAGGTTACAGGTCAATCACCCTGGTTGGTATTACGTCATTCATCATGGGGGTTGTTTTAACCCTTCAATCGCGCCCTACACTGGTTAAATTTGGAGCGAGCAGCATGTTGCCCTTCATGGTATGTGTGTCCATTATACGCGAGATAGGTCCGGTTATCACAGCTATTATTTGCGCAGGTAAGATATCATCAGGCATTGGTGCCGAACTGGGGAGTATGAAGGTGACAGAGCAAATTGATGCTATGGAAGTTTCGGGAGCAAACCCAATGCAATACCTGGTAGTTACCCGGATATTGGCCACTACCATTATGATACCGATATTAACCCTGATGGGCGATGTCCTTGGCCTTTTTGGCGGATTTTTAGCCGTGCATTTTGCCGATCATACCAGTTGGCAACTGTATTTTAATAAGTGTGTTAGCTCTGTTGATTTTAGCGATTTATTGCCCGCAGTAATTAAAACCGTGTTTTTTGGGTTTGCGGTAGGGTTTATAGGTTGTTATAAAGGCTTTAACTCCAACAGAGGTACCGAAAGTGTGGGTATTGCCGCTAATTCGGCCGTTGTAAGCGCTTCCTTATGGATCTTCTTTTTAGATGTTATTGCCGTTCAGATCACCCAATTATTTTTTTATTAAGCAATGGAAAAAGACGAAAAAATAAAAGAACAGCCTGAAAAAATAGTAAAATCTGCAGATGAAAAATCTGTCGGCAACGGTGATGAGTTGGTTATCGAAATTAAGAATCTAAAAAAGGGATTCGGCTCAAAAGAAATATTAAAGAACATCAACCTCACTTTAAAACGGGGTGAGAACCTGGTTGTATTAGGTCGTTCCGGTTCGGGTAAATCAGTTACTATCAAATGTATTGTAGGTTTATTAACCCAGGACGAGGGTGAGTGCAAGGTGTTTGGAGATGAGGTTTCAGAAATGGATTCGGTTCAGTTAAAGGAACTTCGTACCAAAGTGGGCTTCCTTTTTCAGAGCGGCGCATTGTATGATTCTATGAGTGTGCGCGATAATTTGGAGTTTCCATTAATTAGGGTACTAAAACAGCATGACCAGGCCGAATTAGACCAGGGGGTTAATGATGTGCTGGAATCTGTAGGATTAGCCGACGCGATAGATAAAATGCCTTCTGATTTATCAGGCGGTATGCGTAAACGGATTGGACTGGCACGCACCTTGATAGTAAAACCAGAGATAATGCTTTATGATGAACCTACTACAGGGCTTGACCCTATTACTTCGCGCGAAATAAGCGAGTTGATACTGCAGATGCAGAAAAAGTATAAAACTTCATCCATTATTATTACTCACGATATGGAATGCGCCCAAATAACCGCCGACCGTATCCTGGTGTTGCAGGATGGGGAATATGTTGCTGAGGGAACGTACCAGGAACTTGAAAAATCAGAGTCAGAATTTGTAAGATCATTTTTTAAATAAATAACATGAAAACCACTACCGGACAGAAACTAAAAATAGGGATATTCACAGCCATCGGAATATTGATCCTGTTTGTAGCCATATTTTTAATAGGAAGCCAGAAAAATTTGTTTAGTTCAACATACCGGGTACATGGGGTGTTTAAAAACGTGGGCGGCTTACAGGTTGGTAACAACGTACGGCTGGCTGGTATTAACGTGGGCGTTGTAGAGGGGATCCAGATCCTGACGGATACTTCAGTCCGGGTAGATCTTACGTTGAATACAAGCGTTCAAAAGTTTGTTAAAACGGATGCTAAACTTTCCATAGGTACTGATGGCTTCATCGGTGATAAGCTGATCACTATTTCACCGGGCGGTGCAACCACAACCCAAATCGCCCAGGAAGGACAACAATTAGCTACCGTGCCTCCTTTTGATACTGATAAACTGATTGCCAGGGCCACTAAGATTATTGATAACGCGGCAACCCTTACCGGCGACTTATCCGAAATTGTAGGGAAAGTTAACCAGGGTAAAGGAAGTATAGGGCGCTTATTAAATAACGATAAAATGGCCAAGGATATGGAGCACACGGTAAGTGAAGCTAAAAAAACCATGAGTTCTGTAAAAACAACCACAGGGACGCTTAATGAAGATTTAAAAGCGGCCCAAAGTAATTTTCTGCTAAAGGGCTTCTTCAAAAAGAAACAAAAGGCTGCCCAGGCAAAAAAGGATTCGATTGAAAAAGCCAAAAAAGCGGTGTCAGATACCACTACAAAGAAAAAACGTAGAGGCTTTTTGGGCATAGGCAAAAAAGAATAGTAACAAGCAACTTGATAAAAAAAGTGCCTTGGTTAAGTCCAAGGCACTTTTTTTATGGGTGTACAAATTATCTGAAGCTACACTTATTGAGATTCGGTACCACCGGCCGGCGCATCGTACTGATGAATAACCGTTTGAGTTGGGAAGGCAAAATCGCCGCTGCTTTGCTGAACTATTTCGATTATTTTGAAGTTTATTTCTTCCTTAATCTTCAAATAGGGATTATAATCCATCATTTCGATGTAATACAATACCTGCAAATCTAACGACGAACTTCCAAAATTCTCAAACGTGACAATGGCATCGTTATTTGTTTTGGGGTGTTCGTTAATGTAATCAGTGATTTTTTGAGCTATAACCCTGATCTCTTGTATCGGGGTATTATAGGTTAGGCCTATATCAAATTTAATCCGCCGGTAGTTTCGCACCGTCATGTTTTCGAGCGGTGTATCAATCATCTTTTTATTGGGCATAGTAACCAGGCTTTTCTCGGCTGTACGTATACGTGTGCTTCTGAAACCTACTTTCTCAACCGTACCTTCAATACCATTCACTTTTACAAAATCGCCCACAATAAAGGGCCTATCCACAAAAATAGTGAACGAGCCCAGCAGGTTCTCCAAACTCTCTTTGGCAGCAAGCGCAATGGCTATACCGCCAATACCCAGGCCGGTAATCAACGTTAAAACATTAATCTCGAAAACATATCCCAGTATCACAAAAAAAGCGATGCTAACGGTGGTTATTTTAACTAACTCCTTAACAAACGGCACTAACTGGTCGTCTTCTTTAGATGCTGTTATGGATGCCCGGTAAGCAAATACATGTGCTATAAAATCAACAATACGCAGGGCGATCCAGAATAATGAAATGATCATCAACAATAAAAACAGTTTATCAATTACCTGGATAAGCGTGATGGTATTGATAACTTCTGCTTTATTAACAAGCTTTGATCGGCTATAAATGGCCTCGTTTAAGGGATAATTTAATTGATTTACAGCCAGGTAAATGAGCCATAGACTGATAAAAAACTGAACAGGTTTAATCAGCAGGTCAACAAAAACTGCTGCATTTAGCTCTTTACCAAAACGGCCAAATAGCGCCAGTAACAAATGGCTGAATAACCTTGAAAATAGTTTTCTAA